>CANOCU010000022.1 GCA_947564645.1 uncultured Lachnospiraceae bacterium
ACATTTTATCATACATTATCTGGAAATACTTGAATTAATCAGTGTTTCCCTAGAACTTCTAGTAATCCCATTTTTAAGTTTCTCCTCTTGATATTTCATTTCATAATATCATACTACACCTAATTGTATATTTCAATGTGTGGATAATAGCAATCGAAATTATTATTGATTGTTTGATAATGGTGCTTAAAGAGACCTCTTGACAAGCTTAAAAATAAACTTTCACTTTGAAATTTATTGAATATCAAAATAATTGATAAGTATTTCTATACATTTGAGATACATATTTATAAGCTTTTGATGGGAGCACAATCCAGAAAAGGCAATTTGTTTTATTCAAAAGAAATATTATTCTGCTTTAAAAGGCTTTGCAAATAATCAATTTGTGAGGAAAGCAGTTTGTTGGATACAGCCAACTGTTTATTAGCATCAGCCAATTCATTGATCTTGGGCAGATAGTATTCCTCGGATTCTCTGCGGGTATTCTCGATAATCTCTGCAGAACTTGTACCAAACAGATTCAAAAGTCCTTCACATACCATGTGGGATCCTCCTTTCGGCTTGAGGTTGGCGGTCGTCAGTTGATGCATATATCTATTGTATAAACTTTGATTTTGATGTTGGTGCTCTGTGTAATCGTCTGCAAGGCGGTTAATCAGCGCCGAATCCTGCAGGTGATCGGTCAGGCAGCGCAGATAAAGATTCTCATCCGGCGGCAGTTCACGTGTGACGATAATTTGTATTTTAAATGTCTCTTTACTGATATAATAAATCCCCTTCCACTTTTTTGCAACTGTTATTTTTCGTTCGTCCTTGAGATGCCTTATCAGCTTTCTGGGGTAGTGGAAGGCGAGGAAGGTAATGCTGACATCAAGCCCGGTTATGGGCGTTTGCGCACTGATCTGGTCGATGAAAAGTCCGGCATACCCGATTGTTTTATAGTATGTGGCGGTAGAGACAGAAGAATGGATGCCCTTGACTTCGAACAGGTTGTAGGTTCTGAAGATCCGGGCGATCTTTTTAGGGATTTCCTGTCCGGACAGCTTCCGGATGACGAGCAGGTCGATCCGGTAACTGTTCTTGCCAAGGATATACTCTGTCAGGAATTGCAGCAGCGAGGCATAGTCACGTGGTTCGATCTCTATGGCACATGCGGCAGCCTCGTGCCAGTTGACATGACGAACTGATGGTGGAGAAGAATTTCGCGGGACAGAAGATGTGTTTTTTGTAGATGTCATAGGTGCCATAGACGTGCCTTTCGTCAGATGAAACAGCAGGAAGGCTGCTTCGCAGTGTAAGATGTTAAGGAACTAAGATATGTCGTGTATTGCGATGAACCTATAACAGATATACCATAAACGAGGAGGCTGTACAAATCTTTTATGAAAAACCGATGTAGAAAAATAGAAACGGAATAACGTCAATCAAAGACAAAATAACAAGATATAGTGACAAAGGGGCAATCCTGAACAGGTGACCTCAAAATATTGTATTGTGCAATTTGCCCCGCGGGCAGAGAGCAGGGTATCAGAAATAATCCGAGAAATACGCTTTCTCGACCGGGATCAGGCGTTCCAGCCATGTCAGCATATAATACTCGGTCTTGATCTTCTCATGTTCATAGAGATAGGATGGCCTCTTATAGCCCATCAGCATGGCGGTCAGGGTATTTACAGATAGTTCCACTACATTGATGGACTGATTGTTCCCGACTTGTTCGCAGATGGTCTTACCGTCATGCCAGGAGAGCATATAGTCCCCTTCGTTCCAGGGCGCCATCTCGTCGTGCACGAGAAAATGCAGCTTTAAATCTTCCGGCTGAATCTGGAACGGATATTCGGCAAGGAACTCTCTGACATCGATGATCCGCGCCATGATGTAGGGAGAGATGGTTTCCGTGATCTCGCTGTCCTCGAACAGATAGGCCATCGGCTCACCGGAATAGTTGTCGCCCTGTACCTGAGTGATCATGGAGAAATGGGCGCTGATATAATTCCAGAGTCCATAATTGGCCTCGATATTGAGGTAGACCATTTCCTTGATATGAAAAATCTCGTTGGCGATATAATAGACTACGTAACCAAGCGGCTTGTGTTCCTTACTGTAATAGACTGCGGCGATCATGTCGTCATTGTCCCAGCGCCAGTACTCTTCCCAGGAAAGCGCATCACGAATGAGGGCTCCGTGCCGCTGCAGGGCGAAGTAGGAATGCACATTGTGATAATCTTCGGAATCGAGGCTGACACGCTCCACCATACCGTCCACCGGACGCATCTTGGGAAGTTGTGTGTCCTTGACGGTAAATGAGAGTTTATCCGATACGATCTCCCAACCCATCTTGCGGTAAAAGGGGATTGAATAGGGGTAGAGGAAGGAGAGAAGCATCCCGTTGTGGTGTATGTAGTCCAGGGCGTGCCGCATCAGAGCATGGATCAGTCCTCGGCCGGTATACTCGGGATAAGTGGCCACGCCGGTGATGCCGCCCATATCCATGATTGTATCGTGAACGTTGACTTTCATGGAATAGACAACGATCATGGATGCCAGTCTGTCCTGATAGAACCAGCCCAGTACATAGGCTTCTTCCAGAATAGGACGTTTGGCGTATTTGATCTCGTCCTGTTCCCATCCGGTCTGGAACAGATCATAGGAAGTGACCTGAAACGCATACTGTAACAGAGCGTTAAACTGTTCCAGATCGCGTTTGTCAAGTTCGCGCATCTTAAATTCTCCGTTGGTTTCCAGATAAGTATAACCTGGCTGTTGTTCATCCATGCTCATTGCCTCTTGATTTCCGTTTATGCAAAATATTTACCGTATTTACCGTCATCCGCGTCGAAGAAGCAGAAGCCTACAAGACCGCGTCCGGTATGTGCGCCGATGGCGCAGCCGACGACGGAGATCAGGGTATCTTTCGGGTGAAAAGTCTCCTGTACCATTGAGTTTACAAATTCCAGGGATTCCCGATCTTCTCCATGACAGAGGGCAACGGTCTGGTCTTCCAGACGATAACCGTTCTCCCGGGCGTACTCGATCAGATAGCGCAGTGATTTCTTGCGGCCGCGCACGGTCTTGATGACCGCCAGGGCGCCGCTTTCGTTTACTACCAGAACAGGTTTCATGTCAAGGGTTTCTGCCAGAGTGCCCTTGAATTTGGTCAGACGACCGCCCTTGATCAGGTAAGCCAGGGTCTGTACCGTGAAAACATGGCGGATATGTGAGATATAATAATCTGCGGCTTCGATCAGTTCCTCTCTGGAAGCTCCTTTTTCCAACATGGTGACCAGTTTACTCACGAGCAGACCGAAGCCGATGGAGGCACATCTGGAATCAATGATGGTCAGATCAAAATCGGGATAGTCCTCACGGATTCCGGTAAGGGCGATGTTTGCCGCGTTGTAGGTTCCGGCGATTCCGGTAGAGAAGCACAGATAAATAATGCTGTCTCCACTCTGCGCATAAGGCAGGAAAGCGTCGGTAAACATCGCCGGGTTGATATGGTATGTCTTAACATCCCGCCTGATATCGTCCAGTATATGATAAAATTCTTCTGTCTGAATGGTCTTACCGTCCAGATAATCCACATCGTCGATCACAACAGGGGTCGGGATCACATGCAAATGATGCTGCTCAATGTAGTTTTTGGGCAGATCGCTTGCTGAATCTGTAATAATGCGAAGCATATGCATCTCCTCCGTTTCTCTCACGGATTATTATAATGCAACGGAAAAGACTTTTCAAGTAAACTTCCACGCGCAGAACCTGCCGCTTGACAGGCAGCATGGTCATCCATGCTATCTATGAAAGTCTTTGTATCATCCCTGATTCATCTGGTCTAACAGTTTAATCTTAATATCATATAATTTGGCGGACAGATCCACATACACTTTATGGGGATTTACCAGTCTGCGCGTCTCATCCCAGAGGGTGCTCTGTTCTTTCTGGCAGTAATCGCGGATATCCATGACCTTCGGCGAGGTGTAGCAGCATTCGCCGCCCCGGAATACCGGTATCATAAGCTCGCGGAGGGTATAACTGCCGCCGGGCAGCTTCGTTTTCTTCCAGGGCTCGTTAGGGTCAAAAAGAAGCAAAGGTTCGCCTTCGTCGAAAGTTTCTTCCACCAGGCAGATCAGGTCTGCCTTTACCTTGCCGGTCTCCTTCTCGTATACGCGGTAAATTGTCTTGTTACCAGGATTAGTCACCTTCTCCGAATTTTCGGATAACTTGATCTTCGGAATGAATCTGCCGTCTTCCCCCATAATGGCCGCCAGCTTATATACGCCGCCGAAGGACGGGCAGTCCTTGGAAGTGATCAGGTGGGTGCCCACGCCCCAGGAAGTGATAGCAGCGCCCTGTTCTTTCAGGCTCTGGATGAGAAATTCGTCCAGGTCGTTGGAGGCGGAGATGACTGCGTCCGGAAAGCCTGCATCGTCTAACATCCTGCGGGCCTTCTTGGACAGATAGGCAAGGTCACCGCTGTCTAAGCGAATGCCGTAGAAGGTCAGGGGAATGCCGGACTCGCGCATCTGACGAAAGACGCGGATGGCATTGGGTACGCCGGATTTTAAGGTGTCGTAAGTGTCTACCAGGAGGATGCAGGCGGAAGGATACATATCCGCATAAGTCTTGAAAGCAGTATACTCGTCAGGGAAACTCATGATCCAGCTGTGAGCATGGGTGCCTTTTACCGGCACGTCAAAAAGCTGCCCGCACAGGACGTTGGAGGTGCCGATACAGCCGCCGATGACAGCAGCTCTGGCGCCATAAGTGCCGGCATCCGGCCCCTGCGCCCGGCGCAGGCCGAATTCCATGATGCCGTCGCCGTGGGCGGCATAGCAGACTCTGGCGGCCTTGGTGGCGATCAGACTCTGATGATTGATGATATTTAAGATAGCCGTCTCCACAAGCTGTGCCTGCATGATCGGCGCGATCACTTTGACTAAAGGCTCCCGCGGAAAGACCACTGTGCCTTCCGGGATGGCATAGATATCGCCGGTGAACTTGAAATCTTTCAGATAATCCAGGAAGTCCTGGTCAAAAATACCGAGGCCTGCCAGATAGGCGATGTCGTCTTCGCTAAAGTGCAGTTCCTTGATATACTGGATCAGCTGCTCTAAGCCTGCCGCGATGGCGAAGCCGCCGTCACAGGGGTTACTGCGGTAGAAAGCATCGAAGATCACGGTCTCGTTGCGGTCCTTGTGTTTGAAGTAACCCTGCATCATGGTCAACTCATATAAATCCGTAAGCAGGGTCAGGTTTTGTCTGTCCATTTTCTTTCCTCCATCCGTCACTGTTTTTGTGGGAAATTATGCCAGGCATCCTGTGCGTTGCCTGCTTATAGCATTTTACACCAAATGGACTAAATAGGGAAGCGTTTTATCCCTTCACGGCGCCGGCCATCATGCCTTTGATCAGCTTATCCTGCCCAAATGCGAAGGCAATGGCCATGGGAAGGACTGACAATACCAAAACCGCAAAAAGCATAGGCACATTACTTCCGTACTGGCTCTTATAATTCCAGAGGGCGAGCGGCAGCGTTCGCGTATTGGGTGATTGTGTGAGCACCAGTGCGAAGCCAAATTCATTCCACATCGATATCATGTCATAGATTGCCACGGTGATGATACCGGCTTTGGAGAGAGGCGTGACGATGGACAGGAAGAATCTGAAGTGTCCGCAGCCGTCGATCCAGGCAGATTCCTCGAGTTCGATCGGGATTTCTTTCATAAAGTTTGTCAGAATGAAGATTGTGATCGGCAGATTAAAGGCGACATAGGGACCGACAAGAGCTGCGATCGTATCGTACAGGCCGATCTTCCTTGTCAGGAGATAGATCGGGATGAGCGCTACGTGGATGGAGATCGCCATACTAGCGACTACCAGCATAAAGAGTAATTGCACCCACCGCAGGCGGATACGGGAAAAGGCATAGGAAGCGCACAGGGCGATGCCGAGCAGGATGAGCAGTGAAACGACGGCTACGACGATACTGTTCTTAAAATAGCTGAAGATGCCGTCCGTGACTACTTTCACGTAATTGGAGATCTTAAATTCTTCCGGGATGGTAAAAAACCCGTTTCTCCCATAATCCTGTGAGGATTTCAGAGAATTAATGATCATCATGTAGAAAGGCAGCAGAGAGAGCGCCAGAAAAAGGGCGGCGTAGACTCCGATTAAGATTTTGACAGTGTACTTTTTGAGCATGATCAGTTATTCCTCCTTTGCGTCGCGGTTGATCAGATATTGGAATAGATAGGTGAAAGTGGTAATGATTAAAAACATGCCTACGGCGACCGTGGCGCCGTATCCCATCTGCCTGGACTTGAAGGTCAGACGGTACATATAAGTAGCCATCAGATCGGACGAGTAATTGGGTCCGCCCTCTGTCATGATGTAGACCAGGTCGAAGTATTTCAATGAACCGATCAGAGACAGCGTGCAGGCAGTCTTGATGGAATTTTTCAGTAAGGGCAGCGCAATGCTGAAAAAGTACTGTCTCAGATTGGCGCTGTCAATCACTGCAGCCTCGTAAAGCTCCTGGGGCAGTCCGCTGAATGCAGCCAGGTAAAATACCATATAATACGGAACGGCAGTCCAGCAGATCACAGAGAACACGGCCAGAAGGGATGTGTGCGGATTCCCCAGTACATCTACGGTTCCGCCGCCAAACAGTCTGGAGACCGTTGTAAAGATGCCGTTTCGCGGCGTATAGAGGAAGGAGAACAATAAACCAACGGCGGTGGTGGAAAACAGGCTGGGCAGATAGTAGATTACCTTGAGAATGCCGGATTTTCTGCCCATGCGGTCAAGCATAAAGGCCAATGTGACGGCCAGAGGCATCTGTACAATAATAGAAAGAACCGCGATCAATATGTTATGCAGGGCAGCGGTAAAGAAGTACTTATCATGAAGCAGGGTTTTCCAGTTCTGAAGACCGACGTTAATTTTGTTGGGACTGATCCCGTTCCAATCCAGCGTACTTAAATGAAAAACATCTACAACAGGATAGAAAATATAAACGATTATAAAAAAGAATGCGGGCATTAGGAAGAGCGCCGCAGTCATATTCAGTTTCGGGTTTCCTCTTTTTTGCATCATATACCTCCTGATAGGGTGACGGTTCTTGAACCGTCACGGAATAACACTTTGACAGTATCAAAACAGGCTGCAAGCCGGATCAGGCTTTCCCGGGTCGGCGGATGAAGGGCGTCAAGCGCCGCATGTTCTCTGGACAGACTGTCGTATTTCTTAAGGCCATATTCATGATAGGGCATAAGTTCCAGATACAGCGGATGTAAGATGCCGCTGATCCGGGTATTCAGCATGTGCATTACCGCTTCGCTGTCATTTACACCGGGAATGACCGGGACTCTGATCACGTATGGAAGGCCGCTTTGTTCCAGGATCCTGAAATTTTGAAGGATCAGTTCGTTGGAGACACCGGTTGCCGCTTTGTGCATTTCGGGATCCGGGTGCTTAATGTCTGCCAGAATTAGATCCGTAACGGGCAGTACGGTACTCAGAGATTCCCAAGGTACGTTCAGCGCAGTCTCAATGGCGGTGTGGATCCTCTGTTCCTGCAGGATCGTAAAGAACCGATGTACAAAGGCAGGCTGCAGCAGAGGTTCGCCTCCGGAGACGGTGACGCCGCCTCCGGAATGCATAAAGAACGCTCTGTCGCGGAGGACAATTCCGGCAAGTTCTTCGGGGGTTATGCTTTCTCCGGTCCTGACCAGACTGCCGGAAGGGCAGTTTAGCGCGCATTTGCCGCATTTCGTGCACGGAGCGCGGTGAAAATCATGCGTGCGGCTGTCAGGGTCTATTCTGTGACAATGCCGGTCACAGACTTCCTGACATCTGCCGCATAGAATGCAGCGGTCAACGAAAAACTGAATCTCCGGTTCTGGCAAAAGAGATTCCGGATTATGGCACCAGAAGCAGTGCATACTGCAGCCCTTGAAAAACACGGTAGTGCGGATGCCCGGGCCGTCATGCAGCGACATCCGTTGTATATCAAAAATCGTTCCGGTCATAATTATGTCTGTACCTCCATGCCGCCAATACCTGTAAAAAGGGGTGGCGCGTTATTTTGCCGTGTGACGGCATCTGCTTATGATGTCATCCTGTACGCTCCTGTCCAGATCGACAAAATGAGCGGAAAAGCCGCCGACTCTGACGATCAGGTGCAGATAATCATTGGGCCGCTCCTGGGCTTTTACCAGTGTCTGTGGATCGATGGAGGAATTGCCCTGGAACATTTGTCCGCCCAGCGCGAGGAAGGTGCTAATGAAATTTTTCATCAGTTCCTCGTTGATCCAGCTTTCGTCGAAATCCCACATGGAACTGCCGCCTCCGGTGAAGCGGTGCATCGGCATTTTGCAGTTGGAGAGGATCGCGGCGGTGGCGCCTTTTGTCATGGAACTTCCTGCCGGTGTGGTGCCATGGGAGGCCGGTGTGTGGGCATGACACCCGTCTGCGGTGGCGCCCAGATGCTGTGCGCAGAGGCCGGCCCATACGAAGGTAAAAATAACCGGCTTCACACAGCCGCCGAGATGATTTTCGTAACTTTCATAAATGCCGCAGATATCATGGAAAAATCCGGCGGCAAAAGCGTCCGCTTCGTCATGATCCTGTCCGTACTTCGGATAAGCTCTCAGCTGTAGCCGTAAGGCTTCCTGATCCTGATAGTCGCTTTTTAAAGCCCGGACCAATTCCCCGGCCGAACAGATCTTATCATCGAAAACAGCCTTCTTGACGGCGAACAGGGAATCCGCAGCCATCCCAAGGCCTACCGGAGCGGTTCCGTAGTCGTGATAACGGGTTCCGCCTTCATGCATGTTTTTCCCGCGGATCATACAGTCGTTGAGCAGACTGGAAGCATAATAGGTGGGACGATATTTTGCGCTGGCCTTGCTCCACCGGTCGATACAGTCGAAGTACTGGTGCAGGATCCGTCCGGTCTCGGAAAGAAAATCCGCATAATACGCTTCAAAGGAGCTGAAATTCTCCAGGCCCTGATAATGGACTGTGTCGTAGGTTTTATGGTTTACGAGGCAGTAATTGTGAGTGATGCTGAGTTCCACAAACTTGGGTATATTGTGCCAGCCGGAGAGAAGCATATCGCTGTTGGCCTGTGAGTTGGAAACTTCCATGCAGCCGTTGGTGGTGTAAGATAACGCTTCCTCATAAGGTACGCCCCGGTATTCCAGGGAAGCGGCAATGGCCCTGTCGTTCAGGATCTGGCCTCTGTTTTTGCCTGCCATAAGGTAATGAGCCGCAAATTCAATATATTCCTGCGGCGGATTGGCGGGCATTTTCAGATAGACCAACAGGCAGGTGATATCAAGCTGCAGCGCCGCCTGTGCAAACAGGTAAGTCAGGGGAGAGACGGCAGGTTCTCCGTTGGGATGACTTCCTCCCAGACATACGGTATCATTCATTTCTTCGTTCAGGCGGATCCTGCGATCCATCTGCAGAAGCAGATGTCCGCACAGATCAAAAGCTTCCTGCATGGTGATCTTCTGCTCTTTCAGATCTTTCTCCAGATAAGGCCATAAATAATAGTCGAGCCATCCCGGCCCGTAGGTGCCGCTGGCTTCCTGTGTAACGGTCATATACACCATATTGACGGATTGCACTGCTTCGCGAAAACTTTCGGTAGGATAGCGGGGGACCTTGCGACAGATTTCGGCAAGATCTGTCATACCCTTACGCTCCAGTTCCTGCACATAGCGCTCGTTGTATCTGATCAGGGAGTCGATCACGATGTTGAGTCCCTGATAGAACTGACGCTTCTTCTCATCCTTCGTGCGGGAAAGCATTCGGGTGGACAGGTCACGGATCCCCTGCCAGCCGAGGCGAAGCACTTTCTGGAAACTGTGGGATTCGTGGCCGTTCCAGAAAGCGTCTCCATGCAGGCCGGCCTCCAGGAAATCACCTCTGACTTCCGGACAGGTATCATGGATCGACTCCAACAGTTCCTGGTAAGCCAGATGATATAGATAGGAAGGATCTTCCAGAGTCTTTCTTGGATGCTGCCCCCGATCCCCGTCCGGATCGAAGACGCGAAGGTTGTATCGTCCGATCACCACATCGTCATCGTCCACTTCGACTACCTGATGATCAAATACATAAGCGGTAGTTCTGGCGGTTCTTTCCCATAAGGGAAGATCTGTGTATAGTTCTTCATATGCGTACCTGCCGTTTGTAAACAGTGTCTGTGCGGTTTCCTTTTCACATTGCAGCCGAATACTCTGTTCCTTTTGCAGGACATGTTCTGACAGTTTCCTGTTGGTCATTGGTTTTCCTC
The DNA here is from genome assembly GCA_947564645.1 of uncultured Lachnospiraceae bacterium. Taxonomy (GTDB): domain Bacteria; phylum Bacillota; class Clostridia; order Lachnospirales; family Lachnospiraceae; genus UBA3282. The sequence continues at coordinate 10,310 of CANOCU010000022.1, forward strand.
CTCGCTTTGTCTTGTTAACTTTGCTTTTGTGATATATCAGAATATGTATTAAAATATACCATACGGAAAATAAAAAAGCAACAATGTTTTTATGAATGTGATATGTAAAATGGAAAATAATGTGAAAATACTGGAAAATATGGAAAAATTTATATCATAATCAGGAGAAGAAGATGTGGTTTGAATGTATTTGTGATATATTATAAAATAAAAAATATGTTGATAGTGATATATTAATGTGTTATGAATAGAAGCATAACAATTCAATTTGGGCCTGAGAGACGGCCAACTTAAGAAAAGGAGAGGAATATGGAAAAAGGCAAAGTACAAAAAATTATTGCAGGGTTACTTGGCGGGTTGATGGCAATCTCACTCGTGGGATGCGGATCGGGAGGAGGAAGCGCCGGCGCTGAGAGTACAGATGCGGGAGCGGTACAGAATACCCCGGAAGGCCAGGAAGAAGAACGCAGCGGCGCTGCGGAAGAGGAAGTAAAGGAGATTACGCTGTGGGAGATCCAGACGGAAGAACCCATGAGAGAGATATTTGCCGATAGTATTGCCAGATTCGAGGCGGATCATCCGGGTTATAAGATTAATGATGTCTGCATGGGCAGTGAAGATTATAAGCAGAAGATCGCGATCGCCCTTGGCTCCAATACGGCGCCGGATATTTTTGTTACATGGACCGGAGGCGGCATGAAGGAATATATTGAAGCCGGCTGCATTACCGATCTGACAGACTTTATGAATCAGGATGATTATAAGGATTATTTCATGGATGCGGCTGTTGCACAGACGGTGGAGGACGGGAAGATGTGGGCGGTGCCGGTGGAGAACTGTTCGATCGCGGCGATCTTCTATAATAAGGCATTGTTCGAGCGCTATAATATTGCGGTACCGAAGACTCTGGAGGAGCTTGAGAAAGTCTGCGATACCTTCCTGGAGAATGGCATTTCACCTTTTGCCCTGCCGAATAAGACCAAGTATTTCGCGTCCATGTACTATATGTACCTGGTAGACCGTCAGGCGGGTCCGGAACTTTTTGAGAGTGCGGCAAACGGTGGTGACAGGACGTTTGAGGACGAAGTGTTTACCTGGGCGGATAACAAGATGCAGGAGTGGGCACAGAAGGGGTATTTCGGAGAAGGATATAACGGTCTTGACGGAGAGACCGGCATTCACCGCACCATGTTCTATAACGAGGAATGTGCGATGCTTCTGGACGGCAGCTGGTGCGTATCCACATTTTATAATGATCAGCCTGACATTCTCGGCGATATCGGTGTGTTCCCGTTCCCGTCTGTCGAAGGCGGTAAAGGGGATCCCGGCAACCTGGTAGGCACGCTGGGAGATACGTTCTACTGTATCAGTTCCGAGGCGGAGGACAAGGAGATCTGTTTCGAGGCGATCAAATATCTGATCGATGATACGGCTGTGGCAAAGAGGATCGCAGCGGGCAGAATCCCACCTACGAAGAACGCGACGGCAGAGAACGAGATCAGTGAAGAACTTATGAAGCTTTTGCAGGAAGCGAAGAGCATCCAGCTCTGGTACGATCAGTATCTTCCCAGCGATGCCGCAGAGATTCATAAGGACAGTATGCAGGCTCTTGTAGGGCTTTCCATGACGCCGGAAGAATATAATAAAGCGATGATTGATGCGGTAAATAAATAGAAGATAGACTTAGTTGTAATTGTATTAATATATCAGGGCGGTGTAAAGTACTGCCGCCCTGTTGGCCTTTTCGTTGTAAATGCGGTCTTTTTATAACATGACAGCATAATACTTTCCAAATGACATGGATAATATGATATATTAAAAACAAAATGCTGTAAGATAAAAAATATCACAAAACGCTATGAGGAGGCAGAAGCATGAAACAACAGAAGGAAAGCTTAAAGGAGATCATTTACAGGGATTTAAAGGAAAAGATCATTTTCTGCGAGTATCTTCCGGGTACGCCGATTTCGGAGGAGGAGATCGGCAGGGAGTATAATGTGAGCAGAACGCCGGTGCGGGAGGCGATCCTGCAGTTGGCACGGGAAGATTATATTACGATTGCGGCAAGGAAATCGACCAGAGTTTCCAAGATCTCTTATCAGGAAATGAATGAGATCATTGAGGCCCGGCTGTTGACGGAACCCTATATTTTGCGGTGTCAGGAGAAACCGTTAACGGACGATGTGAAGGAGAAGCTTGAAATATTAAGGGTGGGCTTTGAAGAGGTTTCCCTGTGTGACGAGAAGAGCCTGAAGCAGTTTTTGAAGATGGATTATGAGTTTCACAGCCTGTTGGTAAATCTGAGCCATAACCACCTGCTCATTCAGTTCTGTCAGGATATTCTGGAGAGATCGACCAGACAGTGGTATCTGATGTGTATCAGAATGGAAGGCCGCCTGTCTGTGGCGAAGGATGAGCATAAGCAGATCATTGATCATCTTTTACAAGGTGATTACGGTAACGCATCGAAGAACCTTGAACAGCACATCAAAGCGTTTTACGATCTGGTCTATTTCAATTAACTGCCGGCAGAGAGGACGGACTGCATGAATCTTTTTACAATTAACGTTATGTCGAATGCCTTACATAAGCGGACGACGGTTAATGTCTTATGTCCGCAGGAGGCGGCCAGGGGCGTGGAATTGCCGACACTGACGCTGCTTCACGGGATGACCGATGATCAGAGCGGATGGATCCGTCATACGCTGGCGGAGGAATATGCCGGGGAGACAGGTACGTGTCTGGTGATTCCGAATGCGGACTTGAGCTTTTATACCGATATGGCATATGGCGGAGCATATCTTATATTTTTGGCGGAAGAGCTGCCCTGTTTCCTGCGAAATTATTTTCCGATTGCCGAAGGAAAACAGCGTAATTATGTGGCGGGAAATTCCATGGGAGGATATGGCGCATTTCTGCTCGCCATGCGCTATCCGCAGCAGTATCGGGCAGCATTTTCTCTCTCTGGTCCGATGAAGATAGCGTGGATCCATCGCATATTGGCAGATGAAAGTCTGGCCAGGCTCTATGAAGCAGGTGAGGAAGACAGCCTGAGGGCATATGTGGAACGACTTGGCAGGCAGGAGCAGATTCCGTCAAAACTGGTGTACAGCCTGTTGGAGTCCGGGGATCTTACGAGGATCTTCCGGGGTATGTTTGGCGAGGAAGGCATTATTCTGGACGGAAGTGATGTGGATCTGATGGATCTGGTTCGGCGCAGGGCTTTTCGGGAAAGTGCTGTGGAACTGTATGCATACTGCGGAGAGCAGGATTACCATTACGAGAGTAACCGGTTGTTTGAAGATATGGCAGCCGCAATGGGGATATCGTACAGATTGCAGACCGGGGCGGGAGGTCATGACTGGAAATATTGGAATCGTCAGCTGCCACAGGTTTTTGACATTATTGCGGGGAGACAGAGATACCGGGATGGGAAGGGTGAGAAGATGAGACGAAGTGAAGAGATTCTGAAACGTCCGGAGTTCAATTTCAACAGGGCTGTCTACAAATCGATGGGGTTTTCGGATACGGATCTGGCGAAACCGATCATCGGCATTGCCAATACCTGGAGTGAGCTATGCCCGGGGAGCTATAATCTGCGACAGTTGGCCGAACATGTGAAATACGGGATATATGCGGCAGGGGGAACGCCCGTGGAATTCGGGGTGACCGGAGCCTGTGACGGAACGGCGCAGGGAAACGAGGGGATGAAATATATTCTGCCTTCCAGAGAACTGATCGCGAATGACGTGGAGGTGATGGTACAGGCTCATCGGCTGGATGCGGTGGTTTTGATGGGTTCCTGCGATAAGATTGTGCCGGGATTGTTGATGGCGGCAGCAAGATTGAAGATTCCGGCGATCCTGCTGCCGGGCGGCCCCATGCTTGGCGGCAGTAAGTTCGACGGGCGAAGTTCGGATCTGACTTCTCTCTCAGAGGGAAACGGAATGCTGAAGGCGGGAAAAATTACGGAAGAAGAGTTGGAGAGCCTGGAAGATACATGCGGTCCCACGTGCGGTTCCTGCTCTTTCTATGGAACGGCCAATACCATGTGCGCACTGTCTGAGGCGTTGGGGATGACGCTTCCCGGGGGTGCTTTGATTCCGGCCGTATATGCGCAGAGAACAAGAATCGCTTATCGGACGGGAGAGAAGATCGTGGAACTGGTCAGAAAGAATATTACTGCCCGGGAGATCATAACTTCCGACGCTCTGGATAACGCGATCCGTGTTCTGAATGCCACCGGAGGGTCTACCAATGGGGCGCTGCACCTGCCGGCGATCGCGAGGGAGAACGGTATCTGTGGAAACGTGATGACGGATAAGCTTAAGAGGATCGGGATGACTACACCCCTGATCGTGAAAGTGAATCCGGCGTCACCCTACAATATGGAAGATTTCTACTTTGCAGGGGGAATCCCCCAGGTAATGCGGGAATTGAGACCTTTGCTCCATGGGGAGGCGATGACCGTTACCGGGAAGACGGTGGCGGAAAATATAGAGGAATATAAGGAAAAAGATGTGAACCGGAAGATCATCAGGACGTTGGAGGATCCCTTTTTGCAATTCGGCGGGATTGCGATCCTGGAAGGAAATCTCGCGCCTGACGGCTGTATTACCAAACCGTCTGCCATTGTGCCCGAAATGCATGTGTTTACGGGCAGGGCGAAGGTGTATGACGGCGAGGAGAGAGCGGAGACGGCGATCCTTGGGGGCGAGATCGTAGCCGGAGATGTAGTGGTGATCCGCTACGAGGGGCCGAAAGGCGGACCGGGGATGCGGGAGATGTTCAAAGCCATGAAGTATCTTTACGGAGTCGGGCTGGGAACTTCCACGGCGCTGATCACGGACGGACGCTTTTCCGGAACCAACAACGGCTGCTTCGTAGGGCATATTTCGCCGGAGGCTGCACAAGGCGGTCCGATCGCACTTATCGAGAACGGCGACAGCATTACGATCGATATTCCGGCCGGAAAGATCACGCTGCATGTGGATGAGGAGACTCTGCACAGGAGGAGAGAAGCGCTGATCCTGCCGCCGCCGGTCGTGCGGGAGGGCTATCTGGGGCTGTATGCGCGATTTGCCTTGTCAGCGAGCGAGGGAGCGGTGATCGACTGGAACCAATAACAAATAATCAAGGAAAAGAAAGAGATAAGGAGTTACATAGATATGGCATTTGATTTTACTGGTAAGACGGTTGGGGTCACGGGCGCAGCCGGAATTAATGGAATTGGTTTTGCAATCGCCAGGAAGTTTCTGCAGTACGGCGCAGCGGTGTTTATCTGTGATCTGGACGAGAAAGCACTTTCTGAGGCGGAGACAAAACTGCGGGAATACGGAACGGTAAAGGCATACAAGGTGGATGTATCAAACGGGCAGGCAGTATCCGGTCTGTTTAAAGAGGCGGTAAGGGACTTTGGGTACATTGATGTTTTCATCAGCAACGCGGGAATCTATCCGCAGATCATGGTATGCGATATGGCAGAGGAACAATGGGATACGGTTATGGCTGTTAATCTGAAATCCGTCTTTCTCTGTGCCAGGGAATGCCGCAGGGTGATGGACAGGGGCGGCGTATTGATCAATGCATCTTCCTTTGCCGCTCTGCTTGGGTCTGCAGGCAGCGGCGCCTATGCGGCAAGCAAGGCGGCTGTCTATAATCTGACCAAAACGCTGGCGGCAGAGCTTGCGCCTTACCAAATTCGCACGGTCGGATATATTCCGGGCGTTATTGAGACGGGTATGACAAAGGAGGTGATCGAGAGCAGGGAGAAAGAGCTGACGGAGGCGATCGCGCTTAAGCGGCTGGGTAAGTCGGATGACGTGGCGGATGCGGTGTGCTTCCTGGCATCCGATCAGGCGGCGTATATGACGGGCACCTTCCTTGAGATCAGCGGCGGTAAGCTTTGCGTACAGAATCCGGATTATGCCTGGAATCAGTATGGAAAGAACGCCTGCGGTACGGCCTAATGGCAGAACAAATGAGAAATAGGGGGATAAAAATGGCGAAAATTGATGTTGCGATCATTGGGCCGGGCAATATCGGGTCTGATCTGATGTATAAGGTGATGCGCAGTTCATGCCTGAACATGAAGCTAATGACAGGTATCGTTTTGTCCGAAGGGATCAAACGCGCGGCGAAAATGGGAATTGAGACCAGCATAAACGGAATCGAAGCCGTTCTCGCGCAGGATGATATCCGGATCGTTTTCGATGCGACGGGCGCAAAAGCGCATTTGGAACATGCGCCGCTTCTGCAAAAAGCGGGAAAAATTGCGATTGATATGACACCTGCCGCCGTGGGACCGTATGTGGTGCCCTGCGTCAACCTGGATGCCCTGTCACAGGAGATGAATTTCAATATGGTGACTTGCGGCGGGCAGGCGACCGTGCCGATCGCCTATGCGGTCAACCGTGTTGCAGACAGTTCCTATACGGAGATTGTTTCCTGTATCTCATCCAAAAGCGCCGGCCCCGGTACCAGGGCGAATATCGATGAGTTTACGGAAACCACGGCCAAAGCGTTAGAGACGGTGGCGGGCGCCGACCGGGGAAAAGCGGTCATTATTTTGAATCCTGCCAATCCGCCTCTTTTGATGACAAACACGATCTATTCTATTGTCAAAAATCCCGATCAGGAGAGGATCAACAGGTCGGTCAGGGAGATGGTGGAAGAGGTTCAAAAGTATGTTCCGGGGTACAGACTCAGAACGCCGCCGATCTTTGACGGCAATAAGGTGACTGTTATTGTGGAAGTGGAGGGGGCGGGCGATTTCCTGCCGAAATATTCCGGGAATCTGGATATTATCAATGCGGCGGCCGTTCGGGTCGCGGAGAAGCTGGCGGTCGAAAGACTGATGAAGGAAAAAGGTTCGGACGCGATGTCTGCGGAGAAGGAGAAGGGATAAGAGGTAAGAGGATGAAAAGGAGGATCAAACTGGTAGATGTGACCCTGCGCGACGGCAGTCATGCGGTGGGGCACAGCTTTACGAAGGAGCAGGTGATGCGTATCGCGGGAGAACTGGACAGATCAGGCGTGGAGATCATAGAAGTGACACACGGTGACGGTCTGGGAGGCTCTTCAGTCAATTACGGGTTTTCTGCGGTAAGTGACATGGATTTGATCGAGGCTGCGGCGGGTGTGATCAGGGAGGCGAAGCTGGGTGCACTCCTGCTGCCGGGGATCGGTACGATCAGAGATCTGGAAGAAGCGTATGAGCGGGGTGTACGTGTGCTTCGTGTGGCGACCCATGTCACGGAGGCCGATGTCGGGATCCAGCACATTCAGGCCGCCAAAAGAAAAGGCATGTGTGCAGTCGGGTTTCTGATGATGATCCATATGGCACGGCCGGAGAAAATCTTAGAACAGGCAAGGATCTTCGCGGATGCCGGAGCAGACTATATCAATCTGGCCGATTCGGCAGGTCACCTGGTGCCTGATGAGGTGCGGGAGCGGGTCTTAATCCTGACGGAACATTTAAATATTCCGGTAGGGTTTCATGCGCACAATAATCTGGGTCTGGCGGTGGCCAATTCCATAGCGGCCATAGAGGAGGGTGCCGTCTATATTGACGGCTCCTTAGGCGGATTGGGAGCCGGGGCAGGGAATACACAGATCGAGGTATTGCAGGCCGTGATACAGCGCTATGGATGGGAGAGCGGTGCGGACCTTGGATGTCTGCTTGAGGCGGAGAAAGAGGTAGTTCCTGTGATGCAGCGTCCGCAGGTGATCGATCCGGATTCGCTGATGCTTGGGTATTCGGGAGTATATTCCAGTTTTCTGCTTCATGCGAAGCGGGCTTCGCAGAAATTCGACGTCGATACAAAGGATATCCTGGTAGAATTGGGAAAACGTGGAATGGTAGGCGGACAGGAAGACATGATCGTGGATGTGGCCTACGAATTATCAAAAAGAAAAGGAGCAAGGAGATCAATATGAATAATTTTACTTTTTACAGTCCGACTTATTTTGTATTTGGAAAAGAAGAAGAGAAGCGGGCGGGACATTATGTGAAGCGGTTTGGTGGAACGAAAGCGCTGGTGCATTACGGCGGTGGCAGCGTAGTGCGCTCCGGACTACTGGACCGGGTAAAAAAGTCGTTGGAAGATAGCGGGATTTCCTATGTAGAGCTGGGAGGAGTGAAACCGAATCCCAGAAGCGGGCTTGTTTATGAGGGGATTGATCTTTGCAGGAAAGAAAACGTAGATTTTGTGCTGGCAGTGGGTGGCGGCAGTGTCATCGACTCTTCCAAGGCGATCGCTGCCGGAACGGTATATGACGGAGATTTCTGGGATTTCTATCAGGGAAAGTCTGTGGAGAAAGCGCTTCCGGTGGGCACGATCCTTACCATTGCGGCGGCAGGCAGCGAGGGATCGCCGGATTCCGTTATCACCAATGAGAACGGTATGTTTAAGAGAGGAGCCAGTGGGGAAGGATTCAGACCGACGTTCTCTGTTTTGAATCCGGAATTGACGCAGACACTTCCGGCTTATCAGACGGCCTGTGGCATTACCGATATTATGGCGCATCTGTTTGAAAGGTATTTTACGACGACACAGGAGGTGGAAGTAACCGATCGCATGATCGAGGGGCTTCTGATGGCTATGGTACATGAAGGACCTCGTGTGATCGCCGATCCGGACAATTATGAGGCCAGGGCAAATATCATGTGGGCCGGCATGATGGCGCACAATAATTCCTGTGGCGTCGGAAGAGTACAGGATTGGGCAAGCCATGATATAGAGCATGAATTATCGGCGCTCTATGATTGTGCCCACGGAGCAGGACTGGCGGTTGTGTTCCCGGCCTGGATGCGGTATGTTTATCGGAAAGACGTGATGCGGTTTGCGCAGGTGGCAGCAAGAGTCTGGGGGTGCCCGATGGACTTTGCCAATCCGGAGAATACGGCGCTTGCAGGGATCGATATGTTCCGGAAGTTCTTGCGGTCTATCGGTATGCCGACAACGCTTGGCGAGCTGGGGGCGAAGGAAGAGGATATCCGGCAGATGGCACATACGGCCTGCTTCGGGGATGCAAGGCAGGGAAGCATAGGAGGTTTTGTCAGACTGGAAGAGAAGGATGTGGCGGCGATCCTGAAACTGGCGGCAGAAGGATGATCTTAGTAACTGAATACTGGTTCCTGTCAAAGCTTTCCTAGATAGCTTTGACAGGAACCGGAAGTAACTGTATTCACCTGAAATAGCGTATAAGCAGCCACCAGAGATACGGCCCGATCATCGCAAGCACCAGGAAAGCCCACAGAAAACTGCGGCGGCTGATCGCCATGATGAGGAACAGTACCAGCAGGAAGAACCAGGGGCCGTGTATAAATTTATAGACCAGTCTGCGGGCGGGAGCGATATCTTTAAGCCCGGCTTCCAGTTCCTCCGGATGTGTCAGGGAGCAGTGTATCGTTGCACCGAAGCGGTCAAAGATGCGCTCGGCTTTGTATTCCATACCGTCAATTCTGAAAACAGGATACATCCCCTCCTTTGTGATGACGAGGTTTAGCTGGTTTTCTTCGGCGTACTGCAGCAGCGCCTCCGTAAATTCCCCGGCATTCATCACCATGGTATCCGGTTTGAATGAAAAACCTCTTAAATGTTCTGCCTCGGCAAATCTCTTATAATCCTGAACGATCGACATAAATTTCCCTCCATTCCTTTCCATTTCATCCATTTTCCGGAGCGTCTCGTCTACATGCAGGAGTGCCAGCTGCGTTTCGCCGGATCTGGTCTTGTTTACCAACTCTTTACAGACATCGATGCAGGCGTTCAGTTCCTGCTGCTTCTCCTGCAGCGTCTTCAGATGCTGTGCAAGCGTATCACCTAAGGGCGCTTCCTCCTGCAGGATCCTGCGGATGTCTTCCAGAGACAGATCGAGTTTGCGCAGAAGCTTGATCGTCTTGAGCCGCATAAGGTCATCCTGCGTATATTCCCGATAGTTGTTCTCGGAATTTCTGGCAGGATGAAGCAGCTCTTTCTTTTCATAGAAGCGTATGTTCTGCTTCGTGATCCCTGTGAGACGTTCCAGTTCATTGATGTTCATGGGATAAGACCTCCTTTCATGTGTCCCTCTGTAAGCCGAATATAAGGGATATAGTTAGTATAAGGTCAAGGAAATATGAGAAATTTTTTAAAATTTTTATTTGTGCCTGCGGATTGCAATAAGACGGAACAAATCGCGGTACAGATCGTCTGCATCTTCCAGGTCGATCATAAGCCATCTTTGCCCGTTTCCTTCGGCGGTCTGCTCATAGACAGTCTGCAGTGTGGCAGTGCAGTCTGGAAGGAGAGCTTCGACGGCTTCCTTTTCTTTTGGTCCGACCACGACCATAACGGTGAAAAAGGACTCTCTGGGGTATATGGTACACAGCGTCCTGCCGGCCTTCCGGAATTTGACATTCCAGCCCTTTTCCATGCTGCAGGCGCTGAACTCTATTTTTTCGGTGCAGTCGTACCGGGTCTTTACCTCGGCACAGAATTTGGAGAAAACAGGATTATTGACATGTTCTCCGATTTCCGACAGCGTGGGACAATAAGTTTTATCCTGTAGATCGATCATTTTACCAATCCTCCTTTATGATGTGATACGTACATAGGCTGGTGATGGGCCGCCAGCCACTTCGCGACGCCGTCCTCGTTGTTGCCGCCGATGACGGCTGTGGCCTTTTCTTTCAATGTGGCATCGGCATTGTCCACGGCATAGGATTCATCGGCGCTGTCAAACAGATCCAGATCGTTTCTGCCGTCTCCGAATGCGATCAGACGGTCGCAGCCCAGATATTGTTTGAGCCGGGCGGCGGCGCCAGACTTGGAAGCAGCGCTTGGCATGATCTCCAGCCACTGCTCCTTTGTATAGATATCCTCCTGATAGACACAGTGGAAGGCGTCCTTATATTTCACATATAGGGGTTCCAGAATATCGGGTTTGTCAATGCAGGTGATATAGAAGCAGTCGCCCTGCGTCAGTTCTTCGGGCGTAGTGACGGGGTGCGTCCGCACATCTCCTTTGCGGCTTTCCAGAAATGATCTCATGCCGGGTGTACATTTTTCTTCAATATAAGAAAATTTCTCGACGCCATCGATATAGGCGTACACAATCGGATATACGTGGCGGCAAAAAAGATCTTCGAAGACCTCCCGCACATCTTCGCCAAAAAAGTTGGAGAGCAGGATCTCTCCGGTCAAATGGTCCATAACAAAAGCCCCGTTATAAACAATAACGGGGATATGGGCGTTCAGTCCGGCGGTCACTTTCCGGGCGGTGACCAGGGATCTGGCCGTAGCGTAGGAGAACAGCATTCCCTGCCCGGTCAGGGTGTTGATCGTGCGGCTTGTATAGTCTGAGATGGTCTCGTCGCTTCTAAGGAGCGTGCCGTCCAAGTCGGATACGTATAATGTTTTCATAGAAATCCTCCTTGCCTGTGCGTCATCACTGCTGCTTTCGGACATACATCCTTGACAGATCCGGTTCGCCGTCTCCCTGTACCATGCAGAGAAATTCCCAGCCATAGCGCTCATAGAAAGAGGTGTGGTCGGTCAGAAGGTACAGCGTGTCAATGCCCTGCCTGTTCATATCGGTGCAGACATAATCTAACAATGCACCTGCAATGCCCTGGCAGCGCCGGTCTGTCTCGGTGTAGACGGCGCAGACATTGGGCGTCAGGTCCTTTCTGTTGTGGAAGTCGTTCTCGATCACGCCTAGCCCGCCGACGATCCGGCCCTGCTCCATCGCCAGATACCATTGGGGTACCGGACGCTTACCGGTAAGGCACTCCTGCATACTCTCCTGATAAGCCGTAAGCGGGACGCCCCATTTCTCATGGAACCATTTCGCTGCGGTCTGCAGCAGTTCGGGTTTGTCGGTTAAACGTATTATCTCGTATTTCATGCGAACCTCCGTTCCTGTCGCAAGCTTTGCCTGCGATACTGCTTCCATTATCCTCCGGGATTCCGGTTAGCGGAATCCCAAATCAGTTTCCATTATGTAAGATTTGCCCGGATCTGTCAATTCGAAACCAGTTTGGACAGACGTAAGACCGCACAGGTGCCGGAGCCGGGAGTGGAGCGGTACTGCAGGCCGCATCCTTCACCGTAGTAAAGCCGTATCCTCCGGTGGACATTCTGCACGCCGTAGCCCTTGCTGTCAGCGGAAAGGATCGACTGGCAGTTGCTCTCGGACATACCGCATCCGTTGTCGATCACCTGGAAGAGAATGGTCTCCTCCTCCAGACGGCAGGAGATCGTCAGCATTCCTTTACCGGGGGCCTGCCTGTGATCCAGGCCATGCAGGATGGCGTTCTCCGCCAGCGGCTGGATGATCAGATTCAGCACGGAAAAAGGCAGGGTACGTTCGTCGATATCATAAGTCACATCGAAGGACCAGGAGTGCATGATCTGTTGGATCGATACATAGGCCTTCGTGTTTTCCAATTCGTCCCGGATGGTCGTTATGCTCTTGCCCTTGTTTAACATGGTGCGGTAGAAGGTGGACAGGAGCTGGGACATCTGGCTGATGCCTGTCTGCCCGGCCATGATCGCCTGCACGTTGATCAGGGACAGGGAATTATAGAGAAAATGCGGGTTGATCTGGGACTGCAGGACACGAAGCTCGTATTTCTGCTGTTCGATCTGGGCGATCAGCACCTCATTGATCAGATGATTCAGCTGGATCACCATGGCGCGGAAGGCGCGTTGGAGCTGTCCCACCTCGTCCGAGCGCCCGCTGTCGTCCTCGTGGCTGCCGGCTGTCTCGTAGTGTCCCTGCTCCACCAGCAGCAGGTCGGCGGAGAGCTTTTCCAGCGGACGGGCCATGATCCGGGACAGATAAGAGGCTACCAGAAAGGAAATGGCGATGCACAGGACCGTCAGCAGAACCGCTGTCAGCTGAAAATACCGATACGTGATAAGCTGTTCGCGGGAAGGCCGGTAGAGCCACGCGGTCCAGTCCCCGTTATTGAGCCGGTACTGGGTGCAGATATAGGCGGAGGAAATGTTTCCCGTCAGAAGCTCCTGCGCGGTAAGCGGGTGCAGGGAGGAGCTTTCCGGGAATGGGCAAACAGCGCATCCGTATCGACCGTAATACAGGCTAAAGAGACCGGAGCCGGATAGGAATAATACATCCGGCATACCAGATACAACTTCTTACCGTCCGCTGACACCTGATAAAAAGGGCGGGTGGCGATCAGCGCCTGATCGTACCAGGGCATGTCCCGGGCAGATTCCATTCTGAGCACATTATCGCCGTGAGGATGGAGACCGGGCGCCTCTGTGTAAATCGTAACGGTACTGATGCCCGTATTGAGGGAGCGGATGGTGAGGAACAGAGAATCCACTTCCTCTTTATAAAACATATACTGCTCATAGTTTGTGTCATAGGTCTTCAGAAGGCCGGTCTTTAGAGTATCGCTCCAGAGGACCATGTTCAGGGCATCCAGGTAGGAATTCAGCTTGAAATCGATGGAATCCGCGGATTGGCGCAGAATCTCCTGCAGTGCGGCCTCCTCCCGCCGGAGCATCTGCCGGCTGATCTGGATGTAACTGACGATGCCGAACAGGAGCATGGGGATCAGACTGACGAAGATACAGATCGAGAGTATCTTGCGTCGAAACGGTAAATTTTTGAAAAACTGAAAGGGATGGGCAAGCATCGGTATTCCTCCTCACATCATATTCTCGGGGTCAGCTTCCGTCTGTCCGGTATCCTGCGGGGCGAGCGCGCCGGCCCGGTAAGCGCTGGGGGTGACGCCGTACATCTGCTGAAAAGTCTTGATAAAATAGGAAGGCGTGGGATATCCTACCGCCTTGCAGATATCTACGATCTTCATATTGCTGCCGATCAGAAACTCCTGGGCTTTTTTCATGCGGAACTGTTTCAGGTATTTGTGCAGGGAACAGCCGGTTACCTTGGTGAACATATTGCTCAGATAGTTGGGACTTAAGTAGACCTGTTCCGCCAGCAGATTCAGCGTCAGTTCTTCATGAAAATGTTCGGCGATATACTGTTTTACCAGGAAAACGGAGTAGTTGGCACCGTCCACCTCCTGATGGAGCGCATCGGTGAGACATTTTACATAGTGCAGGACTGTCTCCTGGATATCCGAAAAATGCCGGAACGTATAGACCTCCTCGGCCACGGCTTCGAAATCGGAGTCTGTGAGAGAAGGGGTGGCGGTCATGATAAGCTGCAGCAGGGTGATGGCGGTATGTCGTATGTAAATGGGCGAATGGGAAGTGGAATCGGAGCAGCGCAGCAGCAGTTCCTCCACCAGGGCCGTGACCTGGTCCGGCCGTTTCAGGGAAATGGCCAGGGAGATATCGTCCATCAGCTTCTGGTCGGTCCAGGAAGTGCTTTCCCTGCCGGTATCCGGGCCTGCCTGCTCGTCCGGTACAGGGTGGTCGTAGAAGCTTTCATTATAATAGGTAACGGACTTTTTGAAGGTGATGATCCTGGAGTCCAGCTGATTCAGGATATCGTTGATGATCTGCTGGAATTCTTCCGGATTGACAGGCTTCAGGATATAGTTGACGGCCCGCAGCAGCAGTGCGTTCCGCACATATTCGAAGTCGTCGAAGCCGCTGAAGAACAGGATCTCCATGTCCGGAGCAAGCATACGGGCCTCCTACGCAAGCTCTATGCCGCTTTTAAAAGGCATCTGTACATCGGTCAGAAGGATATCGATCTTCTCCTGGCGGATGATCGCCAGCGCCTCCTCTCCCTGGGAAGCCTCCAGGATCAGGAATTTACCCGCAAAATCCCGGGTCAGCAGGAAACGGATCAGGTCTCGTTCCAGTTTCTCATCGTCTGCCACCAACACAGTATACATTGTTCTGTCTCCTTTCAGGAATGTACAAAAGGATTATAGCATTCAGAGAATATGCGAACAACATGCACAAACCAATATCTGTAAAATGTTTTATAAAGCAGAAAAACGTTGCATTTACAGAAACGGAACCGGACTCCTATAATAAATTTAACAAAACACAGACAGGCGAACGGAAAAAATAAACCCTGTAAAAGGCAAGGAGGAGGTAATGAGAAATGAAGAAGAATTTTGTTAAGTCAGCGGCGGTAATGATCGCGATGGCGACTGTGGTATCGGTCACGGCCTGCGGCGGCAACGGAGGCGGCAGTGGCAGCAGCGGCAGCAGTGAACCGGCGGCGCCCGATGAGAGGGATACGGTGACGATCACTATGGGACGGCAGACGACGGCGAATCCTAAATTTCCGGAGGGAGATAATTATGAGGATAACGCCTATATCCGTATGGTGGAGCAGGAGCTGAACGTGGATATCGTGGATCAGTTCGAGGCCAACAACGGCGATGATTATAACAGGCAGGTTTCTCTGGCGCTCTCTGCCGGCAGTCTTCCGGATATCATGAAGGTGGCTTCCAAGGATGAACTGACAGAGCTGAATGAGAATGAACTGATCGCAGACCTGACGGACGTATACGAAACGTATGCCAGTGACTATGTCAAGAGCCTTTATGATTCCTTTGACGGCAGAGCGCTTGACGACGTGACGTATGACGGTATGCTGATGGCGCTTCCGGCAACGGCATCGGACGCAGGACCGGGTATGTTCTGGATCCGCAGCGACTGGGCGGAAACGCTGGGGATTACCGTGGATGCGGACGGAGACCGCTGTGTGACGCTGGATGAGGTCAAGGAAGTGGCGAAAGCCTTTATTGAGGGAAATCCGGAGAACGTGGATAAGATGGTGGGCATGAGCTTCGATCCGGCGCTGACGGCGACAAGCTCCGACAATGCCAATCAACCGGAGAGTATGTGGTGGTGAGCGCTGCCTTTGCACATCCGGAGATTGCGATCCAAATCCTGAACCTGATCTATGATGATATGATGACTTCGGCTGAGCTTCTGGAAAAGTACCCGGAGGTGGACAGCTACCTGAAGGAAGGCGTTGACGGAACGGCGCGCCCTTACAACATCGAAGTGAAATCCAGTACATATCTGCTGGAGGAATATAAGGAATTGAAGGCGGCCCTTGACGGGGAAGCAACGAAGGAAGAGATCAGCAGCGCAGAAGAGCGTACCAATTATGATGCGATCATGGCTTACCGGGAGGGAAGCGGCGATGTGACAGGGTGGTGTAAGACCCACTCCCGCTGTAAAGGTGTGGAAATGCTGACTTATCTGAACGATAAGGATCTGTATCACTGGATCACGCCGGTTTATCCGCAGACCACGATGACCATGAAGACCAACTGGGCGAATCTGCAGACGCTGGAAGAAGAGAGCTTTATCAAGATCGTGACCGGCACGGAGGATCTGGACGAGAGCTTTAGTACCTTTGTGAGCAACTGGAAATCCCAGGGCGGCGATACGATCCTCTCGGAGATCAGGGAGCAGATTGGCGAATAAGCACAAAGCAGAACAAGAACTGATATAGGCATAAAGCAGGCATACCGGCAGGTGTGTCTGCTTTGGAAAGGAAGCATGATGAAAGCAAAGAAATCATCCATCACATCGACAAGAAACAGGAGCTCCCTGCAGTATCACGCAATGGTGCTGCCGGGAATGATATTTCTGATCATTTTCGGTTATCTGCCCATGCTGGGCCTGATCATGGCCTTTCAGGATTTCGTTCCGGCCAAAGGACTCTTCGGTTCGGAGTTTGTGGGATTGAAGCACTTCGTCTATATGGTCAATCTTCCCGATATCGGCAGAGTGATCAGCAACACGCTGATTATCGCCCTGGGAAAGATCATACTGGGCATGATCCTGTCCATCGCCTTTTCCATTCTGCTGAACGAGATACGGATGAAATTCCTGAAAAAAAGCGTTCAGACCATCGTTTATCTGCCGCATTTCCTTTCCTGGGTCGTACTGGCGGCGGTCGCGATGAACCTGTTCAACATCGACGGTTCCGTGAACCAGATCATTGCCGCTCTGGGAATGGAAAAGATCAATTTCCTGGGCAGCAACAACGTGTTCCGCAAGCTGCTGATCGGGATGGACGTATGGAAGGAATTCGGTTACAATTCGGTGGTCTATCTGGCAGCCATCACGGGCATCGATGCGGGCCTTCATGAAGCTGCGGCCATCGACGGCGCATCCTGGTGGAAGCGGGTATGGCACATTACCATTCCGGGGATGCTGCCCATTATCCTGCTGATGACGGCTATGAACCTGACCAATGTTCTCAGTGCGGGGTTCGACCAGATCTACAATCTGTATTCTCCGATCGTGTATGAGGTCAGCGATGTGCTGGATACCTATATCTACCGTATCGGTTTGGTGGGAAGACAGTACAGCTTCGGCGCGGCGGTAGGTCTGTGCCGTTCCATCGTAGCGCTGATCATGCTGGTAGGCGCGAACAAGATCACGGAAAAGCTGACCAATCAGCGGATCTATTAAGAGCAGGAGGGGCGAAAAATGCTGGATAATAAAAGCACGAGTTCAAAAATACGAAATGTTGTCATTCATGTGATCGTCATCGGACTGGCGCTGATCTGCCTGCTTCCCATGATCAATATCGTGGCCATATCCTTAAGCGGCAGTGCGGCGGTTGCCGCAAACCGGGTGGGACTGCTTCCGGTAGACTTTACATCCTCCGCCTACAAGCGGATCGTGGAAGACGCCCAGTTCTGGCATTCCTTCGGGATCTCGGTGGTGCGCGTGGCGCTGACGCTGGTGTTAAACCTGGTGATCACGGTGCCGATGGCATATGCCATGACCAGATCCAAAGGAGAATTCGGGGCGAGAAATCTTTACATGAATCTTCTGGTCTTTGCCATGCTCTTCAACGGTGGTATGATCCCCACTTATATCGTGGTGAAGAACCTGCATCTGTTAAATACCATCTGGGCTTTGATTCTGCCGGGTGCGGTGCCGGTGTTCAGTGTGATCCTGCTGATGAATTTCTTCAAAGGCGTGCCGAAAGCACTGGAAGAGGCGGCCATCATTGACGGAGCAAGCCAGTTCCAGGTGCTCTTGCAGATCATGGTGCCCTGCGCAAAGCCTTCGATCGCAACGGTGTCGCTGTTCAGTATCGTGGGAAGTTGGAACGATTTCTTCGG
Source organism: uncultured Lachnospiraceae bacterium (assembly GCA_947564645.1). Taxonomy (GTDB): domain Bacteria; phylum Bacillota; class Clostridia; order Lachnospirales; family Lachnospiraceae; genus UBA3282. Next base: position 28,353 of record CANOCU010000022.1, read on the forward strand.
TGGACTGATCTACATGCAGAGGGTGGAAGACTATCCGATCATGACCTACATACAGTCTCTGAACATCGATCTGCAGGAGCTGGTAAAAAACGCGGCCAACAGCGCTGCGTTGGAAAATGTGGCGGAGCTTTCCAACAGGAATCTGAATGTGGCTAAGATCGTGGTAGCAGTGATCCCGCTGCTCCTGATCTATCCGTTCCTGCAAAGATATCTGATCAGCGGATTGGTGATGGGATCCGTGAAAGAATAACAAAACGGGTATCGCCGGTACTGATTCCTTCACTTTTTCAGGGAAAGAAGCGTACCGGCGATATTGCCGCACAGGCTAAGGAGCGCCAGGCCGGTCCAGAAATAAATGACGGTCAGACTGCCGATATCATGCACGAAGATCTCAATACCGAGTGCGATCACGCATACGAGGAACAGGAACGCACATGCAATGCGGAATAAGAATAAACGGCTCATAAGGCGCCTCCGTTCTGTGCAGTTTCCCGATCCGGCTGCACCGTAAGGTCGTCAAGCGCAAATTTTACAACTTTCCTTAGTTCCTCCAGAGAGGTCTCTACCTGATATCCAATCTTTCCGGCGCTGAAAAGGATGGTGTCAAAATCTGCGGCAGAGACATCGATCACGGTTGGGAACTGCTTCTTCATACCGATGGGGGAGCAGCCGCCGTGGATATAACCGGTCAACGGCAGCAGGTCTTTTGACTTGATCATGGCGATATTCTTTTCCCCCACTGCTTTGGCAGCCTTTTTCAGATCCAGTTCCCGGTGCACGGGGAGCAGGAATACGTAATGGCCGCCGGAATTGCCGATCGTTACCAGTGTCTTAAATACCCGATGTGGGTCCTGGCCCAGGACAGTGGCTACATCGATTCCGCTGATGACGCCGCTGTCCAGATAGCAGTAAGTCCCGTAAGGGATCTTTTTCTGATCCAGGATCCGCATGACGTTTGTTTTCTCTGTGTTCTTTTTCATGGTTGTTTACCTTTTGGATAGATTTAAGGTGGCCGCCAGCTGCATGGCTGTCCCTTCGCTGTCAATATTTCATGGGTAGCGTAAAGCTGCCTGCGAAACTCACATCGTACAAATAGTATTTTAGTATTTTATCATAGTCCTTCGCGCAATTCCAGTAAAATCAGATTGCTTCTTTGTTTTTCATATGGTATGATTAATCATACTTAAGCTACTGATCATATAAAAGAGGGGAGTGGAAGAAAGCACTATGGAATGCTCTGACGGAAAATATGCGTGGATGGTCAAGATCGGTGAAAAGGGGCAATTCGTTATCCCGAAGGAGGCAAGGGAGATGTTTGATCTTCGGCCGGGAAGTGAAATACTGGTGCTTGGCGACAGAAAACGCGGGATTGCCATACTCCCGAGGGAAATGCAGAGTGAGTATATTACCAGGATTTTCTCCGGACTGGAGGATGGAAAGGAGTGATATCGTAATATGGCCAAAATTGTCTTTTTCTGTATTCCGGCGCATGGGCATACGAATCCTACGCTGGGCGTAGTGCGTGAGTTGACCGCCAGAGGAAATCAGGTATGGTATTATTCCTATGATCTTATGCGAGAGAAGATCGAGTCTGCCGGGGCAGTCTTTGTCTCCTGCGACGATTATGACATGGAGCAGAGGCTGACACCGAAGGATGCTGTCCGTCTGGGAAAAGATATGGCCTTTTCGATCCGGATCCTGGTGGACACGACGCTGGCGCTCGACGATAAGGTATGCGCCGCCGTGGAGCGACTTAGGCCGGACTGTATCGTTGCGGATTCCATGGCGGTATGGGGAAAGGCGGTGGCGATGAAGCTTGGCATTCCCTTTGTCTCTTCCACCACAACATTTGCCTTCAACCGGTATTCCGCAAGGATCATGAAGCAGAGCGCGGGCAGTATGGCTGGAATGCTCTTGTCGATACCGAAGATCCATAAGGAGATCAGACGCCTGCAGAAGAAAGGATATCCGGTCAGAAGCTTTCTCGACCTGATTCAGAATGACGATCATACGCATACCATTGTCTATACCTCTCCGGCATTTCAGCCCTGTGCGGATACCTTTTCGGATATGTATGCCTTTGTGGGGCCGTCGATCCGGCCGGCGTCCGGCGAGATCGTGAAGATAAGAGAGAAGCTCATTTATATCTCGATGGGAACGGTCAACAATGATATGCTGCCTCTGTACAGACGGTGCATCGCCGCGCTTGCCCGGACCGGGCATCAGGTGATCCTGTCGGTGGGCGCCCTGGTACCCACGGATGCTTTCGGGGATCTGCCGGCACATATAGAAGTATTTCCGCAGGTCGATCAGATCGCGGTGCTGCAGAAAGCGGATGTGTTTCTTTCCCACTGTGGGATGAACAGTGTCAGCGAGAGCCTGTATTATGGCGTGCCGCTGATCATGCTGCCGCAGACGAAGGAGCAGGAGGGGGTGGCGGAACGTGTCAGTCAGCTGGGAGCCGGGATCCGGTTAAAGAGAAGCGATGAGGCTGCGATCCTGGAGGCGGTACAGGCGGTGCTTGCGGATGACGCTTTCCGAAAGAGCGCGGCCGCGATCGCCGACGGGTTCCGGCGCTGTCCGGGCGCAGGAGGAGCCGCGGATAAGATCCTGCAGGTCTGCAGGAAGGCATAGGAACGTGTGATGTTACTTTTCATGGATCAGGATGTACTGGTAACAGTTCAGCTCAGGACTTTGCACTTGCTGCAAAGTCCGTGAAAATAAGTAAATTGAGCCAGGGGAATCTGCCCCTCGCCGAAGGCGACTTGGAATGGGCAGATTCCGTAACAGGGAAGCCGAAGGCTGAACTGTTACATGTACTGATGTTAAATTGTAATTTAATCTTGACAAATGTGTCGGAAGGTGCTATAAAATGAATTGCAGTAAACGACATAATAAATTTCTGTTTCCGGCTCCGGCCAAAGTAAATTTCTAATGCCGTTAACAATAACAAAATGAATAATGCAGAAAACAAAGGTGTTTGGAGAATATTCCGAGCGCCTTTCTTTTTTTTGCATGTGTCCGGGAATTTTCCGGATTCGTATGTTGAACAGGAATGGGAGAATACTATGCAGGAATTAAAACTGACTAAGCAGGCCGAAACGGTAAATGAACTGTTGGCAAGGTATGGAGTCAAATTCGGGATTTATAAGAATAATACCTTTCAGGAGCAGTTGTTTCCTTTTGACACGATCCCCCGCGTGATCGGAAAGGCGGACTTTGCATATCTGGAGCGGGGGCTGAAGCAGAGGGTGACAGCGCTGAACTGCTTTATCAAGGATATTTATGGTGAGAAGAAGATCATCAGAGACCGGGTAGTTCCGGAAGAGTTTGTCTATATTTCGTCAGGCTTTCTGGCTCCCTGTGACGGTGTCGTGCCGCCGAAGGGCATTTACGCTCATATCGCAGGCATCGATCTGGTACAGGGCAAAGATGGGGAATGGTATGTGTTGGAAGACAACCTGCGGGTTCCTTCAGGGGCGTCTTATCCGATGATCGCCAGAGAGTTATGTAGGCGGAGCAGCCCGGAGACGTTTGAAGCGAATCATGTGGAGGATAACCGGGATTATACGCGGCTTTTGCGCAGGACGATGGATCATGCAAACACAGGGGGACATACCGTGATCCTCACACCGGGCAGGTACAATGCCGCTTACTTTGAGCATTCATATCTTGCAGAAAAGACCGGTGCGCATCTGGTGACAGGCAATGAACTAATGGTGGAGAATGACTATCTGTATTTCGTCGACTATTCGGGGAAAAAAGAGAAGGTGGGGGTTATTTACAGACGGATATCCGATGAATATCTGGATCCCATGACATTTCGTGAAGAGTCGATGATCGGCATTCCACATATTTTTGACGTGTATCGCAAAGGACATGTGGCACTGATCAATGCGCCGGGCAATGGTGTGGCGGATGATAAGGGCATCTATTATTTTGTGCCGAAGATGATCCGCTATTATCTGGATGAGGAGCCGGTTCTGCAGAATGCGCCGACTTATCTGCCTTTTTATGAAGAGGATATGAAATATGTGCTGGCACATTTCGACGATCTGGTACTGAAGGATGTGGCGGAAGCAGGCGGGTATGGTGTTGTGTTCGCCAATAAGATGACGGCGCAGGAGAAAGAGGATTTTATCGCGCTGCTGAAGAAGGAGCCGAGAAGGTTTATCGCCCAGGAGGTCATCGATTTTATGGATATCGATATTCTGGAAGGTGGTGTGCGGACACCGAGGAAGGCGGATCTGCGGGCATTTGTGCTGATGGCAGATGAACCGCTTGTCTGGAAGAGCGGTCTGACCCGTTTCTCCAGGAATCCGGATTCTTTTATTGTCAATTCATCACAGGGAGGAGGATTTAAGGACACATGGGTATTATCTCAATAGAAAATTTAGACAGACTGTACTGGCTTGGCAGGTATTCGGAGCGGGTCTATACATCTGCAAGACTGTTTGCCACCAGTTTTGACAGGATGATCGATATGAATCTGGACGATTATGCGCAGTTTTGCGCGTTGTTGGATATTCCGAATATTTATCGCTCACGGGAAGAGTTCTGCGGGCGGTATATCGTAGACGAACAGGATCCCAATTCCATCTATTCCAATCTTATGCGCGCTTATGATAACGCAGTGGAATTACGGAATGAGATTGGCAGTGAACCGATTACGTACATACAGCTTTCCGTGTATGATATGAAGAAAAGCAAGCTGCTGAGCGCGCCGATTGTAGGACTGCAGAAGGTGATCGATAATATACTGGCTTTCTGGGGAATCGTGGATGATATGATCGAGAGCGAGAATGTGCGCAATATCATTAAGACCGGGAAGAGGATCGAACGTCTGGATCTGTATGGACGTCTGCAGGTGGATCGGACTTCGATTGCCAGAGAGGTACATCGGCTTGCGGGCAGGATTCAGCGGACGAACCTGCATTATGACAGGGAAAAGATTGAGGAACTTAATCGTCTTGTGGAAGAGGATGAGATTGATTATGACAGGATTGTGGAACTGGCGGATGGCGTACGCACGGATTAAAGGAAGAACCGTACTTTTCGTGGGAATTTGTGTCAGAGATGACATGGAGGTGCAGGTATGAGTATGCTGCGTTTTCACTATCATATGGAGATAGCATTTTCCGAGCCGGTATGGGATCATGTCTACACGTTGAAATGTCTGCCGAAGACGTCGGAGCATCAGGAAATTCTGGAATGCTCGTACACCATTTCGCCGGCCAATAAAATTCAGGAGGGAATGGATTCTTTCGGCAATCGGATGCTCTATGGAACAGCGGAGGAGAGGCAGAGCCTGTTTCTGGTAGACGTGACGGGACGAGCCAAGATGAGAGAAGGGGATTCCGGATATGGAAACGAGGATATTTCTCTGTATCGTTACCATACATCCCTGACAAGACCGGAAGAGCGGATTCTGGAACTGCTAGCTGATTGCCGGGAGAGGACGGCGCAGATCCCGAAGGCCAGGGTGTATGACAGAGCATGCGTCTATATGGGCATTGTGCGGGAGAGTCTTGCGTATCAGAAGGGAATCACTACAATCAACACTACGGCGGAAGAAGCGCTGGCGCTTCGGGGTGGTGTCTGTCAGGACTATGCACAGCTTTTGATCGCATTGTGCAGGGAAGATAAGATACCGGCAAGATATGTAGTCGGTATGCTGAAGGGAGAGGGAGAGAGTCATGCGTGGACAGAAGTATACGACAATGGAAGATGGGTTGGACTGGACCCGACAAACAATGTGGTGGTGGAGCAATCTCATATCAAGATTTCCCATGGAAGGGATTACCGTGACTGTTCCATTAACAGAGGTGTTTTCAGAGGGCAGGCGGATCAGAGACAGCGTATCCGGGTGGAAGTGGCGGAAGAAGCGGTGAGAATCTTGTAAGAATGGAGATTACTATGATAACAACAGTCGTGAAAGCCGATCTGCCGGTGGATGAATCACTGGTCATCCGTAAAATGCGGCTGGCGCCGGCACAGGGCGGCGGGAGCAAAAGGATCAGCATCGTTACGGGGATACACGGGGATGAATTGGAGGGACAGTATGTTTGCTACAGGCTGTCCGGCTATTTACAGGAGCATGCGCAGAATCTGCAAGGAACGGTAGACATTTACCCGGCGCTCAACCCTTTTGGAATTGATTCGATCACGCGTGGGATTCCGGCTTTTGATCTGGATATGAACCGCATTTTTCCGGGGAATACGGAGGGGGATATGAATGAGTATCTTGCCGCGGAGATCCTGAAAGACATAATCGGATCGGATCTGGTGTTTGATATTCATGCCAGTAATATTTTCCTGACGGAGGTGCCGCAGATCCGGATCAATGAACTGCATGAGGCGAAGCTGGTTCCGTTTGCCAGGGAAGCGAATGTGGATTTTATCTGGATACACGGGGCAAATACCGTATTGGAATCAACGTTCGCCTATAGTCTGAATGCCGTTGGGACGCCGACCCTGGTGGTAGAAATGGGCGTAGGGATGCGCATCACGCAGGCATACGGAGAGCAGTTGTTCCGGGGAATCCTGCATTTGATGAAGCAGATGGGGATCTGGACGGGAGAGGACTACGTGGTGAAAAAGCCGGTGATCTCTTCGAAACCGGAAGACGTCTGCTTTCTGAACGCTTCTGCTTCCGGTATTTTTCTCAAAAACAGGGAGCATGGAGAGCATCTGGAGCACGGAGACCTGATCGGCAGGATCGTCAATCCGCTGACGGGGATGATAATCAACGAGATTAAGGCGCCGGTGTCCGGATGGCTTTTTACGATACGGGAATACCCGGTGGTAAATGAGGGGTCTCTGATCGGCAGGATTTTACGCTGCTAAACGAGGGGACCCTGATGGAGGCAGTATGGAAAGAAAAACAATATTTCAGATCAGGGCACTATACCGCGATGATTTCCGGGTGACCGGATTTTCTTTTGGGCATGGGGAGAGAGCGGTCTGTATCGTGGGCAGCATGCGGGGGAATGAAAATCAGCAGCTATATTGCTGTGCCGAATTGGTAAGGAAGCTGAAAGCATTAGAAGAGAAGGGGTGTATCAGGGAAGGCAGGGAGATCCTCGTGATTCCCTGTGTGAATCCCTATTCCATGAATATCAAGAAGCGATTCTGGAGTATCGATAACACAGATATCAACCGGATGTTTCCGGGGTACAGCGAAGGCGAGACCACGCAGAGAATAGCCGGAGGGGTATTTGAGGCGATCAAGGATTATACTTATGGTTTGCAGTTTGCGTCCTTTTATATGCCGGGACGGTTTGTGCCTCACATCCGTATTATGAAGACGGGCTTTGAGGATGTGGAACTGGCGAAAAAGTTTGGCTTTCCTTATGTCGTCCTGCATACACCCCGGCCTTTTGATACGGCGACGCTGAATTATAACTGGCAGATCTGGGAGACCAGGGCGTTCTCTGTCTATACCACGACCACGGAACGGATTGACAGAGTCAGCGCCAGACAGGCAGTGGAGGCTGTCCTGAGCTTTCTGCAGAAGCAGGGGATCGTGGATTACAGCGGATTTGAGGGATATGTTTCGAAGGTGGTGTCCACCGAGGAGATGGTGTCGGTGCGCAACAGGAGGGCGGGCTTTTTTGAAGGGAAAGCAAACGCCGGAGAGTATGTGCGCAAGGGGCAGCTTCTGGCCTGCATCGTGGATTGTTATGAGGGTATGGTCGTAGATCAGATTTATGCTCCGCTTGAGGGGACGCTGCTCTTTAGCCATGCGGAGCCGAAGGTGTACGAGAATACGGCTGTGTATAAGATCATTCCGGAGACAGAGGACTGGTAGTCAGGCATTTAAGAAAACTTTAAGCAAAAAGGCATTGGTAAGACAGGGGGGAGTATGATATACTATCCAGAAAGTTGGGGCTTCAAAAGCAGGCAGGGCGGTCAGGACGGAAAGGATCCTGTTCCGGCGGGCAGACCTGCGGGCCGCAGGAAAGGCATGGATAGCAACATGGAATTAAAATGGAAAAGTTGTCTTCGGATCGGTGTGACGGTGATGGTATTGTTTCTGCTGACACATTACTGGACGGCATGTATGGATGCAGCAGGTATTGCGCTGGGGGCCGCAATGCCTTTGTTTTTAGGCTGTGTGATCGCCTATATCGTGAATATCCCCATGACCTTTATTGAGAAAGGGCTGCGTAAGGCCGGCAGAGATGACCGGAACGGGCAGGAAGAATCGAACAGCCGGGCAGGCAGGAAGAACGTAAAGCATAAGCGACCGGCAAAGAACGGTGTTCCTGCCCTGCAGAAGTTTGTCCGGCCCGTCAGTCTGGTACTGGCGCTGATCAGTATTGTCCTGTTGGTCTTCCTGATCGTCCGGATGATCGTTCCGGAGCTTCTAAGCTGTATGCAGCTGCTGTTTCGGGAATTGCCGGGAGTGCTGCAGGATGCCATGCAGTGGCTGGAGGATAATCTGCAGATCAGTTCCTGGCTGGAAGGAGACAACGGACTTTGGTCGATGGATCCGAATAGTCTGGGAGACTGGCAGGAGTGGGTGACGAAGCTGTCCTCTTTCCTGTGGAGCGGTCTGGGCGGCGCGATGCTTACGGCTGCCGGGATCGTATCGTCCGTCTTTTCCACGACGGTCACGGTGGTGGTCGGGTTTATCTTTGCCCTCTATCTGCTAGCCGGGAAGGAGAAGATCGGCGGGCAGATGACGACGCTGCTTCGCAAATATCTGCCGGTTAAGCTGATAGATAAGATCTTCTATGTCCTGCATGTCTTTGACGGTTCTTTTCATAGTTTCATCGTCGGGCAGTGTACGGAGGCGGTGGTACTGGGGCTGTTGTGCATCATCGGTATGCTCCTGCTGCGGCTGCCTTACGCCGCCATGATCGGCTGTCTGGTCGGTTTCACGGCGCTGATCCCGGTGGCAGGCGCGTATATCGGCGCGGTGGTGGGCGCCGTTATGATTTTTACGGTGTCGCCTGTCAAGGCAGTGATCTTTATCGTATTTCTGGTTGTCTTGCAGCAGCTGGAGGGCAACCTGATCTACCCGAAGGTAGTGGGGTCGTCCATTGGCCTGCCGGGTATCTGGGTGCTGGCGGCAGTGACGGTCGGCGGCGGTGTGATGGGGGTCGGCGGTATGCTTCTTGGCGTGCCGACAGCGGCAGCGCTTTACCGCCTTCTGCAGAATGACGTGAGGAAGAAATAAGAGTGCCTGATAAAGATACGCCCGTGCAAAGTGTCTGCATGGGCGTATTTTCTCGATTTACCAGTGAGAGAAAAGAATGCCGGCCAGGGGCGACAGTACGATCATGATCATGGAAAAGGTAAAGGATTCCATGGAAATCAATGTCGCACGCTGTTCTGACGGGAACATATCCTGCAGGATCGTATTCGTCCTTACCTGCAGCGCGTCATCGCCAAATGCGGAGAGAAAGCCGCCTGCCGCCATGAGCGGACAGATTCCGGTATGTTCTATAAGTACGCCGCCGGTCACGAACAGCGCGGTGAGCAGGAATACACTTCGGTAGCGAAGCTTTTGCCATCTCAGTATGAGCCTGGCGCCGAGGATGCCGCCCATCTCCATGAAGAACAGGGAGAGGCCGAGCGTGAAACCGGACAATCCGGCTTCCGGCAGCTTTGCCTGCAGGAAGAACAACAGCAGGATGTCGGCGGCTCCGACCAGGGAATTGCAGAACATGAAGAGGACTGCCCTTCTTGCCGTTTTCAGAAAAGAAAGACTCGCAAGAAAGCAGTCGGCCAGTTCTCTTCGTATGGCATGAAAAGCCGTGCGGAATCTGCCTGCCCGCACGAGGGAAGGGGATATGGCAGAGAATGCCTGCCGGTCCTTAGTACCTTGCGGCATGTGTGCTTCCCACAGGGTGCAAAGGATCCCGATCTGTATCATCCCGATCACGATATCTATGCCGTAGGCCGCCCGATGCCCGATCAAAAGCGCAAAACCGGCGCATAGGGTAGAGAGGCCGCCGCAGAACCGGCAGATGCTCAGCTGGACGGAGGCATATTTCCCATAATAATCTTCGCGGGCATGCATTTTCAGGGAATCGTAGGCGAGTGCGTCTCCCGACCCCGATGCAAAGTTATAGCCTGCTGCCTGGAAGACCATCGATGCGCATATCGTCCATAGGCTGCAGGAGCATATCATAATGATATTGCCGATCATGGTCATGACGCTGCTGACGATAAGCATATTCTTCCGCCCGAAAACATCGGCGAGAACGCCTGACGGAATTTCCAGGATCAGACTTGTGATGTGAAAAACGGTCTCGGCAAAGCCGATTTCCACCAGGCTGTATCCCCGCGCCGCCAGGATTGCCACCCAGGCTCCGGTCAGGGACAGGTTGCCGAGAATGGAGGATAAGTATAATCTCGATATTTGTTTTTTGATAGGTAACATAAAAAATCTCCTTAACTTTGATTTTGGTCGTTAAGGAGATAGTGTACCGGTTCTGTAAGATTCACCGCATGATTAAATCTTCTTAAAAAAAGGCGCACTATCCCCGTAAAACGGAGAAATGCTTCCTTTTTGAAGTTGAAGGTTTATCATTTTCCAGATCATATATGCGGCCTTTCGTTTACTCTAACATAGCATAGCACGGATAGTACCGGGTGTCAAACCAAAAGATTCTGGTTCAGATCCGTTACACTTATTGATAAATCCCTAAAAAAGATGTTATTTTCCCATGTGGATAGTCTCCTTCAATGAGACCAAATTCGGGATCGTAATATTTATGATCGAACAGCAGCGTCCAATGCGTGTATCCCGCGGTGGTATGTACCGTTAAAATGGAATATTCATGCGGCACAGGATTCTTTTTGGAGATGCGTGTATTTCTTTCCGCATGTTTTATGCCGTAGAAGTCCAGTATTTCGATCAGCTGTCCGATGCTCGTGGGACTGCTTGTTTTCATGTCTTTTATTACTTCGTCGATCTTCCTGCCTGTAATCATGGCGATGCACGCCTGTCCGCAGGTTTCAGAGGTTGGCTGTAGTACCAGTTCCATATCGATTCTCCTTTCTGATCTGGGTCTTGATTCCTGATAGTGAGTGTAGCCTGCTTTTTATCCTGCTGCCTTTATGGCTTCCCGGATCGCCTGGTTGACCTTATCGCGGAGGCCGAGCAGATGAGCTTCTTCCCGTGGATAATCATCAAAAATAACCTTCTTTGTATCGATCAGTGACAGTACCGTCTCCCGATCCGTCAGCTTTTCAAGGGCTATGAGGGCACAATAGTCCGTCATGGCCTCGTCCATCAGCATCAGACGGATGGAACCCTCCGGCCGGCCGTCTTTTCCGGGATATACCAGGAAAGCGTCTCCGGACGGGAAGGCGCTGCCGGCATCCGTGCACCGGTACGGATCGATGGGGTAACGGGAAAGCTGCGCGTTGTAGAAATTATAGCCCCAGTGCAGGAAACCGTCCAACCGGTATTTGTACAGCTGTACACCGAGTATGCGGGTACGATATCCCGGCAGCACGATAAAACGGTTTGACACGGCAACGCATTGTCCCGTACAATAGTAGCCCCACAGGTGCTCGGGCCGTTTTTGCAGGAAGGGTTCTATGTGATCCAGAGCACAGACCGGCTGCTGCACCAGTCCTTCCTTATAAAAGGCATAATCCGACAGGGCGTCGATCACCTTGCAGCCCTGGAGATCCTGGGATACACCGGCCCAGGCGCTGCGGAAGCTTTCCATCTGATCCCTGTGCGGTTCGTCCGATATGTGAAAATAAGTGCGGTCTGTGATCTCCAGAACCTGCAGCTCCTGTTTCAGAGCCGTCAGAAACCGGTGCAGAAATTCCCGGTACGTTGCTCCGGCGGAGTCCGTGTCCCAGCCGAAGATCTGCTGATAACTTCCGTCCTTGTATGCCATGATCTTGGGAGCTGCCGCCGCGCCCCACTGGCTGAACAGATGGGAGATCTCAAAGTATTCGATCCCGCAGGATCGGGCCATCTTAACCCACCTGTGAAAGCGATCAAACCCAAAACGGTACCGGTCACCCTCGACCGTAACGTCCACGAGCTGAACGGTCAGGCGTTCACCGCCCACTACCGTGTCGAGCGGCGGCGTAAAGACAGGAGTCAACAACATATTGCATTTATGCTTCACGGCCTCCTGTACGAAGGCTTCCACGATCTCCCAGTATCTCTCGGAGAAAACTTCTACGCCATAATACTGAGCCAGACAGTCGCTGTGGAACCATTCGGTATGTGGGATCGGCAGCTTCGGGAGCGCCAGATCCAGAACCTCGTAGCGGATTTCGGTTTCAGAGAGGAGCTCGGTTTCGCAGCGGATTCTCTCTTCGCAAGGGGTTTCGGTTTCGCAGCGGATTCTCTCTTCGCAAGAGGTTTCGGTTTCGCAGCGGATTCCCTCTTCGCAGGGGACGTCCTGTTTCCTTCGCAAGACGAAATGGATGGGATATTCTCCGGCTTCCAGAGATTCCGTCAATGCAATGTCGATCCACAGACTCCGCCACTGCCCAGGCACTAGCGGAAATCCCCACTTCGGGATCATGCTCAGCCTGTCGGGATACATACCCGGCTCGATGGCCAGATAGTCATCGTCTCGTCTGCTGTTGCAGGGATATTCACATGGCACCAGATTAACCATACGGATGCGGACATGATCCCGGAGGCAGGGGGGAGTGATCGCCGTCACGCAGCCTTGCTGCGTGTCTTCGCCGTTTAGGCGGTAGGCGATCTGGAACGACAGTGTCTCGCCCTTTAGGCCGGTTAGCCGTCTGTCGGTCAGTTCCTGGAGTTTCCTGCCGTCAGGAAATACCTTGCACAGAGAGGAAACCGGTATTGATTGAAAAGACATGGGGAGCCTCCTTTTTCAGTGAAATTTGTTATGCCGCTACTATAATGCTGCAGGTGAGTTGGCAGATCATGCTGCATACTATCAGTCTACCACAGAGTCCCACGGTTTGTCGCTATGGAAAGAATATTTTCTGACAGGAATGTATTATTACTTTTCACGGGTCAGGAATGCGCACTGGCTGCGCATTCCGTGAGAACATGATTCAGGTGTGAGGGGCGTTCGATCTTCTTGTAAAACAGTTGTGATTCGGCTATAATGAAGGAACGAGTGATGGTAAATGAAAAATGCCTGATGTCGTTTAAGTAGACAATATAACGATAGATAACAGGAAACAGAAAGGACAGAAGAGAAAATGCCTGAATTGCCGGAAGTGGAAACGATCAGGAGAGTGATAGAGCCGCAGATTAAGGGACTTGTGATCACGGAGGTGTCGGTAAGGCGCCCGGAAGTCATATCCTATCCGGAGGCAGGCGAATTCTGCCGCCGCCTGACCGGACAGACGATTTCCCATATGACACGCAAGGGGAAATTTCTTGCCATCCATTTGGAAAATAAGGAACGTGTTATCCTGCATTTACGTATGACGGGCTGCCTGCTGGTCGCTCCGTCGAGCTGCCCGGAAGAAAAGTATACACATGTTGTCTTTGCATTCAACAATGGCCGGGAGCTGCGGTTTTCCGATATGCGCCGTTTTGGGCGTTTCTGGCTTGTTCGGGAGGGGGAGACCGATACCTACAGTGGAGCAGCTAAATTGGGCATAGATCCGCTGTCTCCGGAATGTAACGCGGAGTATCTGAGTGCGCATTTGCATAAACGCCGTAAGGCGATCAAGGAATGTCTGCTGGAGCAGACGATCGTGGCCGGAATCGGCAATATCTATTCGGATGAGATTCTGTTTGCGGCGGGAATTTATCCGGCGCGTCCGGCCAACAGCCTGGCGCATACGGAATGGGAACGCCTCGCGGAAGTGATTCCGGAACGGATTTCCTATTTTATCAAAAAAAATGGGATCACGCCGGAGGAATATCTGGAGTCAAAAGGGAAAGACTACCGCAACACGCCGTTTTTGCAGGTTTACGGTCAGGCGGGCAGACCCTGTCCCAAATGTGGGGAGACGCTTTGCCGTATGGTGATCGGCGGCAGGAGCAGTGTATACTGTCCGGTGTGTCAGAAGAATGAACCAGAGACTTTAGAAACCTCTCTTTGCTAATGCGCTCAGCAGGTGTGGCTGGATCAGTGGATAAGTCCAGTTTTCTACCAGAGTATCGGTGATCAGGATCTGCTCGATCTCACTGTGCAGTTCTTTTTCAAAGGAAGTGATATCTGCAGTGTACAGCATACCGAAGGTCTCAGTGTCTTCACTTTCGTTTACATGCGTTTTTCCTCTTACAGAGTAAACGCAGACAGGACTCAGTGTATACTCAATGGCGCCGGTTTCTTCCTGCAATTCTCTTCTTGCCGTTTCCAGTATTGTTTCGCCGGCCTCCCTGTGGCCGCCCGGGAATTCATAGGTGTCCCGTTCTCTGTGCTTGCAGAAGACCCATTTGCCGTCGGTTTTTGCGATGATGACAGCAAATTTCAGGAGGTCGTCTTCAATTTGTTCATAGAAATTGACTTTGATCATGTCTATAACTCCCGCTATCTTAAGATGCTCTGTGAGGGTTTGCCGTTATTTGGCGTATGCTTTCAATTCTTCTAGAAATTCCTCATAGTCGGCATCGGACCAGTAGAATGTCAGATCTTCTTCTGTAAAATCTTCCGGCTTGTCACGCATAAATTGATCCCCGATATCGTATGAAAATCTTCGCAGCACGGCTTCAGCAAATTCTCTGAAAAACATTCCGACAGCCGTTATGACATTCCCGTCTTCCACAACACCTTTGTGTGTGAAGTTGTCTTTTTCCACGAACTCAAAAGCATCTGCCATCTGCATAAAATAACCCGCAGTAAACTTTCTGCCCTTGAGGATCCCGGCCTTGGAAAGCAGAATCGGAGCGGAGGAAATCGCAGCAAAAACAACGTTTGAATGAATACCGCCCTTAAGGAAATCGATCAATGCCTCATCAAACAGTGCAGGTAACGGATTGATCGTTCCCGGCAGGATCACACAATCGTAATCCGTTATCTTTACTTCTTCTGTTGTTTTGGCAGGGAGGATACGAAAACCTTCCTCGCTTAAATATTCTTTGTTTTCGCTTGCGATCAGATCGATCTTCTCACCGAACCAGATTGTCAGTGCGGATGTAAGACAGGTTATCTCCTGCAGAGAGAAGTCCGGATATAATAAGACGGCGAATTTACTCATTTCATTTGTCTCCTCGTATGATATCTCAAAATATAATTTGTTGACGGCGATCAGCAGCGGAAGCATAACAAGGAGAGCACACTCAGGAGTCTTGTCCCTGTAAAGGCAGCTGCTTACGGAGCCTTTCTACTTCGGCAGTTAAAGACTGAACTTTCGTTGAGAGAGATTCTTTCTCGGTGGTTAGAGATTGAACTTTTGTCGAGAGACAATCCTTCTCAGTAGCCAGGACTTCAATTTGATCAGCCTGGCTGCTTAGCATGTTCTGCCATCCGAGTTGCGTTCGGTAATAGTCTTCACGCGCTTCGCATTCCATGCGGATTCGTTCTTCCTGTGTGAGCTGGTATATAGTCGTTGCAGCTTCCGTTAGAACTTCATTGTCGTGTGCAAGCATATGAATCTCCTCCCAAGTTGTGGCTTTGAAGAATTTGGCCCAGCAGTCGAGTTGATAGGCTCTATCGTTCTCGGTGGCTAAATCTATCTGTGTTAAGTTTAACACAGAAATCTGCAGTTTGTCACTATATAAGGAATGATTTTTCACATTTAACAACTTATAAGTGGCATAAAATTCCGGATACGAGGGAAACAGAGTAAAGTTTAGGAGACCGATCTGTATGGTTGGTTTGGTATTCTGGTAATCCCCGCCTTTTGCCAGCGTATCAAAATTCCGGCAGAGGTAGCTTAAAGAGCGGTCTACCCAATTATGCTCGTTAATAACCTGCAGTTCAAGATCGATGGCGGCGAAATTGTTCAGGCTGACTTTGATGTCCAGAATAAACGTCTTGTCAGTGATCGAGGAGCCGAGTTCGATAGGATTGACAATCTCTACAGTGTGTACTTGATTAGGTTCGAGGTGGAGCAGGGAACAGATCAGACCTTTGAGGACTTGGTTATTCTGCTGAAGAAGCGCACGGAATAGATAGTCGTTGGTCATGGGGACGGCAAGAGGACCGTGGGAGGGGAATGACAAGGAGGAAAGTGATTGATTAGATGCTTTGATCTGTATCATAGAAGTGTCCTTTCTTTGGTTCAGAATTGTTCGGAACTGTTATATTACAGTCCGAAGTAAACGAAGTTACATAGATATAATAGAATTGTGCCGTTCTGGCCAAACTATATGATAAAAATAGTTTATATTACAGAAATGATAATAGCAATAGGAAATCAATAAGGGTAACGTAGAAAATATATATTTGAATCCGGAAGAGGATGCTTGTTGGATACAAGATATTGTATGAGCAATGTTTGTCATGTGGATAAAGCACAAGATAATGTACTGTACATTTTGCCGGTCCGAAAGAGCATATTTTTTGCTCTTTCTATCTGTAAAAATTACTCTTTTTAGATAGCTTCGATTTCATGGCATTATGCAGGTATTTACAGGGGCTTGACGATGCTTGAAAGAAACTGGTATGGTGAAGGGGAGACTGAGCTTTACATTGAAGGAGATAATGCCGGGATAAGGAAGCTCCGGCTGTCTGAGAAATGGAGAATAAGAAACGAAAGCAGGAAAGGAACTAGTCTATGAGAGCGATCGGCATTGACATCGGCACGACCAGCATCTGTTTGTGCGTATATGAGGAGGAGACGGGGCGGTTGTTGTATGTGCGGCAGGAGAAAAATCATTTTCTGGCAGGTACTTTCCTGCAGGACCCCGACAGAATCTTCACTACAGTAAAAGAGATGCTGGAAGATCTTCTGCAAAGCAGTGAGGGTGACAGCGGGGAGGAAATTTCCGCGATCGGCATTTCCAGCCAGATGCACGGTATCCTTTATGTGGATCGGGAGGGGCGGGCGGTTTCTCCTTACTATACCTGGAAAGTGGAAGTGGGAAATGAGGATTTCGGGGAGGAAACCTATGCTTCTTATCTGTCCCGGGTGACGGGGTATGAATTGTACACCGGTTATGGGAGCGTGACGCATTTCTATCTGCAGCAGACAGGGCAGCTTCCGGCAGAGGCGGTATATTTTGTCAATATCGGAGATTATATAGCCATGCGGCTGTGTGCACAGCGGGAGTCGGCGATGAGTCCTTCCATTGCAGCCAGTATGGGCGGCTTTTCTTTGAAGGGGCAGTGTTTTGACCTGGACGCTTTAGAGAAGGCCGGTGTGGCAGTATTTTATTATCCACAGGTGAGAACCGACGGGTTTATATTGGGCGCCTATCAGGGGATTCCGGTAACCTGCGCCAAGGGGGATAATCAGGCAAGCTTTTATGCGGCCATAGGAGAGAAGGAGGAGGCCCTTGGAGTCAATGTGGGAACCGGTTCCCAGGTTTCTCTGTTTCACAGGGATCTGATCGTTGGAACAGGAGCGGAGATACGTCCTTTTACGGACAAAGGATTCCTGTATGTGCAGGCATCGCTCAACGGCGGTAAAGTCTACGAACGGTTGGCGGAGTTTGTCAAAGGCACGGTGCTTGCCGTGACGGGAATCGAGACGGACGTCTACGAACAGCTGGCGGAGGCAGGCGGGCGTGTACCGGTGACGGATCTGCGGATAGCGCCGTCACTTTACGGCAGTCGGAAAGGGGCGGCGCCGGGAGGGCGCGTGGAGGGGATTACGCCTGAGAATTTTACGCTTGGTGATATGGTCAGGGCTTATGTGACTGGGATGGCGCTTGAACTTTTCCGGATGTACGAACAGCTTCCCGATGCGCTCCGGCAAGGGAAAAAGGAGATTGTCGCCAGCGGAAACGGTATCCGGCGAAACGGGCTGCTTAAGCAGGAGGTGGAGCGGCTGTTCGGTCTTCCGGTCAGATTCCGGGATATCGAGGAAGAGGCGGCAGCAGGCGTGGCCATGTGGGCCCTGGCGGAGGTAAGAAGTCAGAAGTAAGTTAAGTCCGGGACTTTGCATTCGTGGAAGATTCCTTTGACGGATCCTTGACGAGGCGTAGCGGGGAAGCGGGAGTGATTCCCGGACGGCGGGACATAGGCCATAGCAAAGGTGGGCATTAAGATTGGCATGGAGGTATGGGCAGATATGGAAGGAATCTTTTTGGATGTACTGAACAGGAGCATTGCGGCTGGGTGGCTGATCCTGGCGGTTCTTGCGGTACGGCTTGTTTTGAAGAAGGCGCCAAGGCAGCTGGTCTGCGTGCTGTGGGTGATCGTGGCCGCGCGGCTTGTGTGCCCGTTTGCGATAGAAAGTGTCCTCAGCCTGATACCAAGCAGGGAGACGATCACTTTGGACGAGGTCAGATTTGCGCAAAGTCCGGCCATTGACAGCGGTATTCCGGTCTTGAATGAGGCGCTGAATCCGGCGCTTGGCGAGCACTTTTCGCCGGAACCGGGGGTAAGCGTGAATCCGCTCGATGTCTGGACGGTGGCAGCCGGTATTGTCTGGATCGTGGGCATGTTGATCATGGCGGGCTATGCGCTTTGCGGCAGCCTGCGGATACGTGCCGCAGTGCGGGAGGCCGTACCGTTTAAGGGGTGCGATGCAGCGGAGGAAACATTGCTGTCAAAGAGGCGTGGCACAGTAGGGGAAACCGCGCCGACAGGCAGGGGCAGCGCAGCGCAGGCAAATGTGCTGCCGCAGGATAACGTGTGGCTGTGCGACAGGGTAAGATCTCCCTTTATCCTGGGATCGATCAGGCCGCGTATCTATCTGCCCTCCGGTATCGCCAGGGAGCATCTGCCCTATGTCCTTGCCCACGAACAGGTGCACATAAAGCGTCTGGATCACTGTGCCAAACCTTTCGGATGGCTGCTCCTGTCAGTCTACTGGTTTCATCCGCTTGTGTGGGCGGCCTATGCGCTTTTTTGCAGGGATCTGGAGCTTGCCTGTGATGAGAAGGTGGCGGACGGCATGGATCCGGACGGAAGGAAAGCCTATTCGGGCGCGCTGCTCGCCTGCAGTCTGCAGAGAAAAATGGTGTTTTCTTATCCGCTGGCCTTTGGCGAAGTGGGGGTCAGGGAAAGAGTGAAGCATATTCTGCATTACAGAAAGCCGGCCGCATGGATTACGGTGGCGGCGATTCTGACAGGTATCGTGTTGACGGTGTGCTTTCTGACAGACCCGAAGAAGGAAGTGGATGACGAAAAGATACGTTATCATGATCAGTGGTATAGCCGAAGCGATCTGTCCGAGGATACGATAGCGTGGCTGGAGTGGTATAACGGCCTGCCGGAGGAAGAGCAGCTGGCGGTCAGTTCCGTGCCCCACGACCTGTATGACCTGGCGGGATATGGCAGCGAATCGGCTGAGACGGTGGATGCGGAAATGGATAGGGCAGTTGCCGCTGGCGGGACAGGAGAAAGGCCTGCAGATCTGGCGGAGGCAGAGAATGCTGATACGAAGACACCTGCCGATACCGCGCAATTGTTTGATGATTTCGGTATTCGGCTGCATCTGCCGGACAACGACAACTGGATCTGCGTCGAAGAGTACAGGCAGCCGAAAGAGAATACGGTGGAAGTGTATTATCAGGACCTCATTGCGGAGGCGGACTGTAAGCTGACGGCAGTCCGGGACGGCGAATTGAACCTGTCTGAGTCAGCTGCGGTCATAGACATGGGGCGGGATGAGACATGGCAGGGCAGCACCGACTCCGGCCGGATCGTGTATATTCAAGTGCAATGTTCCGGCGACGGAAAGCAGGTGCTGGCCACCTGGGAATATGACAATGGAGCGGATCTGTACCGGTTCGCCATTCAGGCAGAAATGTCCACGGAAGATGCGGATTTTGCTTCCATTCCCAAGGCAGCGATCTCGACGATCTCTTATCTGGAGTAAAAATTTTATTTTTTTATACTTTCCATGCGCAAAGCTGCATCATAACCTGTAGCATCCTGGGGATGTCCACCGGCTTGGCCAGATGTTCATTCATTCCGGCGGCTTTTGCCAGCGCGATATCCTCATCGAATGCGTTTGCTGACAACGCTATGATAGGCACGGTTCCGGCATCCGCCCGGTCCAGGCCGCGAATCGTCCGGGCAGCCTCATAGCCGCTCATGACCGGCATCATCAAGTCCATGAGTATGCAGTCAAAGCTTCCCGGCTCGGATGCCGTAAAGGTATCCACAGCAGTTTTGCCGTTGTTGGCAGTCACTACCTCGGCCCCCTCATCCTGAAGAATGTACTGTATGATCTCACAGTTGAGTTCATTGTCCTCTACCAGAAGGACATGCATACCGGTGATATTGACGGGCACATTTTCTTCTTCGCCTGCAGCCTGTTCATGCCATGCCTCATCAACCTGAAGGGGCAGGTCGATCCTGACTATGCTTCCCCTGTCGATCTGGCTGCTTATCTCGACGCTTCCCTTAAGCTGATCGACCAGCTTCTTTACGATGGACATGCCGAGTCCGACACCGTTATAGTTGGTGCGGGCAGTCTGGTGTTCCTGGGTAAAAGGTTCAAAAATATGTTCCTTGAAATCTTCCCCGATGCCGATCCCGGTATCTTCGATCACAAAACGACAGTCTGCGATTCCGTTCTGGCAGGCAGTTTCCGTGGCCTGCACAAACACGGAACCGTGAGGCCGGTTGTATTTGAGCGCGTTATCGATAACATTCATCAGGATCTGCCGCAGGTAAAGCGGGTTGCCGATCAGCCTTCTGTGCCGCAGTCCGTCTGCTTCCAGTGACAGACGGATTCCCTGCTCTTCTGCCTGGGGAGACAGGATCGTAATGCAGTCTTCCAGGGTATTGGAAAGGTCAAAGGGTTCCTCCACCTCCACGGATCCGCCGCTGTCGAGTTTGCTGACCTGAAGGACATCATTGACCAGGGAAAGCAGATGCTGTGTCGACACACGGATCTTCTTCCGACAGTCTTTCTGCCGCATGGGATTGTCCTGACTTTTCTCCAGGATGGCCAGCATTTCCAGGATTCCGTTGATGGGGGTGCGCAGGTCGTGGGACATGCGGGAAAGAAACTCGCTTTTTGCCGAATTTGCCTGCCGCACCCGCTCCAACAGTTCCATGATGGACTGCTCCTGTTTCTTCCGCGTCACCATAGTCTCGGTAATATCCTGATGATATCCGTGCAGGCAGGCGCCCGGCTTCCTGAACGTTCTGTCCGGTACGCCGCCGCAGCGGACATAGATCCTTCCAAGCGTCGGGTGATTCCAGGGATAGATCACCTCGGAACGGCCGGTTTCCAGTATTTCCTGTACCGCTTCCTGCACCATATCTACGTAATCGGATTCGATATGTTCAAACCAGTGCCGGTAGCATTCTTCCGGATCCACATCCTCCGATACGCCCAGAAGGATCCGCATGGTCCGGTCCGGATACATCCTCGGCCGGCAGCCCTCCTCCAGTTCGATCGTCCAGATACCGGTCCTGGCGCCTTCCAGAATATCCTCCAGGCTCTGTCTTGCTTCCAGTTTGTTCTTTTCTTCCTGCTCCACCACGGCGTTGATATCCCGCAGGGCAAAGATCGCACAGTGGGCCGGTAATGCTGACAGGGCCGTGGCAGAGAAATGAAACTCCAGGTGTTTCATTCCGTAGGAATTGTTTTTCACCTGATAGCGTACGGAGAACTTCTGCCTGGTCTTCAGCTGATCGAGCACATAGTCCCTGTGTGTTACGGTTCGCAGCCTCTTCTGGTCCCGGGGAATCACATACTCGGAAATGTACCGTTCCATGGCCGGCTGATAGCCTTCGGCAAAAAAGACGGACCAGTCCATCCCGATCTGTTCGCTGTTCCGGTAGACCTCGCATTCGCCCGTGTCGAAGTTGACCTGATAGATACCGAGATAATCTACGCTGAGAGCGTGGAGAACGTTGTAGCTGCGCTTCTGAAGTTCACGGACCAGGTTGCGCCGTTTCAGGGAAGAAACGATAAAATATGCGGCAGTCTGGAGCATATTGGAGGCATATTCCAACGACTTTACGGGCGGGTTGTCCACGCCGTAGAAGCCGATGATCTTCCGGCCGTTATAAAGGGGAACCACCACGAGAGAGTGGACGTTTTGTTGTTTCAGGTTCTCATATTGAAGCGGATCGGTCTGGCGGATATCCTCCAGGTTTTCGATAACGATATGCTTGCCGATGCTGAAATTTCGATACCAGCTTGCGCATACCTCGGGAGGAACGTTCTGCAGGTTCTCCTTTTCCGGCGTCACGCCGTCGGCTGCCCACTCATACGTATTGTCATCACAGCCGGATTCGTTCTGTTCAAATATGTAGGTCCGTTCCCCGCACAGCGCCTTTCCCAGATGTTCAAGCAGCACCTGCAGAGACTGGTCGGGCGTCTCTTCCAACAGAGCGACGCGAAGTCCCTCGTTGATGACGGATTCCAGATTCTGAACGCTCCTCACGCCGCCCTGCTGACTGCGGTCCTCACTACCCGTTATTAATGTCCCTGCATGATCCATATGCCTGTCCTCTCTATAGACCGAAATTTATACTTACAGTTGATGAAATCTGCCGTGCGTATCCCGTTGTGCTGAGTGGCAGATTGATCTGACGCTCAGTATAAAAGCTTGTGTCATGATATCATATGCCCCCGGCTGCGTCAATATGGAAGAGGATTCCTGTCGTTTTACGGTCTGCCTGCGTTATATTTTTTACATTCTTCTTCCAACTTCGGAAAATTCAGACACCGGCTGCGACACAATAATGGTTCGCCAGAAAGATACTTTTTATAAAGGACAGATGCCTTGTTGATAATGTCATAATGATGAATACGGCACCAACTGATCTCCTTTTGACAAAGTTTCTTGTAGCCTTTTAGGGCAGGAGAATCACTTTCGTTTATCTGTATATCGATTGGAATGAGTTGTGATTCATTTACTGGAATCATATTGTTGAAATTGAGCGCAGCAATAGCTTTTTCTCCATCGTAGATCTTGGTAAAGTCAATCTTATCCCGGATATTTAAATATTTTTATTTGATGGAAGTCAGAGGAATACAATATTCTTGCTTTCCACAGACAGTAATGATGCCAACAAAGGTTCGGTTATTTTTACTGATCTGAGGAGAAACTGACATAACATGGTCATCTATTCTATGTAGATTACGAATGTATTTTATGTCGATCTGGTAGAGGTTAAGACGTTGGTTCTTCATAGATGCTCCTTTGACGTGTTGTATCTTAGATTTGAAGCAAAGATTATATATAGAACAAAAAGGCCATGCAATAAGCACAGCCTTATGCCATATCTCCATCGACTGGGATGGTCATATGCTCTTATCGGTTCCACTTAACAGGTAGGACTCACCTTAAATAGTATTTTAACATGGATATAAGAGTCAATCAAGAAAAATAAAAAACAAAATCATAAGATTATGAAAAATAGGATAGTTCCCGTTCCATCAGGATATATTCCCCTTCTCTGACAATCAGGAATCCGTTTTTCTGCCAGAAGGCATTGCTTTGAGGATTGCCTCGATCCACACCGAGACGGATCTTCCGGCAGCCTTGTGTCTTTAAGTATGCGATGCACTCCCGGATGATCCCGGAGCCTGCGCCCTTGCCCTGCCGGGCGGCATTCATCATGAAAAAGCCGATAAAGTCCGTTCCTTTTTCGGGATAATCGAGGATCAGATCCAGGACGGCGACCAGCGTTCCGGTATCGAAAAAGCCGACATAGAATTTATCGGAAGCGTCCTTGCCGGGCGGAAGCGCCTCCATATCCCGCAGGATACTGTTCCTTGTGACGAAGGGAGGGTGGTATTGGTAGAAGAGCCTGTTGTCCGCGCATAAGCCGTAGATGCGGTCGATATCGTTTTTGTCCAGTTTGCGGACGGTAAATGTGTTGGAGAGAGACGCTATGTTCATGGAGGTTTCCTCTTCTATATTTTATATGCCGGTTACGATAGGGCGTAGGTCGTACGGGCCGGTGCCGGTGACAAAGAACAGTTTCCCTTAGAGTATAATCCGGAAATCCCGGTTTGCAAACCTTTTTTTAGCTCATTGTCCCGGAACACCTTGACAACAGCGGGGAAAATATACTATATATTATAAGTAGTAAGAAAACGTAACAGGAAGCGTTGAGGCGGACTGTTACAAATAGGTGCTGATAAATACAGACGTTGAAGAAGACAGTATCCGTTCTCTCAAAGGTACAGCGAGCCGGCGGCGGTGGAAGGCCGGTGCGAGTAGGGGAGCGGGGAAGATCACTTCCGAGTCTCATACTGAACTTTTCTGTCCACGGAAGCACTTAGAGCTGCCGCAGGGTTTCCTTTCCTGTCACGGATGTGCAGGTGAGTATTTAGAGGGGAAACAGGAAACCGGAGGACAGGAATCAGTAGGGAATGACGGCATCCCGCCGTTACCGGGAACCGTATAGCCATTTGTCTGGAATGGCGGTACGTCGTAACAGGTGGTTAGCGAGAACTTGGACCTCGTCCTTTTACGGGACGGGGTCTTTCTGATTGGAAAGCAATTTACTTTTAAGAGAGGAGCACAACATGTATCAGAAAGTAGACACAAGCCTTAATTTTGTGGACAGGGAGAAGGAAGTCTGTCAGTTCTGGAAGGACAATGACATCTTTAGAAAGAGCATGGATTCCCGGAAGGAGGGGGAGACGTACACATTCTATGACGGCCCGCCGACGGCCAACGGAAAACCCCATATCGGACACGTACTGACCCGTGTGATCAAGGATATGATCCCCCGCTACCGCACCATGAAGGGCTATATGGTGCCCCGTAAGGCGGGGTGGGATACCCACGGACTACCGGTGGAACTGGAAGTGGAGAAACTTCTGGGACTGGACGGCAAGGAGCAGATCGAGGAGTACGGTCTGGATCCTTTTATCAGCAAATGTAAGGAATCCGTCTGGAAATACAAGGGCATGTGGGAGGATTTCTCCGGCACGGTCGGTTTCTGGGCGGACATGGACGACCCTTACGTGACTTATCATGACGATTTTATCGAGTCCGAGTGGTGGGCGCTCAAGCAGATCTGGGACAAGGGGCTTCTGTACAAAGGCTTTAAGATCGTGCCCTACTGCCCGCGCTGCGGCACGCCGCTTTCCTCCCATGAGGTAGCCCAGGGCTACAAGGCGGTCAAGGAGCGTTCCGCGGTGGTGCGCTTTAAGGTGGTGGGCGAGGACGCTTACTTCCTGGCATGGACGACCACGCCCTGGACGCTGCCTTCCAACGTGGCGCTGTGTGTGAACCCGTCGGAGACTTATGTGAAGGTGAAAGCGGCCGACGGCTACACTTACTATATGGCGCAGGCGCTTCTGGACACGATGCTTGGAAAGCTTGCGGAGGAAGGAAAACCGGCCTACGAGGTATTGGAGACTTACGTGGGAACGGACCTGGAATACAAGGAGTACGAGCCGCTTTTTGCCTGCGCGGGGGAGGCTGCGGCAAAACAGCGCAAGAAGGGCCATTATGTGACCTGCGACAACTACGTTACCATGACCGACGGTACCGGTATCGTGCATATCGCGCCGGCCTTCGGTGAGGACGACGCGCAGGTGGGACGCAGGTACGATCTGCCCTTCGTACAGTTCGTCAACGGCAAGGGCGAGATGACGCAGGAGACGGCCTACGCGGGCATGTTTGTGAAAAAGGCGGATCCGGAGATCCTGAAGGATCTGGATAAAGAGGGCAAATTATTCGACGCGCCGAAGTTCGAGCATGACTACCCGTTCTGCTGGCGCTGCGACACGCCGCTGATCTATTACGCAAGGGAGTCATGGTTTATCAAGATGACGGCGGTGCGGGACGATCTGGTGCGCAACAATAAGACGGTCAACTGGATCCCGGAGTCCATCGGCGAGGGGCGTTTCGGCAACTGGCTGGAGAATATCCAGGACTGGGGTATCTCCAGGAACCGTTACTGGGGCACGCCGCTTAACGTATGGGAGTGCGAGGGCTGCGGCCACATGGAGTCCGTGGGCTCCCGTGAGGAACTGTTGAAGCTTTCCGGCAACCAGGCGGCGCAGACGGTGGAACTGCATAGACCTTATATCGACGAGATCACCATCACCTGTCCGGACTGCGGTAAGACCATGCGGCGCGTACCGGAGGTGATCGACTGCTGGTTCGATTCCGGGGCTATGCCGTTTGCGCAGCATCATTATCCGTTTGAGAATAAGGAGTTGTTCGAAAAACAGTTCCCGGCGCAGTTTATCTCCGAGGCAGTGGACCAGACCCGCGGATGGTTCTATTCCCTGATGGCGGAGTCAACGCTTCTGTTTAACTGTGCGCCATTTGAAAATGTCATCGTGTTAGGGCATGTGCAGGACGAGAACGGGCAGAAGATGAGTAAGTCTAAGGGCAACGCGATCGATCCCTTCGAGGCGCTGGAGACATACGGGGCCGACGCGATCCGCTGGTATTTCTATATCAACTCAGCGCCCTGGCTGCCCAACCGTTTCCATGGAAAAGCAGTGCAGGAGGGACAGCGGAAGTTCCTGGGCACGCTGTGGAACACTTATGCGTTCTTCGTGCTGTACGCGAATATCGATCAGTTCGACGCCACGAAGTACAGCCTGGAGTATGACAAACTGCCGGTGATGGATAAATGGCTGTTGTCCAAACTCAACACGGTCATCAGGGAAGTGGACGACAATCTGGACAATTACCGGATCCCGGAGGCGGCCCGCGTGCTGGATGAGTTCGTGGACGAGATGAGCAACTGGTACGTGAGAAGAAGCCGTGAGCGCTTCTGGGCGAAGGGCATGGAGCAGGATAAGATCA
>CANOCU010000023.1 GCA_947564645.1 uncultured Lachnospiraceae bacterium
ATACCTATTATCTTTCGATCATAGCGTACCTAATTTAAATCGTTACAGTTTAATTTATGGTATAAGGGACAGGGATTATGTGTTGGATGCAGAAGGTTATATGTCGTATCCGGAAGGTCAGGATGCGACGACGGTTCCTTATACGGCACAGCTTAGCTGTGGTATGGTGGGCAATTATTTTATTATGCATCCTATGGCAGGAAACAGTAAGGAGTCTCTTGCGTGGGAACAGGAGCAGAATCAGAATGCGGCTGTCTCCCCGGCGATGGGATTTTCCTTTGACTCCGCAGCTTATAAGACACAGTATACGGCGGTCAATAATGTAATTACCCAGTACCTGCCTGGTCTGATGTGTGGAAGTGTAGATCCGGAAAGCGAGATACCCAAATTTGTACAGGCATTAAACGATGCGGGATATCAGGACATTCTGAAGGCAAAGCAGGAGCAGCTGGATGCATGGAGTGCAGCGCAGTGACAATGGAGGGAAAACCAATATGGCAAAATCAAAAACGACTGACAAAAAGAAAAAGGGAAGCTTCGGGAAGTCACTTCCGCTGCTTCTGATCGCACTCCCGGGCATTGTGTATCTGTTGATTAATAACTATATTCCGATCATGGGTTTGTTTCTTGCTTTTAAGGATTTTAATTTTATGAAGGGTGTGTTCAAGAGTGACTGGTGTGGGTTGGATAATTTCAGGTTCCTGTTTCTCACTAAGGATGCCTGGATCATGACCAGAAACACGCTGCTTTACAATATTGTGTTCATCATTTTAGGGACAGTGGCTGCGATTTTCCTTGCTGTTCTGTTGTGTGAACTGGGTAACAGGCTGCGGGTTAAACTTTTTCAGGCGGCGCTCCTGCTTCCCAATCTACTGTCATGGGTGGTAATCGGTTTTGTGGCTTATGCATTTTTGAATGCGGATACCGGATTTATCAATAACACGATCATGAGAAATTTGGGAAGAGATGAGATTGCCTGGTATACTTTTCCCAAGGCATGGCCTTTTATTCTGGTTATTGTAAATCTATGGAAAAATGCGGGATATCAGTCCATTGTATATATGGCGGGAATTTCCGGTATCGATAAATCCCTGTATGAAGCGGCTGCACTGGACGGAGCAACTAAACTGCAGCAGATTTTCCAGGTTACGCTTCCTTTGCTGAAGCCTACTGTGATCACATTGTCCATAATGGCGATTGGACGTATTTTTTATTCGGATTTTGGACTTTTTTATCAGGTTCCGCAGAATTCAGGTGCATTGTTTAATGTGACGCAGACAATTGATACATATGTTTACAGAGGGTTGATGGAACTGAATAATGTCGGTATGTCTGCGGCAGCAGGTGTTTATCAGTCAATCATAGGCTTTTTCCTGGTATTAGGCGCCAACGCACTGGTTCGTAAACTTGACTCAGATAACGCATTGTTCTAGGAGGAAGAGAAATGACAGAAAGTAAATCTTTTAACAGAGCGGCTACCATTATTCTGACTTTCCTTGTGATCGTCACGTTATTGCCGATCGTACTGCTTGTGATCGCTTCATTTACGAAGGAGCAGGTATTGATCCAAAATGGATATTCCTTTTTCCCAAAGGCTTTGAGTCTGGATGCTTATTACTATATGGTGAAGCAGGGTACTGTGATCGTACGGGCCTACGGGGTGTCTTTTCTGGTCACGATTCTGGGCACTTCCTTAAGTGTTCTGATCACGACGACGCTGGCGTATCCAATGGCACGGAAATCATTTCGATACCGGAATATATTGTCTTTCTTCGTGTTTTTTACCATGCTGTTTCACGGAGGTATCGTTCCCTCCTATATTATGTGGAGCCGTTTTTTCCACATCAAAAATACATTGTGGGCACTGATTGTTCCGCACTATCTTGTAACGGGGTTTAATGTAATCCTGGTAAAGAATTTTTACCAGAATAATGTTCCGGATGCTTTGATTGAGGCGGCACAGATTGACGGGGCAAGCGAATTGAAGACTTTTTATAAGATCATGTTCCCATTATCAAGACCTGTGGTGGCAACGATCAGCCTGTTTACGGGTCTGTGCTACTGGAATGACTGGACGAATGGCCTGTATTATGTAGACAATGAGAAATTGTTTAGTATTCAGCTGTTGTTGATGAAGATCATGAACAATATTCAGGCATTACGAGCCAATATTGTTCTGATGGGGACAGGGACCGTAGAACTCCCAGGCTCTTCTGTCCGTATGGCAATGGCGTTCGTGGGTATACTGCCGATTCTGATCGTTTATCCTTTCGTGCAGAAATATCTGGTGGAAGGCGTCGTGATCGGGGCGGTGAAAGGATAATTGTAAGACGTAATACTTTACTTTCAAAAATGAAGATGGGAAAAATTATGATGACGGCCATGAGAACACAAAGGGAGGAACTATATGCAGGAGAGCAGTAGTTTGGAAGAAAAGAAAGAAAATTGGTTGAGAAGTATGCTTGGAAAGCTCATGATCAGCGATCGCGGATTCTATAAATCCATCTTTGCATTGGGACTGCCTACTATGCTACAGGGATTTATTAATATGGGAGTTAACATGATGGATTCCATGATGCTGGGAAGCTATGGGGAGCTTCAGCTTTCGGCGGCTTCTTTGGCAAATGAGTATATCAGTATATTTCAGATCATATGCTTCGGACTGGGCGGCGGTGCCATGGTGTTGACAGCTCAGTACTGGGGAGCAAAGGATACTCTTTCGATCAAAAAGATCACGGCGCTGATGTTTAAAACGGCGCTGATGATCTCCATGGCATTTCTCCTGTCAGTAGCCGTGGGAGCGAAGCAGATTTTGAGAATTTATACAACAGAGGAGGAAGTGATCACCAAAGGAATGATCTATTTTGAGATTAGTTTGATCACGTTTCCGTTGATGGCGATCAATCTGACGTTGTCGACTATTCTGCAGTCTGTCAGGCAGACAAAGGTTCCGTTGATAACTTCTATAATTGCATTTTTTGTTAACATTTTCTTTAATTGGGTGTTTATTTTTGGTAATCTGGGTGCACCGGAAATGCAGATAGGCGGCGCGGCTCTGGGAACAGTAATGGCAAGACTGACAGAGGCTTGTGTGACGGGAATTTATTTCTTTGGTATTGATAAAAGGATTGGTTTCCGATTGAAGGATCTGTGGCTGAGTGGCCGCGGATACTACAGACTGTATTTGAAATACAGTATTCCGGTACTGATATCGGATGCACTGCTGGCAATGGGCAACAGCGCGGTCGCGGTGATCATGGGTCATATTGGTGCCGCCTTTGTTGCAGCTAACTCTATTATGACGCAGATGGTGAGGATAACAACGGTGGTAAATCAAGGGTTATCCAAGGCAGGTTGTGTAGTGGTGGGCAATTCTCTGGGAAAGGGAGATGTGGAAGGCGGGTATAGGCAGGCCGTGACATTTACCAGCCTTAGTGTTCTGATTGGTATTTTCGCAGCGGGTATTGTGAAGGTGCTGACCGGCTCTCTGATCAGTGTGTTTAATGTGTCGGGAGAAACAGTATCCATTGCATATCAGCTGGCAGATGCGATAGCGATCATGGTCATCTTCCAGACTATGCAGACGATGTTGACAAAAGGCGTGTTGCGTGGTGGTGGAGATACGGCCTTTATCATGGTTGCGGATGCATTGTTCATGTGGTTGTGCTCCATTCCGCTTGGATATCTCGTAGGACTGCAACTAGGTGGATCAGCATTTTGGATCTATATTGCTTTACGGGTAGATTATATCATTAAATCGGTATGGTGTTGCAAGCGTTTGAAGAATAGAAAGTGGATTCATCAGGTTGATGGAAGGAAATGATCCTCAGCCATATCCTTTGACCGATAAAGAAATGTTTGGTAAAAGCTGTTGTGATCGGAGCGGTCAAGGACTAAAATGAAATGGTAACGCTATAGTGCGTCCTGGTATGGAAACCGGACGGATCTGATGAATATGGAGGAGGAAAGATCATGGCAAACGGAAGATTTCAATTTTGCTCAGACTGTTTAAGAAGGATGGTGGAGTTTCATATCGTGCTCCCAAATGACCTGCCAAAAGAGTGGACGGCGGATAATCCGCATTACAAACGGTCCATGAAGACCTTGTTTTTGCTGCACGGATATACGGGCAGCAGCATGGACTGGATGACGGGCAGCGCAATCTGTGAACTGGCGGGGAACTATAATCTCGCGGTGGTGTGTCCTGCGGGGGAAAACTCCTTCTACCTGGACGGTCCGGAGACAGGGCGCAGATATGCGACGTATGTGGGAGAAGAACTGGTACAGTATGTGAGAGATACCTTTGGGCTTGCGCAGAAGATGGAGGATACCTATATCGGCGGCTTGTCCATGGGCGGATTCGGAGCGATCCATACCGCCTTGCAGTTTAATCATAACTTCGTCAGGGCATTTGCGCTCTCTTCCGCGCTGATCGTACACGAGGTGGCGAATATGAAGCCGGGCGAGGGCAATCCGGTGGCGAATTATGAGTATTACCGGCTGATGTTCGGAGAGCCGGAGAAGCTGCTTACAAGCATCAACAATCCGGAGGAGCTGATCCGCAGGCATCAGGCGGCCGGCGAGCGGATACCGGCTATCTTCATGGCCTGCGGGACAGAGGACGGGCTGCTTCAGAACAATCGGGAACTCAGGGATTTCCTGCAGGAAAAAGGTGTGGAGCATGTTTACCATGAGAGTCCTGGTATTCATAACTGGGCGTTCTGGAATCAGTATCTGGAGCCGGCGATTCAGTGGATGCTGGAAGCGTAGGAGTGGAGGTAATATGACAGTAAGAGAAGTAATAGAGAAAATAAAGAAGGAGTCCGGAGCGTCCATACCGGATGGTCAGACTTGTGATATCCTGATCGCCGGGGATCCGGACATGGAAGTGAAGAAGATCGGCTGTACCTTTATGGCTACAGTGGATGTGATCAAAAAGGCGGCCGCGCAGGGGGTTAATTTCCTAATCACCCATGAACCGACCTGGTTCAACGGCCCGGACAGGAGCGCATGGGTGGAGAAAGACCCGGTCTATCTGGAGAATAGTATATAGTAAAGCGAAAAACCCTTGATTTTACAGCGTTTCCACATGGATTAAAAATGAATTTACTACCAATTTACTACTTTTGGGGAAAAAGGGCTCTGATATGCTTTTTTAGAAGATTGCTAATGATAGATTTAAAATGAATAATAGGATTTTACCATAATAGCCTGTGCCAAAACACAGGCTAAAGGTGTTTGCCGTTTTTTATTCTGACGGCGTATCTGCCTTTGGTTCCCCTTCCCCGTCCAAGTCCGGCCCTTCTTTTCCCGGCATATCCATTTGGGACATCATCTGCTTGATTTTTTTCCGCTCTGCTTTTTTCTTCTCCCAACTGTAATAATCCACGAATTCATCCAGGCTGCTCCGGGATACCCTGACGTTATATTTCCACTGCCCTTTCCCGGCAAATTCGGGGTTTACCTGGTACATGCCCCTCTGCACGCGCCTGATGGCGTTGCAGTCGCAGAGGGCTTTCAGCCCTTTCTGCAGGCTGTCCCGGCTCCCCAGCCCCAACGCCTTCATAATGGCCTCCTGATAAATGCCGCTTGTCAGTACCAGCTGGCTGTGTTCAAAATCATCCGCTTCGCAGTAGCTCATCCTTGATGCAAGTTCGATGAACAAAGGGCGGTAACCGATAGGTATTGGGTTCCCGCCTTTGCCATTCCATTTTTCGGTGTAAAGTTTTATGTAGTCGGGTTCAGTCACCTTGTCTATGCGTTTTGTTTTCGTGGTCTCCTTTTCGCTGACCACGTTCCCATCCTTATCAAGCACCTGCTCAACCATCACATATTCCTGGACCTTCGGCCCCCGTTGCCGTCCCATATGCCCATCCCTCCATCAGACCCAGATATCCGAACTGGCTCCAGCCACCGTCCCTGACTGTTTATACCGGAGTTGTACCTGCGTTCTACATACGCCCTATAATATATAGACAATATAATAAGGGGGGACGTAGATTTTACAACGCTTTCAGCGTTAGATTGTAGAATTAAAATCTACACGATGCGGAGCTCACTTCTACTAAGACAGGAAACAGTTTCTACTAAATATGGGTATATGATAACAGAAAACTATCTTGGAGTCAATCCGCCCCGCATCAATTTTATTTATGCGCTTGCGCGCACGGTTACTTTTGTCTATATATTAAGAGTATGCGCCCCACGGCGCACGGGCACTTTTGCCTGTCTTTGCAGGATTACAGTGCCTGCGCACACGGTTACTCTTTCTTTCTTTTTTGTTCTATTTTATTTTTCCAAACTGTTTGGAGCTGGAGCCGGAAAAAAATAACCCTGCTGGGGATGGCATATGAAACCATTCCAGCAGGGTATTTTGCTTTGGCGCTTTAAAAGATTTTTACAGGGAAACAGCACACAGCATGGGACGGACGCTCCAAGCGTCTGGAGGGATTTCCGCAGTTAAGCGGCGCTTGTGTTGCTGTTTGCCCTTGCCCTCCTCGCAGCTTTGGACGCTTTCGTTTCAAGCAGGGCAATCTCGCTGACCAGCAGGACAAGCCCGTACACTTTCTGCCCGTGCCTGTCCGTGTAGTTATTGTTGTTGACAGTATAGGAGCAGGACACAAGGTCACCCCCGTTGATGCAGCCGTAGGCGCCGTCCCCGCTGCGGTCCGCACTGATGAACGCTTCCAGCGGAAGGAACTGGGAGCCCCTTTTACCGTCCTTATCCGCATAGCTGTTCTGCACCGCCACTGTGAACCGCACTTTGCGGGAGCCGTCCGCATTGACGCGGACATCCGGGTCTGCCGTCAGCCGCCCTGTCACCATCCCATAATTCCTGATATTTTTCATAGCCTTATACCTCTCTTTCTCCATATATGCAGATTTTCTTTGCAGCAAAGACCGGGCTGCCGTGCAGCCTTAAAACTTTTGTAAAGTTTTGCTGGGTGAAACCAGCATTGGCGGATAAAAAACCCCAAAAATGCTTCAACTGTTCCAAACGTTTGGCGGCATCCTGCGGAAGCCCTGCGGCTGCAGGGAGGCGGAGCCTCCTTATCCCTTATCCGTTCCAAGATTCAGGAGCCGGAGGCAGGGGGGACAGCCACCAGAGCCCCCGCTCTGGCCTGCCCTTGATATTCCGGTGGGATAATGCTATGCTGGCCCACTGACGACGGCAGGGGAAGCTTTATCCGTTCCTGAGTCCCTCCGCCGTCGGCGCCATCCCCCGCGCATTATCACGCCGGAATGTCAGGGGTGGCGTCGGCTTTCTTGGATACAGGCTTCCGTGCATAAAAATAGACAGGCGGCAGTGCCTTTTCCCTTCATCTTTTCTATGTGCCCTTCTTGTAAAAAGGCCTGCGCCCTCCCAGCCTGCCCCGTGCCCTGCTTTCTGCAAGGCGCAAGCCGCGCGTGGGCACTTCCTGCAATATCAGGACCCTGCAGCGGAAGCGGAAGGGCAAGAATCGGAACGGAGTGGAGATTCGCAGTAAGGCCCCGGAGCAGCGCCAGCTGCGGAGTGGGTGAGCCGGGACGGCGAAGGTCTGTCGGCTGTGCCGACCGAACAGAGCGCAGCGGCGTGAGTAAAACCCCCTTATCCTGTTCTGCCATTTTTTCGTGAGTAGCGTAAGCGTGCGAGCGAAAGCCCCTAAAAGCCTCATATATCAGTCAAATCTAATTTTCCAAAGTGCCCCAAAAAGCCCTGTTTATATTTTCCACGGTGGAACTTTTGGAAAATTGCCCCCAAAAAGACTGATATATGAGGCTGTATTTTTGCGTATTTTTCCAAAGTCACCGGGGTGTTTTACTCACGTGGAAAATTCAGCCCACTGCGGCGGCGTCCTCCCCCAGGGGTGTCCGGCGGCAGCTTTTTCCGGCGCAGCCGGTGGCGGATGCGTGTACTCTGTGACACCGTCAGGCGGTGTATCCTCCGGGACGCCGCAGGCGGAAAAAGCAAAAAAAAAATATGGCATACGCCATACGGGTAATCTTGTGGTCTTTCCAGAGACTTTTATTGTCCAAAAACAGCCGCCAAAAAGACCACCTGCTAATATAAGGGCGTTGTGCTGGACTTTTTCGGGTTACAAAATGGGGCTGAAAAAGTCCATTTACTGTCTGGTGGTCTTTAAGGAGCCCTTTTAAAGACCAAAATCTGGCTCAAAAAGACTAATCACTGCCGGGTGGTCTCCGGGGAGCCTTTTCAAAGACCAAAATCGGGCTTAAAAAAGACCACTCATTGCTTGATGGTCTCCAAGAAGCCTTTCCAAAGACCACCAATTACCATGCGTTTTTGAAAAAGAAAAAAAGCTGCCCCGGAATCCTGTAAAAAGAATCCCAGTGCAGCTTCCAAACCACACGGCGTGCATCCATAATGATTTTTTTAAGTAAGGGGCAGGACCGGAATCCCGCCCCTTGTGCGGCCAAGTAGTTACACAAGGCTGCGATGCCTGATGGCATCCGGGTATCTCAAAGATATATCCGGCGCCCGTAAGGGCGCTCCCCCTCCCTGTGGGGGCAGGCCTGCGGGATTGTTCAGGAATCCTTCCGGGTGGCATTGTACTTCTCCATGGCCTTTTTGACGGCATCCTCGAACTCCTTTTTTATATCAGGCCTGTTCACGCTGATATAGCCGGCGCCTACGGGGATGAAGCCATAAAGGCGGTTGCTGCATGCCCCGTCTGACATTTCCAGCAGTTCCTCGTTTTCTTTTATGAACTGCGGTTCCTGTTCCGCCATCCGGCAGGCTGTCTCTGCATCCTCCTGTTTGAGCTTAATTCCGAACAGGATATTCTCGTAGTCGCCCTGCGTGGCGAAAACCTCTTTCGTCACTTCCGGGAGGTCATCATCCCATGGGATTACGAAGTAGTCCTCATTTTCCTCGAAGCCCTCGGTCTGCAGGGCAAGGTTGAACCATCCGGCGAGGGGCTGCCTGATTGTCACGGGCTGCCATTCCTCAACCATGTGCTCCCTGATGAATCTCCCCGTGTCGCCGTCCTTTACCTGAGATTTTTCCATGCTGTCTTAGTCCTCGCTTTCTTTTTATTGGAGTGCCCGGCTGCGATAGCCGCCGATAATTGTTGCAGAAAAGACAGAAAGGACAAAAACAGAAGAGACAAAAAGGCGACAGCTTTCGCCGCCGCCCTTACGGTCTTTATTCAGTTATGTTCATTTTGCAGCCGCACTCTCTGCCTCGATGTCGATGATTACCGCGTCATTGATGGTCACATAGCTTACGCCGAGCGTCTTGAACATGTAGGTCCTGTCGAGAGGGGCCCCAATGTTCAGTCCTTCGGAATCAGCTACCTCGAAGTTGATAGCCCATTTCTTGTCATCGCTTCTCTGCTTCAGAGCCACTGCCGTGCAAGGCACGCTCTTGCCCTCAGCGTCCACCAGCCAGAACGTTGCGATGGTCTGTCCCTTGTGCGTCACCTTGTAGCTGCCCTCGCCGCTCTTCGCAAGCGCCCTGAACTGCTCTTTGCCGGTCACGCCGGTGTTGGAGCCGGGAGCCCTTTTCGCAGGTGCGCTGTAGGACGCGCTGCCGTTGTCGCTGGAACCGCTGTCGAAGCTGAGGTCACCGGAACCGCCGCCGTAGCCTGCATTTTCATCTGCGTTGTAGCAGCCGTCATCGCGTCCGCTGTCATAGGACTCACTGGGTGCACTGGAGCTTTCGCTGGAGCCACCGCCAGAGCTGGAGCTTCCAGAATCGGACGGGCTGTCGAATCCCAGGTCACCAGAACCGCCGCCGTAGCCTGCGTCTTCGTCACCGTGGTAGCAGCCATCCTCGCTTGCGTGCACGGTCATTGCACTTCCCATTACCATAGTCATAGCCATCATCATTGCAGCCATTTTCATCATTCTCTTCTTCATTTTCATTGTCTCCTTTTCTTTGTATGAGTCTGATTGGATTACAGTTACTTTCAGACAGGTACTCGGTATATGTGTATACCTTTTCCATATCTTTCAAAATTATACCCGGCGCCGCGTACGGCGCCATTTGTCTGCGCGGCTTAGGTCGGGCGCTCCTTTATAAAGGAGTCCTTTGCAGGTGTTTCTTATGCCTTTGTCCCTGTTCTATTCGCCTCCTTTCGTTTGATTCAACGTCGGCCGGTTTTATCCTGGAAAATCTGCAGAAAAAAAGGCGGCCTGCGTAGACAGGCCGTCCATAAAACGCCCTGTGTCCTGTACTTATCCCATTGCATTCCAGCAGTTACCCTGTTGGGGAGCACAGTGATAGGCGGCTCCCCTTAGGTAGTTGCACTGCCGAAATAAAT
The DNA here is from genome assembly GCA_947564645.1 of uncultured Lachnospiraceae bacterium. Taxonomy (GTDB): domain Bacteria; phylum Bacillota; class Clostridia; order Lachnospirales; family Lachnospiraceae; genus UBA3282. The sequence continues at coordinate 10,266 of CANOCU010000023.1, forward strand.
AAAAGAGGCGGCGCAGGATTTCATTTACCCACACCGCCATAAAGTACAGCACACTAGCCTAAATTACCAGATTCCTTATTGAAAAAAAGGATAATCTCTAGTAAAATAGGTATTGGCGCATAGTATTTATGCTGTGTTAGGAGGTACTGCTCCTGCATAGGGGCATGGGGGACGGCCATCCCTCATGTCCTGCCTTTTTCTATTTATCTCGTAGCTTCTATTATACCGTACTGCAATGGGATTTTCAAGGGAAAATTGAAGCCCCGGGGCGCACCTGCGGCATCCCCTTTCCAAGGCTTTCCTGGGATTTTCCAAACGCTTGGAACGGCCTGTGAATCTGCCGTTTTCATTCCATCCTCCTTCCTGCCCCTGCTGGGCCGTCTGGCATATCCCTGAAAATAACCGGCAGCGGAAGCTGCGGTAAGCCGGGGCACAAGATGAAAGTGGGGGAGGGGGAACTACTACACTGACTACAGCAGGACTACGCTCCAAAACGCACAGCGTATCGGCTGGGAGCTAGTGTCTGCAAGGGTTTCAAGCTAATTACTACAATAACTACGATAAATATCTAAAGCTAGATATGGAAATATAATATACACTATATAAAAGTTTTCAAAAAATAACGTAGTAGCTGCAGCGGCGTGCCTTAACTCCCTGCAGAGCCGTGTGGTTACTGGCTTTGAGCGGACCAGGGGCGTTTGCAGGGGCGGAATTTAATGTAGTAGCAGGGGCGCAAAACGTAGTAGCCGCCTCTTCCTCCCCTGCATTTCCCCTGTGCCCATACTTAAACAGGCCTATATTCCCCGGCACGGGAAAGGGCGGAGGGCGGAGCCCTCGCAATCCCCTCCATGGGAATCACCCTTCCTCGCAGATGATTTTCACCTTCATCCGCTTCCCGGCCTTGAACACGTCTTTGACCATCCCGTCAATCTTATCCATCATGCTCCTGTACCCGCTGTAGCTTTCAATCTCAAGCAGTGTCTTGGGTTCAGGATTTTCCGCCGGTTTAACGCTGCCGCTGGCAGCCGGATTTTCTACAGGTTTCGGTACTTCCTGCACAGGCACGGGTGCCGCAGGCTTCGGCGCTTCCTGCACAGGCACAGGTGCCGCAGGCTTTGGCGCTTCCTGCACAGAAACGGGCGCTGCAGGTTTCGGTGCTTCCTGCACAGGCACGGGTGCCGCAGGCTTTGGAGTTTCCTGCACAGGCGCAGGTGCCGCAGGCTCCGCATCGGAGATTACCGCCTTTGGCGCATCCACGGCCGGCTTTTCCGGTTCGCCTTTGCGCAGCCGCTGGATTGCCCTCACTGACATATCCGACGTTACCTGCTGCTGCATTTCCTCAGGCATCCCAAGCATCGCGATAAGCTGTGAGGATGAGAAATTGCGGTAGCATTCAGCGATGCTCTCGATTACCTCGCCGTTCTCGTCACGCTCTGCATAGTTGTCAATTATGTTGATGAAATTGCAGCAGGTGCTCTTTTTAATGCCGAATTCCTTCTCGGCATAGTCCATGATGTTTTTATAGTTGAGCACCTTATACATGTTGTTTGCCTTAATCCAGTGGAGCTGGAAGCCGATGACCAGGAAGCTGTTCTGGATGTTGCGCATTTCCTGCTTGATTACGTTGGTCCTCTCGGTAAATTCCTGCTTCATCCTTTTGAGCGGGGAATCGACAACCTGTGCCTTACATTCCACGGAGGGCGGCCCTGCCGCCGGTTTTTCCTGTGCCTTAGGCGGTTCCGGTTTCGGCTCAATCTTAGGCGCAGGCGTTTCAGCCTTGGGAAGCACCGCTTTCGGCTTTGCCTTGGGGGCGGGCTTCTCTGCCTTGGCAGGGGCAGCTTTCGCTTCCGGCTTCGCCTCTGCTTTAGAAGTAGGCTTCTCAGCCTTAGGCGGTTCCGGCTTCGCCTCTGCTTTGGGAGCCGGTTTCTCGGTCTTAGACGGTTCCGGCTTCGTCTCCGCTTTGGGAGCCGGTTTCTCAGCTTTTGCCGTCTCCGGCTTCGTCTCTGCTTTGGGAGCCGGTTTCTCGGTCTTAGACGGTTCCGGCTTCGTCTCAGTTTTGGAAGAGGGCTTCTCGGCCTTACTCGGTTCCGTCTTCACTTCCGCTTTGGGAGCCGGTTTCTTTTCCGGCTCCAGCACCGTTTTAAGCAGGACCACCGGGGCGGCCTTTGCCCCATTCTCTGTTTTTGCTGTTGGTTCGAGTTTTGTCATATTCGTATGCTCCTTTCACTGCCGCCGGGCAGGTTATCATAGGTGCTCCAAGCGTATGGAGCGTTTCGGGGTTTTCTGTAAAAATATCCGGCGCCGGACGGCGCCATATCCCCCGCCTGAAAATACAGACAGGGGAAGGTGTTATCATTCCAGCACGTCAATCTCCCCGGTGCCAGCGTGGTAGTAGTAGACGTTGTCGGAGAGCACCTCGTCCGGGGCTACCTGCTCCTCATTGACCGCCCGTACCATGCCGCACAGATAGGCGGGGTCTGCCGGTTCCGGCTCCGCAGGTAAGAGAAGCACCTCATAGATGCTGCTCGGCAGGATGTAGAAATCCCCGTGTTTTCCTGCAAATTCCCGGAGGATATCGGGATAGAGCAGGGCGGCGGCGCTGCCCGTGTCCCCTTTATGGCAGCGCAGGACATACAGCGGCGGGCAGATGGGGTGCCCCGTTTCCATAAACAGTTCTTTTGGGGCATCGGCACCCATTATCTCCCTGACCATTTCCACCATAGGCATAATGCTTACAGGATACAGCCGCCGTGTGTTTTCCACCGCACATTGATACACGGTTTCCTCGTCCGTCTGCCACTGGCTGAATATCTGGCCTGTGACGGTGATGCTTCCGCCGCAGGAGTCCGATACCGCAACGGGGATGAAATAGACAATGGCGAGGTCAAGGAAATCCCTGTGCGGCATCCCTGCCAGCCGCTCCCGGTTCCGCTCTCGGTTTATGATTCTGAAACAGATAAGGTCCTTTACCGCCCCAAAATCCGTAAGGTCCGGCAGGGCGGGGTCTTCCTCCATGGCGTTTTCCTCATACAGGCGCACAACACCGGAAAAAATATCTTCCAGCGGGCGGCCGGCAAGGTACTCCGTGTAGGGTTCATCCATGTAGATATTCGGGGTCACTGTCCGTTCCGGCGGCAGGATGGTGATGCCCGTCAGGCACAGGCCGTTGTTCTTGGATACGGGGGCTGTTTTTACCTCACAGCCGGGATATTTCTCCCGGAGCCGTTCTTTCATGGCTTCAACAAATCCCCCAAAATCCATTGGGATTCCGGTTATTGCTGCATACACGTTCTCATTCATTTTTCGTTCTCCTTTCATTAAGCGCACAAAAAGCCCCTGTTTTGGGCGGGGCTTTAAGGCATGGCCTCTGGTTGGTATTCCGTCATGGTTTTTCCATATCCCGGCTGTACCCGTTCTGTCTCCGGGAGCCGGTTATAAAGCCTGTGCGATTTCAAGTCGTATTTCCGCACCTGCTCCGCGGGCTTCCCACGGGTCAGCAGCCACGCCTCGCTTAATGGCGTGTTCAGGACCGCGCTGACGGGCTTGTTTGTCTGGAAGCTGATATATTTTGCCGTCTCCATGTCCCGCCCCGCGCCAAGGCAGAGCACGTTGTCGCAGTTGTTTAAAATGGTCATCGCCTTAGCCTGCCCGTAGATGGATTCCAGCTGGGAGAGCGACTGGATGATGACGCTTGCGGAGATTTCGCGGGAACGTATCACTGAAATAATCCGGTCAAAGTCACCGATCACGACATTTGAGGCGAAATCGTCCAGATAAAACCGCACCGGGATTCTCAGCCGGTGGAACGGGCTTTTGTCCGCAAGGGCGCAGAGCGTGTGCAGGGCCTGCGTGTAAAACAGGCTGGCAAGGCGGTACAGCGAGCTGTCCGTGTCGGAAATGGTCAAAAACACGGCTGTCTTTTCCCGGCCAAGCCGCTTGATGTTGATTTTCCGCGGGTGCGTGAACAGCTTTTTTGCCCCGTCAAAGGAAAACGGCGACAGCTTGGACGTGAGGAAGCTGAAAACGCAGGCTGCCGTCCGGTCTGCACCCTCCACGGCGGACTGTGACATCCGGCATCGGGATAATGCGAAGCTGTCCGGGTCCACCACCTCCATTTCGTCCATCAGCCTTTTGTATTTCCCGTTCCGGCCCATCTCCGCGACAAGCCGCAGGACGCTCCCCATGTGGCATTCCCCCTCCGGCAGGGCCTCAAGGGCGTAGCTGATGGCGGACTCCAAATACATCCTTGCCATGAGCTCCCAGAAGGGGTCATCCTCCGTTTCAACGGGCACCATGCAGGCGGCGAGGGTCAAAATATCTTTCTGCGAGCAGTTCCCGTTGCAGTCACGCCGGATATAGGCAAGTGGGTTATACCCATAGGGGGAGGCGGCACAGTCGGCAAGGTTCAGCTCCATGACCCTGTAGCCCTCCCTTTCCAGCACGGGCCCCACCTCCTGGCAGAGCACGCCTTTCGTGTCGGTTATCACCATGCTCTCGCTGCACTGCAGGATGTTCGGCTTGACGTAGCCCCTTGTCTTGCCGGAGCCGGACGGGCCGATTATCAGGTCGTTGTTGTTCAGGCCGGTCAGCCATGTGTTGTTGCTGACCGTATGGCCTTCCGCAAGGATGCGGTATGTTTCTTCCATGTATCATGTACCTCCTTTAAATCTCTGTGATGATGCGGTCGGCAAGCCCCCATGCAACGGCTTCTTCTGCATTGAAATAGCTGTCCTGCCGTGTCTTTTCGTAGATTTCTTCTATGGTGTGGCCCGTGTGCCCCGCAAGGATTCCGGCCGTGGTCTGCCGGATGCTCATCAGCCGCCTGCTGGATTCCTCAATGCTTAACGCGCTGCCGCTGATGCCCGTGATGAGCGGGTCGTGTATCATCACCTCCGCATGGGGGAGCATCTCGCGTACATCCCCGGCCACGAACAGCAGGGCCCCCATGGAAGCCGCCATGCCGACGCACACCGTGCGGATTGGGCATTTTATGGCCGCCATCACGTCATACAGCGCAAGCCCGTCACACACGGAGCCGCCGGGGCTGTTGATGTACATGGTTATCTCTTTTCCCGGAGCGGAATGGTGCAGGTAGCGCAGCTGTAAAATCAGCGAATAGACGGAATCCTTCGTGATTTCCCCCACCACCTCCACGGAACGCTGCGCCGTGAAGAGCTCGTCCTGAATCGGGCAGTAGGTGGTGCCGTTGGCCGTTTCTTTGATGATGTTCGGCGTTATCAGATATGGGTTCATTTTTTACCTCCTTCCCATGGGGCGCCATCCCGGTAGGGCCGCACCAGAATCAGGTAGAGGAGCTCCTCCCCGATTTCCGGCGGGTACTTCCCGGTGAGCGCCTTTGCGGCGGCCTGCGCCACCAGGTCATTGTCAATGCCCCTGCAGGGGGCGCTCTTTTGCAGCTCCCAGTAATGCCCGGCCGCCCCCTGCCCGCAGGCCTGTGTGACATAATTGAAATACGTGTCCATATTGAGCCATGCGGCGTCAGGCGCCCCGTCCTCAAGCGGTTTCCCCTGCTTTTTCCCACGTTCCCGGTATGCTTCCAGCAATGGCTCCGCGAGGTAGCGCAGCGCCTGCCCCGCAAGGTGGGTGAGCCGGCCGTCGTCAAACCACGGGCCTATGTGCGCCATTGCCCCGGCGTATGTCATGGCGCTTTCCTTTTTCTCCGTGATGCCCAGGAGGCCCATGAAAGCCCTGTACCTGCTTCCCGCCCCCAGGTATGCGGCTATGGGCATTTCGGCCCATTCACGGATTATTGGCGCATACGCCCAGTTGGTGCGCTGGAAGCCGGACAGCCTGCCAAGCCGTTCGTCCAGCGGTATCTTCGCATATTTCATCCCTTCCTCCTTCCATGCCCCCTGCCGGGGGCCGTTGTGCATATTCCCGGAAATAACCGGCAGCGTGAGCTGCTGTAAGTTTGGGGAGGGGAAAAGGACAGTTGATAAGGGGATGGCTCCAATGGGAAAGAAAAAAGAAAAATACTGATATGCCCCGCCGGGCACGAGATAAAAGAGGGGGAAGAACTACTACACTGAATACGTTGCGATTACTCTTCAAAACGCACAGCGTAACGGCTGGAAGCCAGTGTCTGCAAGGGTTTCAGCCTGATTACTACGGTAACTACAATAAATATTTAAAGCTAGATATAGAAATATAATATACACTATATAAAAGTTTTCAGAAAATAACGTAGTAGCTGCAGCGGCGTGCCTTAACTCCCTGTAAAGCCGCATGGCTGCTGGCTTTGTGCGGACCAGGGGAGCACACAGGGGTGAAATTTAATGTAGTAGAAGTGGCTCAAAACGTAGTAGCCGCCTCTCCTTCCCCTGCTTTTCCCCTGTGCCGGGGCGGCGTCATGCGCCAAGTCATCAAAGACTGAAAATCACTACAAAAAGAAAACCGGCAATATCCATTGCCCGGAATTTTAAATGAAGGTTTAAAAATACAGGGAAGTCATCTTGCGTCCAGACTTTCGATAAAGATAAGGAAACAGGCAAAGTCACCGATACGCTTCCTGTCACTGCCCAAAGATTCACGCCATGCGGCAGGGCTGCCTTTTGCCTGCAGATACCGTGAGAGGATGTTAAAACAGTCGATAACCTGATTGTGGCGGGAAGTGCGGACGGAATCCTCTTCCAGTTTCTTCTCCCGGCTCCACAGCGGCCAGTGGGAGCGTGATTCGGAATACTTCACTGCGGCAGCAAGTAAATCTTTATATAAATCAGCGGCAGTTTCATCACATCCGGTTTCTGCCGCCATCTGCCTGTACAGGGAAAGCATCTCTTCAAATGTGAGGCTCCCCGGCTGGGATAAATAATCTTCATAGGCTGATAACATATATGTATACCTCCTGAATTGGTTTTGATAACACCAGTATAGCAGGGGAAGGACTCAGGCACAACCGGGATGCCTTTCCGTCCCCGTGTGCCTGATAAAAATCAACCTGTCCCTTGGGGGCGTCAGCCGCCCCCGTGCTTCCGCTGCAGTTCCGTCGGCTTCTCCCCTGTCAGCGGCTGGATGCAGGCGAGGCGGTCAGCGGCGTGGAAAGCGTTTGCGGTGAGCTGTCTCTGCCACGCGCCCGCTTTCGGGGACCATTTAAAGCCGCTGCTTTTCAGTTCGGAGCGTGTGGCCTCGTCAGGCTTCTCGTCAAAGAATATCCGAAGCCGGTTATCGGTTTTATTCGGCTCCACATATCCGCCGTCAAATTCCCAGCCGACATAAACTGCCTCCGCTTTCCGTTCCAGTTCCTCAATCCTCTGTTTCACACGCCGTATCTCCGCCCCGTTGTTGGAGAGCTGCCACGGCAGATAGGGAGCCTTGCCGTAATGCCAGTTTGCCGCCATATCAGCTTTCAGGGCTTCAATCTGCTCCGCTGTGAGGAAAGGGCAGCCGTCCAGCGTGCCTTTCTCCCGGAAATAACTGTTGACCAGCTTCATTGTCTCCTGTGATTCTTCCAGATTTTCCAGTTTGGTTTTCAGCTTGCCAACGGCATCCGGGTCATCCGCGCTTATCCCTCCTGTGCCGACGCCCCTTATCTTGTCAAGGATTCCCTGAATCTCCCTCCACTCCTGCATGTTGCGGTCACGGGCGGCGTTCTGCTTCTCCTTCTTCCGTGTGGGGAAGTTGGCAGGCCCGCAGATTAAGACAGAGGGGACTCTTGCGTCAATGGCGTATTCGTTGTTCATGTTCTGTGCAAGTCTGCGGGAATAAGTGTCAAGGAGCCTGTCGATTTTTTCATGGTACACAGGGTCAACACGTGCTTTCTGTTTCTCCGCAACCTCGGCCGCCCTGTCCACCATTGTTTTGTATTCCGCAGCGGCGCTGCCGGGCTTGTATTCAGAAAAGCTGTTCAGTTCCTTTGCACGGCGGGCCGCATCCTCATTGATTTCATAGTATTTCACGGTATCCATTTTTTCTCCTTTCATCCGTGCCCGGAACCCTTCCATACTTCCATGCGTTTGGAAAGATTCCGGGTCTGTGGGTTTTCATACGATACTTCCCCGGTCATAGTGGTAGATGTCCCCGGTATTTTCCAAGCATTTGGAGCCGGACAAGGCTTTTCCGGGGCAGGGGCCAGCTCGTAATCCCGTGCCTGCCCCTCCGCCAGCGGCTCCCGGTAGACCAGCTCGCCCCACGCACACAGCAGGCCGCCCGCTACCGGGCGCCGCCTGTCACAGTCATAGTTGACGATTACCAGCGGGGCGTTCCCGTCAGGCTTAGGGTACGTGCCGATATCCACAGGCCGCTGCGTGGAATAGTAGCGGCAGTACCGGGCCGGGCTCTGCAGAGACTGCCGGTCCGTCTTGTTGATAGATTTGTAGTTATCCGTCCTGCGGCGGAAGTCCCTTTCGGCATCATCCCTCAGCGCAAAATACCGCCCATGGTAAAAATCGCGCCCGAAAGGCGTCTGCGTAAACTGCCAGACAACAAATCCGTTGCTGTCTTTGGCCTGTGCAACGGCGAAACCGTGCCCCGTTTCAAAAAGTGTCTGGCGTATAATCTTACAGCGTTCTGCCACGTCCATATGAAACCAATCCTCCTTTCGGGAATATAACCGGCACCGGAACGGTGCTGTGATATGTTGTGGATGATATAAAAACACAGCCGTGGGGCATATCCAAAACAAAATACCAGCCATGCAGCCTGTCCGCCGCTGCTGCTGGGAAGGGATGGGGATGCACAGCATCCCGAATATGAAAATGATAAAAGATAACATAGAGGAGGTACAAAACATGGGTGCATCATACACCAGGGATGGATTAATCAGGGAAGTGACTCTGAATTATCTGGAAAACCTGAACCCGGCCCAGCCGCCGTCAGACATTGAGGGCCTGAAAACGGACCTGATAGACGGGATAAACGACAACATTTCGATGTACAATGCGTGCGTGTACAGTAAGGACAGGAAATTCAAAAGCACTGCCACCCTGCCTAATTCGGTCATTGTTGAAATCATGCTTTATTTCCGGTTTGTGGTCAACATCCACCTGAACGGGGGAAGCTATGAGCCGGCGGTATACTGCGGCAGCGGGGAAAAGGAAGGGCTCTATACGATTGAACAGGAAGCATTGAGGAATGCCATAATGCCCTATAACTGGGACATGTCCGAACAGGATTTCAAGGAGATAATCACAAAGCTGAGGAGCCGCGCCCCGAAACTGGAACTGACGAAGGACAAGGATTTGATTGCTGTGAACAACGGCATTTTCGACTACCGGCTTAAAACCCTCATCCCTTTCAGCCCGAAAATGGTGTTCCTTTCAAAGTCAAGTGTGGATTACAACCCGAAAGCACGGAACGTCATAATCAGCAATCCCGACGGCACCAAATGGGATGTGGAAAGCTGGATGCAGTCGCTCTCAGGTGACCCGGAAATCGTGGAGCTGCTCTGGCAGCTGCTGGGCGCGGTGATACGTCCAAATGTCCCGTGGAACAAATCTGCATGGATGTACGCCGCAAGCGGCAACAACGGGAAAGGCACGCTCTGCGAACTCATGCGCCAACTGTGCGGGGAGGAAAGCTGCGAATCCATCAAAATCAGCCAGTTCTCCAATGACGTGTTCCTCGACAGGCTGGTGCAGGTTTCCGCAGTCATCAATGACGAGAACCAGCCCGGCGCTTATGTCGAGGTGGCGGACAACCTGAAGTGCGCAATCACAGGGGACCCGATAACAATCAACCGGAAGTACCTGTCTAAGCTGAAGTTTACCTTCAGGGGGATGATTGTGCAGTGCTTCAACGAGTTCCCGAAGCTGAAAGACAGGACGCCCTCCCTTCTGAGGCGGCTGCTCATCATCCCGATGGGGAACTGTTTCGAGGGCTGTGAGCGTAAGTACATCAAATCTGACTACATAAAGCGTGATGACGTGCTTGAATACGTGATGTACAAAGTGCTCCATATGGATTACTACGAACTGGGCGTGCCCCAGGCGTGCAGGGACGCGCTGGCGGAGTACCAGGAATTCAATGACCCCGTCGTCGAGTTCTGGAATGAATTCAAACCTGAATTCGTATGGGATTTGCTGCCTTACAAATTCCTCTATGCCTTATATAAGGCATGGCACGCAAAATTCTACCCCTCCGGAAAGGTCCTGGGGAAGGGCTCCTTCCACAGCGACATCAGGACCGCCGTCCGTAACGATTTGGGATGGGAGGCCAGGAAGAACCCCGTCACCACGGGAACGAAAATGGACAGGGGGGAGCCGCTCATCGGGGAGTATAACCTGGCAGACTGGCAGGACCATACCTATTCCGGGATGGACATAGACAAAAAATACCGCCCATGCCCGCTCAGGACCAGCTACCGCGGACTGGTGAGGACGGCATCCGCAGGCGGATGCGGGGAAAAGGATGATGAAGAAGAAAGGGGGTGAGGATGTGGACAGCATCAGGGACAGCTGCCGGGGGAAACCCGGCAGACGCCATGCCGGGGCCGGCCAAAGCGCAGCATGGGGACAGCCGGAAATAACAATACCATATCCGGCTGTCCTGTCCAATGGATTTTCACAGCCATAACAATAAGCCGGCGGAAACACGGGAACCCGTACGCGCTGGTGTTTCCGTTACGGTTCCGGCCGCCCTGACTATCTCAGGGAGCAGGCCCTGCGCTGTGGGCCAGGCCGGTATTATATGTCCGTAAAATGCGGCGGGAAGGCTTCCTGCCCCGGCCAGCCGTACTACGGCTTCGCAGGGCGTGAGGTAACCTTCCCGGCCGCCCCGGAAGCGCTCGCCCAATGGGCCGGGGAAAAGCTCCATGGGGACGGTTATGCCCGTGCCCTGGAGGAGTTCAGGGGCAGCGCCAGAATCCGGGAAAAAGTATGGGCGTTCCAGCAGGGGGCAGACGGGACCCAGCCCGGGTTCCTCTCTGAATACCTGCGGAAAACGGATACCGGAACATACGCCCTGTTTTCCACGGACGGCTCCTACCCGTATCCCGGGTGCAGGGCGGCCGTGGTTAAGGGCAGCCGGACGGTGCGCGACGGCCTGTACCTGTACTATATAACGGCAGGCACGGCGCAGCGCTGGGCGGAAGCACGGGGCATGGATGCGTATACCTGTAAAGAGGTATTCGGCATCGTGCAGTAAAGAGGGAATCTTCTCCAAACGCTTGGAGAAGCCGGGTGTTCCCTGCGTCCCCCGGAAGGGGCGCAGGGGCTTCCCCGGATTTGCCGCGGCGCCAGCCATGCTGGTTTTGGCAGCGCCTTTGAAACAAGGGAGGGAGACTTACCATGAACGACACCAATATACCGGCCAGCGAGAAATACGTGCTTACCATAAAAGAAGCGGCCTGCTATTTCGGAATCGGGGAGAACAAGCTGCGGCGGCTTGCTGCTGAGAAACCTACGGCAAGCTGGGTAATCCTTAATGGAAACCGGATTCTCATAAAGCGCAGGCAGCTTGAAAAAATCCTGGATTCCCAGGACCAGATTTAGCACGTTTTTGACGCAATATAAAATAATATTTTATCAAAATATGGTTGACAAGAAGCCCGAAATATGGTACAATATAAGTAGCATATTAGGGCTCTTTTCAACCAAATATGGACGGAAAGGAGCTCCTAAAAACAATGTCAGAAAAACGTAGGGACAATAAAAACAGGATATTGCAGACGGGCGAAAGCCAGAGAAGCGACGGACGGTACTGTTATAAGTATGTTGACAACTGCGGGAAACCACAGTTTATTTACAGTTGGAAACTGGTGCCTTCTGACCGTGCGCCTAAAGGGAAAAGGGATGATATCTCACTGCGTGAGAAGGAAAAAGAAATCCAGCGCGACCTTGATGATGGGATTGATGCGTCAGGCAGGAAAATGACCGTGTGCGAACTGTATGAAAAATATACACGTGTCAGGGGGAACGTCAAGCCAAAGACCGTGGATGCCCGTAAAAGCCTCATAAAGAGGCTTAAAAGCGATAAGCTTGGCAATGCACAGATAAGTGCCGTGAAGCCCTCTGATGCCAAGGAATGGGCTATCAGGATGCGCGACAAAGGGACTGCCTATGTGTCCATTAGCTGTGATAAACGGTCATTGTCAGCCGCATTCCACATGGCTGTGCAGGACGACTTAATCCGGAAGAACCCGTTCGATTTCAAACTCAGCACGGTGATTGAGGATAACAGGGAGGCGAAAGTGCCACTTACGCCGGAACTGGAACAAAGCCTGCTGGAATTCATCCAGGGGGATTCCATATACAAAAAGCATTATGATGAGTTCATTATCCTCTTGGGCACGGGGCTGAGGATTTCCGAGTTCTGCGGGCTGACCGCGGGCGACGTTGACCTTGAGGGCCGCAGGATTTCCATTGGCCACCAGCTCCTCAAACACACCGGGAAAGGCTACTATGTGGATAAGCCGAAAACACAGAGCGGCACAAGGGAAATCCCAATGAGCAAACCTGTGTACGAGGCTTTCCGGCGCGTGCTTGAAAACCATAAGGACACGGGCGTTGTAATTGACGGATACGGCAACTTCCTGTTCTGCACCCGGAGGGGATACCCAAAGACAGCCATCAGCTTTGAAGATACATTCCACGGGCTTAAAGAAAAGTATAACAGATACCATGGGGAGAAACTGCCGGAGAAGTTCACGCCGCATACATTAAGGCATACGTTCTGCACGAAAATGGCATGTGCCGGGATGAACCCGAAAGCGCTGCAGTATATAATGGGGCATAACAGCATCAATATGACGCTGAACTATTACGCACACGCCACTTATACTTCTGCCCGTGAGGAAATGGAGCGGCTTACCTCCTGAGGCAGCCGCAGGGTTTACTACTATTTGTACTACTTTCCGGGGCAAAAAGACGTGACAGTACGTGGCAATACGTGAAGTTATGCAGAAAGCAGAATAGCGGGAAAGCCCGTAAATACGGGCAATCCCTTTATTTGCAAGGCTTCCGGGGAAGGGGTAAAAAAACTATATACTATCAGGCAAAAAAGAGGCTGATTAAGGAATGTCAGATGGCGATCTGGCGGTATCACGACCACATGCATATGGGATATGAAGACCAGATTTATACCGGATTCGAGGAAGAATTCGGATGGCGGCAGTACCGGGTGCCGGTGGAAGATGTGGAGAAGTACGGAGAGGAAGATGCCGGTGCGGGGCAGTTCTGGGCGCATTTCGGGGGCCTCTATCAGATCCCGGAGACAACTCTGCGGGGCCTGGCGGCTTTTTTCAAGGAGCGTGCGCAGATGGATGTGGTACAGATCGTGGGCGATCCGGATATGAAAGTGGAGAAGGTATCCGTGCTGGTGGGCGGCGGCAGCCTCGGTCTTGGCAGGGAAGAGGCGCCGATGATCCAGATGCTGCAGGAGGATGTGGATGTGGCTGTCTGCGGGGATATCACCGAGTGGACCCTTTCCGCTTATGTGCGGGATGCGGCTATGATGGGCATGAACAAGGGGATGCTGGTCCTTGGACATGAGAGAAGCGAAGAGTGGGGCATGAAGTATCTCGCCGGATGGGTGGAGCGCATTACGGACGGCATCCTGGCGGTATTCCTGGATGCGGGAGAGCCTTTTACCTACCTGTAATAAAAGAAGGGATAAAGAGTGAATGAAGAAATATGACGTGATCATAGTCGGCTCCGGCGCCGCGGGGATGATGGCGGCCTGGAAGGCAGCAAAAGCAGGACTTACCTGCCTGGTAGTGGAAAAGGGAAAGAGCATCGTTTCCAGCAACGCGGCCCGCTGCGGCGGTCCGGCGCTGGCGGATACGAGACTGCAGGAAACGGAGCAGGCGACCGTTACCGTGGAACGGCTTTATTCTTATATGTATGAGTATTCCCGGGGGACGGTTCATGCGGGACTGCTGCGCAATGCGATCGATAAGGGGCGCGAGGTGGAGACGGCTCTGCAGGAGGCGGGTATTGAAATGACGCTGATGGAGGATACCTACGGGGTGGGCTTCCGGGCAAGGCATTTCTTCCGGACGCCTGTGCAGCAGCGCTGGCAGATGCTGCAGGATCTGTTGGAGAGCCTGGGTGTGACATTCTGCTTACATACGGAAGCAAAACGCCTGTTGCAGGATGCGAACGGCACGATCAGGGGTGTGGCGGTGAGAAACCTGGCAGAAGGCAGGGAAGAGGAACCGGAAGAAGAACTTGCAGCGGACAGCATTCTGATCGCCACAGGCGGGTACCTTGGCAGTGAGGAGATGATCAGGGAACATTTGGGGGATATCCATGTAGGCGCGTTGGGCAGCAGGCTGAGTGACGGCGCGGGTATCCGTATGGTATTGGAAGCGGGCGGCATTTTGGACCGGAACTGGGGGATCTGCACCAATGAATTCGGGGGATATCATTCGAAGATGAAGAAGGGGATGTCCTCCAACATGTATTTCGCCATCGGCGGCGGACTTCTGGTGGACCGCAACGGGCGGCGCTTCATGAATGAGCAGCGGATGTCCGATAAGCCGCTGTCGCTGGGTGGAGAGAGTACCGTCCGGGAGGGACATTATTATGCCGTATTGGACGACGAGTATTATCATGCCTTGGATCGGGGAACGCTCTATGATTATTATGGCAGGCCGGAAGCATGGCATGCAGGCCGGACCGTTCATGACTGTCCGCAGAACCACAGGGCGGAGGATCTGGAGAAGGATATCGAACAGGGATATGCCGCGAAGGCGGACACGTTGGCGGAACTTGCAAAAAAGTGCGGCCTGCCCCGCCTGGAAGAGACGGTAGCAGAGTACAATGCGATGTGTGACCGGGGGTATGACGGCCGGTTCGGAAAGACGGCTTATCTGATGAAACCCGTGCGCAAGGCGCCTTTTTACCTGTTTGCATATGAGCAGAGCGCCTGGTGCACCATCGGCGGTGTGAAGACGGATGAATATTGCCGGGCCTTGACGCCCTCAGGGCAGGTGATCGCAGGTCTGTATGTGGCAGGAATGGACAACGGAAGCTGTTACTGTGTGCCCTACTATGACAATGAGGGAGCGGCGGTGGGAATCGCCTTTACAACCGGGTTGGTGGCCGGGGAGCATATTACGGGCGGGGTTTCCTAAACAGACAGAGTGCAAAATGTCAGGATGTGACAGGTTTTGCACTCTGCTTTGTCATGTATTGTTTTACTATGGTTCAGGCTTATCTGTTAAAGGCGGCTGCTGATAAAGCTTGCGGTTGATTTCTTTCTTTAAGATATCGATCTCCTCTTTCACCAGTTCGATATCGCCCTTCTGAGCCTGACGTTCAATTCTCTCTACTAAAGTTAACTGGTCAAAGAGATTCGCATTCAGTTCCTTTTCTCCCGGCATATGATCACCTGCTTTCTGCGTTGCCAATTCATTTGATTTATAGTAAACGAAATTTCTAATGACGTCAACTATATGGTTTCCTGCGCCTTCTGTTTATATTATAACAAGAGGCATGAAATGTGTAAAGTTCGTATATATTTCGATTATTCATTCCCTTACGGGCGGGGTTTTCTGAGCGGGCATTCAGACACACTGATCTTATCCTGCAGGATGCCAAGCCCGCAGTCCTCCAGATAATCCTGCAGGATGGGCAGGGATTGGGAAGAAGTGGGACCGATGATGATCTCTCCTACCAGGTCGGACAGGCACAAATCCAATTTACTGCACATCTTGCGCAGGTCAAGAGGGTAATATTTCTTGATGCGCTCCGAAGATACATGGTATTTCGGTTCCATCGTGAACTTACTGGAGATAAAAGGCGATACCACCAGCCGTACTTCTTTCTCGCTGGCAAAGGAAGGATGCTTGAAAGCGGCGGACTGCAGCCAGGCTTCATTCATCAGATTCTGCAGGGAGGGAAAGCATTCTGCAAAGTCTTTCGCATCCCGGATCATCTCGTAGAAATCATCCACAAGCCGGTGTTCCCGCATATCGGTCTGATAGTATACCTTCTGCAGCGATATGACACCGCCCACCATTTTCTGCATCAGTTCTTCCCGGAAAGCGATGCAGACACCCTGCCCGAGATAGCCGTACCGCTCCCATTGCGCGGCGTCGTCCCGATATTCGGAGAAACAGGCCGCATAGGCGGAATAATGAAATTCTTCTTCCAGTTCCTTCCGGAAAAAAGCTTCCACGGACCGGCTTTTCTTATCCTGACCATTCTGATCCAGCCTTTCCGTCACAGCCCTGCAGATCCCATTCATAAAAAGCCGCATCTCGGACGCGTCGTTCATATTCAGGATATTGTTCAACCGCAGCTCCGCACAGCGGATGATTCCGTCGAATGCGGCAAAGGTGGTGTAGTGGTACAGCATAGGGCGCCTCCGTAAAATTAGAGTTTGCGAGTATGAATACCGCACTGCTTAATACTATTATAATCCTTTTTTGTATAGACACAACCTTTAAAAAATAATAAAATGATCACAGAAAGCAGCAGTGGCGGGAGGGAGCAGCATGTACTATTTGAATACGAATACACAGATCATATTGTTCCAGGATACGCTTAACAGTGAGATCTATGTGGATAAGAGTATGTTGATCGAGAAAATATCCCCGATGATCCGGACGAACAGCAAGTATGTCTGTATTACGAGGCCGCGCCGGTTCGGCAAGACGGTAAATGCGAATATGTTAGGAGCGTACTATACAAAAGGATATGATACCCGTGCTTTGTTTAGCGGATTAAAAATTGCCGGTTCAGAACATTTTGAATGTCATATCAATCAGTATAATGTGATACATATTGATTTCAGTATCATGCCTGATTTTTGTGACGAGTACCATGTATATTTAAAGAGCATTGTCAGAAAACTGCAGGAAGATCTGTTGGAGGCGTACCCTGCGCTGTCAGGAAAGGAATTCTTGGGAATCAGTGAAATGCTGCAGGCATCAGGCGACTCGTTTATTTTTATTCTGGATGAATGGGATTCCATATTTCATGAAAAGTACATTACCAGTGAAGATAAGATCCATTTTATGAAATTTCTGAAGGCGTTACTGAAGGATAAGGCGTATGTGGATCTGGCATATATGACGGGCGTGCTTCCGATTGCCAAATATTCCAGTGGGTCGGAACTGAATATGTTCTGGGAATATAACTTTATGAATGACCGTACGTTTGAGGAGCAATTCGGCCTGACGGAACATGAAGTGCGGGAGCTATGCAGCAGATACAAGGGTATCAGCTATGAGGAACTGGCGTGGTGGTATGATGGTTACCTCATGGGCGATGGCAGACATTTGTTTAATCCGCGTTCCGTCAACAGAGCCCTGATCGATGGGCAGTGCCGGAATTACTGGACGGAGACAGGCCCCATGAATGAAGTTGCGGACTGCGTGGAGCACAATGTGGATGAAGTGCGGGAAGATATTGTCAGAATGGTGTCCGGACTTCCGGTTGAGGCTGATTTAAATGGATACAGCGCCATTGAGCAGGAGATGAACAGCAGGGATGAGATTTTGTCGGCCATGGTAGTGTATGGTTTTCTTTTGTATCACGACGGACTCTTAAGAATTCCCAACCATGAGTTGATGGAGAAGTATCAAAGGGTACTGGCACGGGAAAGCATGGGGGAAGTAAAGCAGATCGTGGACAGTTCCAAGGAGATGCTGGCAGCAACGCTTGCTGCTGACGCGAATAAAGTTGCTGCAATCATAGAGAGTGTACACGACAGAGAGATACCGTTCCTGGAGTATAATGATGAAAATGCACTGTCCTGTGTGATCACGCTGTGTTATCTGTATGCGAGGAGAGATTATCAGGTGGAAAGAGAAGCAAAAAGCGGAAAAGGTTACTGTGATTTTGTGTTTTTACCCAAAAAGTATGGAAAACCGGCGATCATCCTTGAACTAAAGGTCGATGATACGGCGGAAAACGCGATTAGACAGATCAGACAGAAGAATTATATGCAGAAAACAGAGGAGTATGGAGAGACGCTGCTCGTGGGAATCAGTTATTCCAGAAGAAAGAAAAAGCATAAGTGTCAGATTGAAAGGGTGTGAAGCCAAATTGCAGCAAATAGGCCCATGATGGGGAAGGGAGGGCGAATATGGCGAGAACAGTTCGGATCGGCGGCCAGGATTTTGAGAGGATACGGGTTAATAATAACTTTTATATCGATAAGATGGACTTTATCAGAAAGTGGTGGGAGGCTCAGGACGATGTGACCCTGATCACGCGCCCGAGGAGGTTCGGCAAGACTTTGAATATGAGTATGCTGGAGCAGTTTTTTTCCGTGAAATATGTCGGGCGTGGGGAACTGTTCGAGGGACTTTCCATCTGGCAGGAAGAGAGGTACCGGCAGATGCAGGGCACCTGGCCGGTGTTGTCTATCAGCTTTGCCAGGGTCAAGGAGAATACCTTTAGGGAGGCCAGACGGAGTATCTGCAGGATTATTGAGGAGCAGTATAACAAGAATGAGTATTTGCTTGCGGGCAATCTGCTTAATGAGAAGGAGCGGGCATTTTATCAGGAGGTTACCGCCGACATGTCAGATGAGACGGCGGCGGCATCCCTGCGTGCAATGGCAGATTTCTTAAGTAAATATCATGGAAGAAGAGCGATTATTCTTCTGGATGAGTATGATACGCCGATGCAGGAAGCGTATGTAAGCGGATACTGGGAAGAGATGGCGGCTTTCATAAGAAGTCTGTTCAATTCTACGTTCAAAACGAACCCGTATCTGGAACGCGCGCTGCTGACGGGAATTACCAAGATCAGTACGGAATCCACTTTTTCCGATTTGAATAATCTTGAAGTAGTGACGACGATTACAGAGAAATATGAGGACAGTTTCGGGTTTACGGAAAGGGAAGTCTTTGATGCGTTGGAAGAATATGGGCTGTCGGATCAGAGGCAGAGAGTCAAAGACTGGTATGACGGTTTCACCTTCGGAGAAAAGAGCGATATCTACAATCCATGGTCGATCATCAATTATCTGGATAACAGAAAAGTGGGCGCCTACTGGGCCAATACCAGTTCCAACAGTCTGGTGGGAAAGCTGCTCAGAGAAGGAGACACGAATATTAAGCAGGCTTTTGAGGATTTGTTGCGCGGCGGGAAGATCAGCATGGAGATTGATGAGCAGATTGTCTATAATCAGTTAGCTGTGAAGAAGAATGCGGTCTGGAGCCTGCTGCTTGCCAGCGGTTATCTGAGAGTAGTCGGTGCAATGCCTGAGGAAGAGACGGGGCGTATCTATTATGATCTGACGCTGACCAATAAGGAAGTCACCCTGATGTTTGAAAATATGATCCAGGACTGGTTTGCCGGGAGCGGGGATTACAACGACTTTATCAAGGCACTTCTACTGGATGATGTGGATGCCATGAATGAGTATATGAACAGGGTGGCTTTCGATTGCTTTAGTTATTTCGACACGGGAAAGAATCCGGGAAGGACGCAGCCGGAGAAATTCTACCATGGATTCGTATTGGGGCTGATGGTGGATCTGTCGGGCCGCTACCTGCTCAGATCCAACCGGGAGAGCGGGTTTGGCAGATACGATGTGATGCTAGAGTCGAAAAGGGCCGAAGACGATGCTTTTATTCTGGAATTTAAGGTTTTTCAGCCAAAGAAGGAGAAAGATCTGGAGGAGACGGTATCTTCCGCACTGGCACAGATAGAGGAGAAGGGATATGCGGCGGAATTGATGGAGCGGGGAATCGCGGCAGAGCGTATCCGCAGGTATGGATTTGCATTTTGCGGGAAAGAGGTGCTGATCGGCGGCGGAGAATAAGGCGTCAGCAGACGGGCTGCTGTCTTTTCCTGATCAGGGTAAGAGACGGATGGGATACAGGAAGGGCTTGATCTTATAGGAAGGGAAGAAAGACTGTGGAAATGAATGAGGAATTACGCAGAATTTATAATGAATGCAAGAGGCTCGATCAGGAATATGATGGCTTCGTTTCCGGAAAACTCATTGAAAAAATAGAAAATGATGAGGAAAGAAGATTTGCAATTCATATTTCCAATTTTTTCTTAGCCGAGAAGCAACGGGAACTCATTGAAAAAGGAGTTTTCTAGTATGAAAAAATACATTATATTTGCGGGCGTGAATGGAGCGGGTAAATCAACGTTGTATTATTTGAATGAGCATTTTACGAAAGGAACTGTACGTGTAAACTATGATGAGATATTGAGAGAAAAGTACGGTGATTGGAGTGATCTGGAAAATCAGGCGAGGGCTATGTTTGATGCGAAGTTTAGAATCGACGACTGTCTGCAACGAGGACTTTCTTTTAATCAGGAAACAACTTTAGTCGGTACGATGAAGACAATAAAGAAAGCGAAAGCATTGGGTTATTTTGTAGATATGTATTTTGTCGGACTGGAAGATGTTGAAATTGCAGTCAAGCGAGTGGAGGATCGCGTTAGACGTGGAGGGCACGGTGTAGATGAGACAGATATACGAAGAAGATACGTTAAGTCTCAAAAAAATCTTATTAGAGCGATACCTCTATGCGATGAGATAAAGATATACGATAATACATTTTCTCTAGTCAGACTTGCTTCTTTTTCTGAAGGGAAGGCTCTTTTTAGATGTAATGAATTGAGTGACAACTGGTTCAAACGTCTGCTTCGGGAGGAACCCACATGGACGGAATAAAGCCATTTACAATTATGATGAAGGATACCGAGGTCATGCGGGTGGATTTTGATACGCTGTGCTACGAAGTGCGAAGTGAAAAGTACCTGCCCTATCCGATCAAAGGAAAATTACAGCAGATACCGGCTCCCGGCAGTATCAGGACCACTTACGATATGAACAGGTCCCTGCTTGCCGCAAGGAAAAACGAGGAGGCGGTAGTCAGTTGGTTGGCCGGGCGGGTACTGCTGCTGAGCAGGGCCAATGCCAAGTGGATCTATAACCTGTTCCGGTTTGAGCAGACCGGTACGGTCGAACAGCATATGAAGATCGCGATGGTCTGCCGGGCGGTGTCCGTGTTGGATCCCTATTGGCTGAAATTTGATGACGATGAAGCGATCAGCTGGAGCAGCGTGGATGTGAAGCGCAATCCGCTCAATGAGATCGTCGCGCAGGTGGCGCTGCACGGTAAGTCCCTGACCTTCCAGGGCTCCCCGGTGACGCCGGAGCTGACAACCAACGGCGCTTACGCCAAGGCGTGGAGACGGCACGACGACGGTACGCTCTGGCTGTATAAACTGGGAGCAAACGGCAGTACGGAGTCCCGGATCGAAGTGATGTGTTCTAATCTTCTGGATAAGATGAACGTGGAACATGTCCATTACGAAGCCGGGCAGGATGAGGACCAATATGTGTGCATGTGCCCATGCATGACGACGGAGAGGAAGGCTGTGCTGACCGGGATGGAATTTATTTCTTACTGTAATGTGAACGGCATGGATGCGGATACCCGGATGATGGAGATTGACGGGGAGAACATTTATAAAATGTGGATAGTGGATTTTCTGATCAGCAACCGAGACAGACACGGGCAGAACTGGGGCTTTTACTATGATACGGAGACGATGGAGATTCTGGGCTGTCATCCGCTGTTCGATCATAACAATGCTTTTGACATTGACTTTATGCGGGATCTGGACGCGCCCTATCAGTTCGGGGAGATGACGATCAGGCAGGCGGCGCAGAAGGCGATGGATCAGGTGGACTTCCATTTTACAGAGCCCATTACCAGAGAAGATTTTATCACGGACAGGCAGTACCGGAGTTTTCAGAAGCGTGCACAGTGCCTGGGGCTGCAGGTGGAGTGAAAAACCGGCAGCAGGTAGTGACTTAGGAAGGGTTACAGGCGGGCGATGGAAGACCCCGTCGCCTTTTATATTGAAAATAAGCATGGATTTGGAGGAATATTGACAATGCAGCAATTACCAAATGAAATCACGAACCTGTTTTCGTATCTGAAAGCCGGTATCTCGGCGTATCACGTGGTCGCGCACAGCAGACAGCAGCTCTTGGCAGCCGGGTTTGAGGAACTGTCTCTGAAAGAGGACTGGAATCTGGAGCGGGGCGGGCGATATTTCTGCGTGCCTTTTGGCACGACGCTCTACGCCTTTACGGTTGGAAGTGAATGTGATCTGTCAAACTGCATCCACATCGGCGGCGCACACACGGATTTCCCGGCCATCAAGATTAAACCGAATCCGGAGATCTTTACACAGGGCTATATGCAGTTAAATACGGAAGTGTACGGCGGACCGATTCTGAATACCTTCTTCGACAGGCCGCTTTCTCTTGCCGGTAAGGTGGTGACCCGTGGGGAGCGTTATGACAGGCCGGTGAGTCATCTGGTGGACTTTAAGGAGCCGGTGCTGTATCTGCCAAATCTGGCGGTGCATATGAACCGGGAGGTGAATGAGAAGGGCGTGCCGATCGACAACCAAAAGCATCTTCTGCCGCTGCTTGGCACCATAGGGGAAGCCCTGAGCAAAGATACGAAATTCACGGCACTGCTGGCGGACCGATTTGACCTCAGACAGGAGGATATTCTGGATTATGATCTGTGCGTCTACAATACGGAGCAGCCTTATCTGACGGGTATTACGGGAGAATTTCTCTGTGCGCCTCGTTTAGACGATATTACTTCTGTCTGCGCGCTGGTGCAGGGTCTGATCGGGAGTGAGAATGACGACCGTGTCAATCTGGTGTGCCTTTTCGACAATGAGGAGGTGGGCAGCCTGAGCAAGCAGGGGGCGGATTCCGGACTGCCTGCCGTTATCCTTCAGAAGATATGGCAGGCTTTCGGCAAGCGTGCGGTAGACTGTATGGCGGATATCACGGACGGCATGATGCTCTCGGTGGATGTGGCCCATGCGTATCACCCGAATTATCCCGGAAGCCAGGACATTACCAACTATCCGGTGCTTAATCAGGGGTTTGTGTTAAAGACCGCAAGCAACCAGAGTTACTCCTGGGATCCGGAGATCCTGGCGGCTGTCATTGCGCTCTGTGAGGAGCAGGAGATTCCTTACCAGCGCTTCGCGAAGCATTCCAATATGAAGGGCGGCGGGACGATCGGCTCCATCATCTCTTCCCATCTGCCCATGAAGACGGCGGACTTAGGCGTTGGACTGCTGGCCATGCACTCTTCCTGTGAGATGATGGGGGCGAAGGACCAGGAGGCGTTGGAGCGGTTTGCAAGAGCGTTTTTCTGTTAAGTTTTGCTTCCGGCTTCTGCCAAAGTCATATACGGAAGCTTTTGAAGGGCAGAAAGGGAAATTTCTAATGTCGTTAATGATGGTTTTCATATGGTACAAGTAATATACTTGTCAAAACTTATAAAAACTTATATAATAAGCAAAAACTTATAAAAGCTTATAAATCAAATCTTGAGTTATAAAGAGCTATAAAGATATGGAAATAAAGCAGACGGAGGCGCTTTCTCATGAATAATCCGTTTACCCTGTCCTTTGGAAAAAAGCCGTTACAGTATGTATCGCGTATTTCCCAGAATAATGAGATTCTTGAAAACTTCACTGCGGCGGAACCGTCCAATCAGATCTACATGATTACAGGAGTGCGGGGATCAGGTAAGACTGTTATGATGACCGGTATTGCCGGTGAACTGAAGGAGAAGGACGATTGGGTTGTAGTGGAACTGAATCCCACAAGGGATCTTCTGCAGAGTCTGGCAGGCAAACTATACAGCCTGCCGGAAATGCATGCGCACTTTGTACAGGCAAAGATTGACTTCTCTGTGCTGGGTTTAAGCGTATCGTTGGAAAATGCGTCTCCTGTGACGGATATCGAGAGTGCGGTCTCACTTATGCTGGAGGAACTTCGGAGGAAGCACAAGAGACTGTTAATCACGGTGGATGAAGTCACAAACTGTGAATCTGTCAGGGTATTCGCCAGCTCTTTTCAGATTTTTTTGCGGCAGGAATATCCGATCTTCTTATTGATGACAGGATTGTATGATAAGATTTATGACTTACAGAATGCGGATGCGCTTACCTTTCTGTACAGAGCGCCTAAGATGATATTGGAACCACTGAATTATACTGCCATCAGGAAACGGTATATGGATCTGTTCAGCCTGGACATGGAAGCGGCCGGACAAATGGCGGGACTGACGAAGGGCTATCCGTTTGCATTCCAGGTATTGGGCTATCTGTATTGGGAGAACAGGGCGGTAAGAACGTTGGAAGAGATTCTTCCGGAATATGACCAGTATCTTGAGGAATATGTTTATGGAAAGATCTGGTCGGAACTTTCTGACCTGGACAGAAGGGTTCTGATCGGGATGTCCACAAGCGGCGAAACGAAAGTTAAGAAGATCAGAGAAAGCATTGGCATGAAACCGGAGCAGTTTTCAGTGTACAGGGACCGTTTGAAACGAAAAGGGGTTCTCGATACAAGCAAGTACGGAGAAGTATCCTTTATTCTGCCCCGGTTTGCGGAGTTTGTGCTGACGAGAATCTTATAAAGGAAATGACTCACGCTTCCGCCATTGGCTTGGCGACAATCTGTATACATTCTTACTTTAGGAATGTGCATTCCGTGAGAACGTGAGTCAAGTGTGAAGAGTCTGGAAAAGATGATAAACGCGATAAAGAAAGCGGGACAAATGTGATAAACTTATAGTAAGAGAAACAGATTAATGCAGACGGTACAGGGAGGCGCGAATTTCATGGGAATCTATCTGAATCCGGGCAACAGGGGCTTCTGGCAGTCGATCCGCTCCGAGATCTACGTAGATAAGACGGGGCTGATCGCGAAGACCAACCAATATCTGAATACAGAGCAGCAGTATATCTGTGTCAGCAGGCCGAGGCGCTTCGGTAAATCCATGGCGCTTAAGATGCTTGCGGCTTATTACAGCCGCGGCTGTGATTCTGCGGATTTATTCAAGGGATTTCGGATAGAGAAAGAGGCGACCTTCAGAGAGTATCTGAACAGATATGACGTGATCTTTCTGAATATGCAGCAGTTTCTGATCAGGGCGAGAGAAGAGGACGTATCGGAATATTTGGAGCGGGTCGTCCTTGCGGAACTGCGGGAGAGTTATGGGGATCTGATTTCGGAACGGACCACGGGCCTTGCAGAAGCGCTTGAGAGAATCTATGTGAATACGGATAAGCAGTTTATCTTCCTGATCGACGAGTGGGACTGTGTGATGCGGGAAAGGCAGGAATCGGAAGACTTACAGAAGCAGTATCTTGATTTCCTGCGGAATCTGTTAAAGGACCAGCCCTATGTGGCGCTGGCCTATATAACGGGCATTCTGCCGGTCAAAAAGTATGGCGTGCACTCGGCGCTCAATATGTTCACAGAATATTCCATGACAGATCAGTTTGATTTTGAGGAATATACCGGATTCACGGAAGGAGAGGTAGAAGCGCTCTGTGAGCGGTACGGCATGGATTTTACGGAAATGGGAAGCTGGTACGACGGGTATCGCTTCACCAGATTCCGGCATATCTACAATCCGAAATCCGTGGTGGAGGCTGTGCGCCGTGGAAAATGCGCGAATTACTGGACATCCACGGAGACCTATGATGCGCTCAAAACCTATATCGACATGGATCATGACGGGTTGAAGGCGGATATTGTGCAGATGCTGGGCGGAGAGCGGGTGAAGGTAAATACGTTAAGCTTCCAGAATGATATGCGCAGTTTCCGGATAAAGGATGATGTGCTGACGCTGCTGATCCATATCGGCTATCTTGGCTATGACGCGGAGACGAAGGAAGCCTTTATCCCGAATAAAGAAATCATCGGGGAATTCGAGAATGCCATGAGTGTGAGCGGCTGGCCGGAAGTCATGCGTGTGCTGAAAGCGTCGGAGAAGCTTCTGGAAGCTACCTTAAGCGGGGATGCACAGAGTGTCGCCAGGGGCCTTGACCAGGCGCATATGGAAGTGGCGTCTATCCTGACCTATAACGACGAGAACTCGCTTGGCTGTGCCATCGGGCTTGCTTACTACAGTGCAAGGAAGGATTACAAGCTGATCCGGGAGCTGCCGGCCGGGAAGGGCTTTGCGGATGTCGTGTTCCTGCCGCTGCCACATACGGAGAAGCCGGCACTGGTAGTAGAGCTGAAATATGATAAGAATGCGGAAGCTGCCATCCGGCAGATCAAAGACAGGCAGTATACGCAGGCGATGGAAGGCTACAGCGGAGAGATCGTGTTGGTAGGAATCAATTATGATAAGGAAGGCAAGGTGCATAGCTGTGTGATAGAACGGGTGGAGAAAAACAGCTGAGAGGGAACTCGAGGCTGTTTTTTGTCGTCTGAAAGCCAATCTTACAAAGAATCTCAAAATCCTTAGAATTATCTCAAAATCTTTAGAACTCAATCTCAAAATCCTGTGAAAACAGAAAAGAATCCTTGCTTCATCCCGGCTTTTCTTTTTTCTATAATTGAAGAAAGCAAACGGCGAAAGGAGCAGAGAAGCGCAATGTTTAAATTTCTGGTAAAACGTATTTTATGGCTGATACCGGTGGTTCTGGGAGTTTCTGTTTTGATCTTTACGATCATGTGCTTTACACCGGGAGACCCGGCGAGAAATGCACTCGGTGCGGATGCGTCTCAGGAATCCATCGATGAATTTAATGAAAAACACGGTTTGAATGATCCGTATCTTGTCCGGCTGGGCAGTTTCTTAAAGTCCACCTTTCCGGAATTTGACCTGGGAACTTCCTACATAAACGGCAGTTCGGTCTCCGAACAGATCCTATCCCGGCTAAGCTATACGCTTAGGATCACCTATATAGGGATTCTGATCTCCATTGCATTGGGGATACCGGCAGGGATCATTGCGGCGACCAATCAAAATACATGGAAGGACAGCCTTTCCATGGTGGTATCCTTATTCTGTGCCTCCATGCCAAGCTTCTGGTTCGCACTGCTTCTGGTCATGTTCTTCGCACTGCGGCTGGGCTGGCTGCCTACCGTGGGTGTAAAGAGCTGGACAGGCTATATCCTGCCCTGCGTGTCGATCGGGATCGGCGGTGCGGCGAGCATTGCGAGGCAGACAAGATCGAGTATGCTGGAAGTGATCAGACAGGATTATGTGACGACGGCAAAGGCAAAAGGACAAAGCCGTTCCAGGATCATCTGGGGGCACTGCCTGCGAAACGCGCTGATCCCGGTCCTGACGGCGATCGGCGGACAGATGGCGGTTCTGGTGGGAAGTTCCCTGGTCTGTGAGACGATCTTCTCCATACCGGGGATCGGCTCCTATCTGGTAACGGGAGTCAATCAGAGAGATTACCCGGTGGTGCTTGGATGTGTGGTGATCCTGTCGCTGATCTTCAGCCTGACAATGCTTTGTGTAGATCTTATGTATGCGGTGGTGGATCCCAGGTTCAGGAACATTCTAAAGTCCTGATTATTGCCCTGTACAATCATGCCAAAGAAGGAGGAACGTGTTACTATGCAATCGGTAAAGACAAGTCAGAAGACGGTAAGAAAGTCACAGTTCGGTATGGTGATGAAACGTCTTGCAAAAAATAAGATGGCCATTGTGGGCCTTGTGATCGTGATCGTGCTGACACTGATCGCAGTCCTGGCAAATCTGATCATTCCTTATGATTATGGGTACCAGGATACGGGAGCGCTTTTGCAGGCGCCCTGCGCGGCGCATCTGCTGGGAACGGATAATCTGGGACGGGACATTTTGAGCAGACTGATCTACGGGACCCGTCTTTCCATGAAAATGGGTATCTTATCCGTACTTCTGGCAGCGGCTCTCGGCACTTTTTTCGGGAGCATTGCAGGATACTACGGGGGGATCGTGGATGACATTATCATGCGTTTCCTGGATATCTATCAGTCGATTCCGGGACTGGTCATGTGTGTGGCCCTGGCGGCGGTTCTGGGGCCGGGCCTTAACAACTCCATCCTGGCGGTGGGGATCACGACGATGTCGGGTTATGCGAGAATGATCCGTGGCTCGATCATGCAGGTAAAAGGGATGGAATACATAGAAGCAGCCATGGCGATCAATGCCGGAGACAGACGGATCATTTTAAAGCATATCATGCCCAATGCCATATCGCCTCTGATCGTACAGATGACGATGGGGATCGGCGGAGCGATCCTGATGGCTTCCACATTGAGTTATATCGGCCTTGGCGCGCAGGCTCCCATGCCGGAGTGGGG
This sequence comes from uncultured Lachnospiraceae bacterium, assembly GCA_947564645.1. Taxonomy (GTDB): domain Bacteria; phylum Bacillota; class Clostridia; order Lachnospirales; family Lachnospiraceae; genus UBA3282. The sequence continues at coordinate 38,295 of CANOCU010000023.1, forward strand.
AAGTATGCTGGCAGGCGGCAGAAGCTATATGCGGGATTATGGTTTTATCGTTATCTTTCCGGGCCTGATGATCATGACTTGTGTGCTAGCGTTTAATCTGCTTGGCGACGGACTCAGAGATGCACTCGATCCGAGATTGAAGGATTAGCGGAAACCTGGAATGGAGGAAATAGGAAATGAGCGAAAAGGATGTGCTTTTGTCAATTGAAAATCTGGTGGTGGAGTATTCTTCCGATTCGGAGACGGTACATGCCGTAAATGACGTCAGCCTGCAGATCAACAAGGGACAGACACTTGGACTGGTGGGAGAGACGGGAGCGGGGAAGACTACGATAGCGAAAGCGATCATGCGGATACTGCCGGATCCGCCGGCCAGAGTGACAGGCGGAAAGATTATCATGGACGATGAGGATCTGTTGGAGCTGAAAGAGGACAGAATGCAGAAAATACGGGGTAACAGAATCTCCATGATCTTCCAGGATCCCATGACGGCTTTGAATCCTACGATCGTGGTCGGGAAACAGATCATGGAAGCGATTGCCCTGCATGAGAAGGTGTCGTCGAGAGAAGCCTGTAAAAAGGCGGAAGAGATGTTGGAAAAGGTGGGCATTCCAAAGGAGCGATACTCTGATTATCCGCACCAGTTTTCCGGAGGGATGAAGCAGAGAGTGATCATAGCCATTGCGCTGGCCTGTAATCCGGAACTTCTTCTGGCAGACGAACCGACAACGGCGCTGGATGTGACGATCCAGGCGCAGGTGCTTGATATGATGAACGAACTGAAACAGGAACTCGGAACTTCCGTCCTGATGATCACCCATGATCTTGGGATCGTAGCCGAGACATGCGACTGTGTCGCCGTTATCTATGCGGGCGAGATCGTGGAATACGGGACGGCGGAAGAGATATTCGATCATCCGCTGCATCCTTACACAACAGGTCTGTTCGGCTCCCTGCCGAATATGGCGAAGGAGGGAGGAAGGCTGAAACCGATCGACGGTATGATGCCGGATCCGACCGATCTGCCGGAGGGCTGTAAGTTTGCCCCGAGATGTCACTACGCAACGGAAAAGTGCCGTCAGGGCAGACCGGAACTGAGGAACATGGGCGGCAGCCATGTTGTCAGATGCACGCAGAGATAGAAGAGCGGCAAAGCGGGAAGACATATCGCGATGGAGGTACAGATGAGCGAGATATTACGGGTAGAGAATTTAACGAAATTTTTTGATACAGCGGGCGGAAAGCTTCATGCCGTGGACGGCGTCAGCTTTTCCCTGGAAAAAGGAAAGACGTTAGGGGTAGTGGGAGAGTCGGGGTGTGGAAAATCCACGCTTGGAAGAACCGTGCTTCATCTGCTTGAACCAACGGCGGGAAAGATTTATTTTGAAGGAAAAGACATTACAAAGGTTGGAAGGAAGGAACGCCACAGGCTGCGGGAAGACATGCAGATCATCTTTCAGGATCCCTTTTCTTCGCTGAATCCACGCATGACGGTAAGTGATACCATCGCGGAGCCATTGATCCTGCAGAAAAAGCTGCAGAAGGAACAGATCGGAGCGGAAGTGGAAAAGCTGATGGATACAGTGGGACTGGCCGGCCGCTTTGCAAATTCCTATCCTCATGAAATGGACGGTGGAAGAAGGCAGAGGGTGGTGATTGCCAGGGCGCTTGCTTTAAATCCGAAGTTCATCGTATGTGACGAGCCGGTATCGGCGCTGGATGTCTCCATTCAGGCGCAGATCTTAAATCTGATGCAGGATCTGCAGGAGGAGCGGGGACTCAGTTACATATTCGTTACGCATGACTTGTCGGTAGTCAAATATATTTCCCATGATATCGTGGTGATGTACCTGGGGCAGTTGGTGGAGAAAGCTCCCTCGGCGGAGATTTTTCGCTGCCCGATGCATCCTTACACGAAGGCGCTGCTGTCGGCCATACCGAAACCGGATGTACATGAGAAGAGTAAACGTATTCTGCTGAAGGGCGAACTTACATCACCGATCGATCCGAAACCGGGCTGCCGCTTTGCGGCAAGGTGCCTGTATGCCTGCGACAAATGTCATGAACCGCAGGTGCAGAAGGAGATCATGCCGAATCATTTCGTTGCCTGCTGTCGGGCAGAAGAATTGAATCATGTGGAATAAAGTATATTGAGCAGTAAATGCTTTATATAGAAAGGAGATTATAACTATGAAAAGGAAATTAGCTGCATTGGTACTTGCTGTGGCGATGACCTCAGCGGTCCGTATAAATTGAAGGAATATGTTTCCGGCTCTTATCTGGTGATGGAGGCGAACGAAGATTACTGGGCAGGTGCACCGGCAATCAAGGAGATAACACTCCAGTTTATCGCGGAAGAATCCCAGAGGACCAATGCTTTATTGACCGGGGAAGTGGACCTGGCAAGAACGATTGCCTATGTGGATGTGCCTACCATAGACAGCACGGACGGCCTGGAAGTGTCGATCGAAGATACGATGTCGGCAAGCGTGTTGTTTTATAACTGTTCTTCTGTTTCCGCCTGCGATAATGAGGAGCTGCGCAAGGCAATAGCTTTCGCAATCAACAATGAAGCCTGCAAGAGTGCATCTTACGGCGGCTATGCTTCCAATATATCCACCTGTACTTCTCCCAGATTCGGCGATTACAGGGAAGCGTGGGCAGAGCTTGCGGCAGACACCGGCTATTATGCGTATAATGTGGATAAGGCGAAAGAGTGTCTGGTAAATGCCGGCGTTGCAGAGGGGACGACGATCAAGCTGGTGCATACCGGCAGTAACAGGCAGGCGGCGGAAGCGGAGGTGATACAGTCCTGCCTGAAGGAGATCGGTTTAAACTGTGAGTTGGTAGCCGTTCCGGATACGACCGCCGATCTGGTGACCAATCAGCCGGAAAGCTGGGACATTGTACTCTGGACATGGACAAATTTCCCTGCGCAGAGCAGTTTGGCCACATTGAATACTTTTATCTATTCGAATAATTATATGCATCTGGAAGGTGCGGAGCAAGACAGTATCTTCGGTAAGATCGAGGAAGCGGTAGGCATCTATGATGATGCCAAAAAGGATGAAGTTATGCTGGCGCTGTATCAGGATCTCTATGATATTCTTCCAGTATATGGATTGTATAATGTACAAAGCCTGAACGGGAAGGATGCAAAACTTAATATAGTGAGCAAATGTCAGGATTTCCCGCTTTTTACGGAGACCAGTTGGCAGTAGAAGGAATCTTATGTTATAGGAAACGACCGGGATTTGTGCTGAGGAAGTGGCGCGGGCTGACGAAACGGGTTATTATAAAAGGGGCTGCCGGATGATGTGGCGGCCTCTTTTTACGAAAAAGTCAGGTCTGGCAAAACAGTACAGAAAAGGAGGACAACATGGGAGCATTAGAGAGAGTAACACCGGAGGAGGTCGGTATTTCCAGCCGGGCGGTGATGCGGTTGTTGGATGAGCTGGAGGCGGGGGTGACGGAGCCTCACGGTATCATGATCATGCGCCATGGAAAGGTCTGCGTGGAAGGGGCATGGAAGCCCTATGCAGTGGGGATGAACCACGGTATGCAGTCATTTACCAAAACATATGCCGGTACGGCGATCGGCATTGCCTGCACCCAGGGAATGCTTTCCCTGGATGAGAGACTGAGGGATATCTTTCCGGGTAAAGGCATGGCGCAGGAATACAGCGACCGGCTGACGGTCAGGAATCTGCTGCGGATGGGCACAGGCATGAGGAGCCTTCCCGGCTTTGAGGGGGACTGGATCGGGAATTTCTTAAGCCATCCTATCGAGAAAGAGCCGGGCAGCGAGTTCTTCTACAACAGTGTGGGTTCCACCATGTTGGGAGCGGTCATCCGGGCGAAGACGGGAAAGACACTGCATCGGTTTCTTGCGGAGAACCTGTTTCATAAGATCGGTATTGACGAGGCGCATGTGGGATGGCTCAGGCTGCAGGACGGTATGGAGGTCGGAGGCAGCGGGATCTTCACTACGCTGGAGGACAATCTGCGGCTGATGAAGCTGTATCTGGACGGCGGCGTCTGGGAGGGAGAACGGATCCTGTCTGAGGAATATGTAAGACTGGCATCCTCCATGCAGATCGATAATCATGGAGGAGCGTCTGTGGAGGGCAGCGCCGGGTATGGATTCCAGATGTGGATGTGCAGCAGGCCGGGATGCTTCCGTGCCGACGGCGCTATGGGACAGTATGGTTTCGTCGCACCGCAGGAGGACCTGGTCATTATCCTGCATGAGACGGTGGACAGCAGCAAATGCGATACGATCCTCGGGTATTTCTACCGTCTCCTGGATGAGGGCCTGGACAGAGAAGCGGCGTCAGAAGAGGAGCAGGATGCTCTGCAGAGACGGCTGCGGTGCCTGTCGCTGCCGGCGCCGCTTACCGGGAAGAGGGGAGACCGTAAGGACTTTGAAGGAAAGTGGAAGATTGCGGAGGGAAGCGTGCACATGGGTATCGTGACCGGCGGGATCATGCAGAAGTATTATCCGGTAACGCCGATCGACCGCTTCGCCCTTGAATTTGAAGGGGATGAATGTATCCTTACCATAGAGGAAGCAGGCGGGAGAAAAAAGCTGCGGGCGGGCATGGACGGCGCATATCGCAGAAATGTCCTGTCTTTCCCGTTCTATCCGGTGTCCGTGATGAAACTGGCATGCAGGTTTGGGACAGAAAAGGAGTTGTGTATGGAATGCCGCCTGCCGGAGACCTGTTTTGCCTATGAGATTCGTATGGTTTCCACGGACGCCGGCATTCAGATCACGAAGGAATACCGCATAGCCGACCCGGAACCGGACGGATGCCGTCAGGCGTTGGCCGTGAGGGAATAGAAGCAGCGTGAGATCCGGCTGCGCCAGAGGACAGAGACGTAAAGAGAGGCCGACAACTCAGCTGCGTTCAGGGGAAGGAATGATAGTAAAAATGACACTTACTATAGCTGCATATGGTATGATACTGCTGATCGTTTATCTGCTGATCCGGGAAAAATGCTCCCTGGCGCCGGTCTTTATCCTGGTGCCGGTGGCGGCCGCGTTATGCTGCGGATTTTCCATGACGGAGATCGCCGGTTTCGTGGCGCAGGGGATCTGGTATGAAGATGAGGAGTATAAACTTACGAAAGGAACTTTGCGCTGCAGATATGTTCAGCAGGAAATGGGCGGCTGAGACGAAAGAAAAGATGTCAGCGTTGGTGGATGGATTATATTTGGAGTATTGTGAAAAGAATCCGGCATGGCAGCTTGCCATAAAACAATGACGAATGCACTGATGCTGACTGCGGTAAGGGAAATGCCCAGAAGAGGGGAAACCTCTCCGGAAAAGCATGTTAATAAAATGAAGGATATACCTGAATATATAGCAAAGCACTACTGCAACGATGATTTTGTGGAAATCGGATTTGGCCGGATGGACATCCAGAAGATCATTGATACTGCGTTGGAACTGGGCAGCGTTGAATATATCATATTGGAGCAGGATGCCACGAAGCTGAACCAGCTTGAAAGTATCAAACGGAGCATGGAAGGGTTCCATAAGTTCGACGGAATCAGCTGGGAATGACGGGAATTTCTGCCCTTTATACAGTTAAGGGATGTCCCTTGCTTTTTTAACCGATCTGGGCTATTCTAATATGGAAATTCATTTACAGTACAGATAGAATCAATCTCTCATGATTAGAGGATTGCGAAAAGGAGTAATAGAATGGCGGATCATTATAAGATGATGGTAGTGGATCTGGACGGTACCTTGCTGAACAGCCATAGCATGTTAGAGGAAGCGACGAAAGAGATTCTGCAGACTTGTATGAAGAAGGGCAGGAAAATCATTCTTTGTTCTTCGCGATCCTATGAAGAATTGTATACAATTGCAGAAGAACTGTACAGAGGTTGTGAAGGGCAGTATTGCATCGGGTTTGGCGGAGCGCTGTGCTATACGCAGGACGGTCAGGCTGTTATAAAAGCCGATCCGATTGACAAAGCTGCGGCAGACCGCATAATCAGCCTGGCGGAAAACAGCCGCATTCATATCCATGGATATGATGAAACGGGATTGTATTATTATAAAGAGACGAAAGAACTTGATACGTTCTTAAACTTTGCCAAAGTGACGCATATTCGAATGGAAAAGATATCTTATGAGGAATTTCTGCAAAGAGACTTTCTTAAGCTGATGTGTTTGGGGGAGATGGAAAAGTTAGAGGAATATGACAAGGCAATCTCTCCGTTTGCCGGCACGGCGTTTTCCAATCCGGCAGGACAACAGGGCTATCTGGATATCATTCGAAGCGGGATATCGAAGGGAACGGGCGTAGAAAAGCTGTGCAGCTATCTGGGAATCCCCATGGAGCAGTGTATTTGCGTCGGGGATGGAGAAAATGATATCCCAATGCTCCAAAGAGCCGGCCTTGGGATTGCCATGAAGAACGGGACAGACAGCGCGAAAGCGGCCGCAGACTATGTGGTGCCCTTTAGCAATGATGAAAATGCTGTCGGCTATCTGGCCGGAAGATTCCTGGGTTGATTTGATTGATTTTGAGCCGTCACAGATCCTGATGAGATCTGTGGCGGCTTTTTGCTGCCCGTTTTTAATTCGATGTAAATTCTTTCGGTGTGACGCCCATGACTCGTTTGAATGCGCGGCGGAAGGAATTATCGTTGGTATAGCCGACCGCCAGGGCAATGTCTTTAATGAGGCAGTTCTTTTCACTGAGCATCTGGCAGGCTTTCTCAATGCGGATCTGCTCTAAAAGATTCGCAAAGGAAGTGCCGATGACTTCCCGAAAGATCTGATAGGCAAAAGATTCACTGATCTGAAATTCATCGCAGATATTGTAGATCGAAAAGTCGTCACGGGTATAGTGATTGCTAATATATTGCAGTATCTGCTCTGCCTGCTGTTCGTTCTTCGCGGAATTAAGCTGATTATTGGCAAGTACCAGATACTGGTTAAATTGAAGGAGCGCATCGACCAGTTCCTCGAAGCCGGCAGCCTGTTGAATGGACGAAAAGGCTTTGCTTGCCAACTGCTCTTTTGGCAGTTCCGCCAATCCCCTTAGAACAGAATTGCGGATAGCGAAGACGAGCTGTCTGATCATGGAAGACGACAGGCTTCTGTCCGTAAAGTTATCACGTTTGATTGTATTGAGCAGGTGGATCAGGTCATTGGAGGAGCCGGTCTTAATTAGCCGGAGAAGTTCAAGTTCCGTCTGGATCGGATAATAATACAACTTCTGTATTTCGGGAATATCCCGGGAGGTGTAGAAACTATGTTCCCTGTTTCTGACGGCCTGTTGGGAAACAATGACAGCCTGGTGATAAGCTTTCGGCAGATCGTCTATCATGGAATAGACATCGCTGGCATAGAAGGTCAGGTCAATAGTCCCTTCCCGGATGGCTGCTTTCCGGGCATGGTCCGAAGAAGATCGAACCTGCTGCAGGAACAGATCTTCCTGAATCTCTTCTCCGATCAGGACAACGGCTTTCTGACGGCTGTCAATATCCAGGCAATAGGCCGGAAACAGAAAATTTTTTTCGATATATTCCCGGGCCAGAGCGGAAAGCAGGATCGGATATTTTATGAGTTCGGTCTGAGGATCGTTGCTGATTATGGAAAAATCAGTTAATACAACAATAAATTTCTGACCGCCGGGCTTGATATTCAGCGTAGAGAAAAGATATTGCAGTTCGCCCGGTTTATTGATCGCGCCCAAAAGAGCGTTGCGAAGCATTGCGGCTTCCAGAAGCGGTTTTTGAGACGAAAGGCTTTGCCGCAGCTCCTGATTGCTCGTTATCAGACCGGAAGCGGCATTGATGATATAGGAAAATTCATCTTTTGCCGACGTATTTATTTCTGAGGAATCGCCGCTTAGATAGGCGATCACTCTTTTTAAGGAGGCGGCTTTGTGCATTCCAAGAAGAGCGGTAAATGTGATACTCATCAGCAGCGTTAACCCGATCAGGAGGACAACGCTGCGGTTGGCATCGGTCATGTTTGCCATAACAGCGTCTTTGGGAGAGAAAATGCAGTATTTCCAGCCGTTGTAGTCGGATTCTATCGTACTCACGATATAGTTTTGATAATCGTAATCAGGATCGGAGTGTTGGATGATACAGTTTGTGGCATCCTTCAGGGACAGGGAAGCCTCTTTTCCCTGTACGGAAGTGATCAGATTGTTGTCACTGTCCAACAGCAGGGCGATGCTGCCCGGATCGATCAATAATTGTGTCATGGTACTTTGCAGGGCAGAGTCCTTCAGCTCGATGATCACAAGGGCCCATGGATACTGGGAGGCGGTATTGGTGACAAGCGAAGGAGTAATGGCGCCGGTATCGCTTTTGAACTGAATAAAATCATTGTTATAGAACTTGGCCCGGGAAAATTCCTGAAAATTGTCAAAATCCATGCCGGTAAAAGAAAAAAGGCCCGGATAGGTCTGTTTTGTCAGGCGCAGCGCATTGTTCTCGCTGATCACGAAACCGTTGTTTAACAGGACGATCTGCAGATTTTTGATATAGCTGTTGATCAGGGAAAATTTTGGCAGATGCTGATACACTTCATAATTGTCTGCGCTTCCGGTGGGGATCTCCTCATATCCGGAGAGATTAACAAGTTCAGGCATGGACTGCAGATAAAAGGGAATTGACTCCATCTCCCGCAGCCGGGCATCCATAATGTCAACACTCTGATGCAGCATACTGAGAGAATAATTTCGGACTAATTTTGTCATCGATGAGACAGAAGAATAATAGATGATGATACCGATGGAGACAGGTACGAACATACGGAGAGATAGGAAATTAAAATGCGGAAGAATGCGCGTTGATCCGAAGACTTCATAAGCAGCTCCTTTGTGACCGACATGAGAATGAATGGATTTTACGCATTTATTATAATATAGAAGCCATTTGCGTGCAACTAAGGTAAAGCCGTAAAGCAGGAATTGTATGTGCCATAAAGAGATTGCACGGTACGGGAAACAGAAATTGTAGGGCTGTTGGAGAAGTAGAAAGTTTACGGAGAATATTCTGGCCTGTATGATAAGGACACAAGAAAACGGACAGGGAAGGAGGCCCTATCGTCATGCATGTTCTTTTGCAAGTGAAAAGAAGCTTAAAGTTAATGAAACGTCACTGGCAGTTTTATCTGCTCATTTCATTGCCGCTATTGTACATCATCGTATTTTGTTATGTGCCAATGCCGGGTGTTCTTATGGCATTTGAACGATATAGCCCGTCCAAAGGGCTGTTCGGAAGCGAGTGGGTGGGGCTTCGAAACTTCAAACAGTTTTTTGCATCCCCTTCCAATACCAGGATTATATGGAATACGTTGCGGATCGGCTTATACTCTCTGATCGCAGGGTTTCCGATACCGATCATTCTGGCGATCGCGGTCAACGAGGTGGCAAATAAACGGTTTAAGAAAACGGTACAGATGGTAACGTACGCGCCCTATTTTATTTCCACAGTGGTTCTGGTAGGTATCCTGAGCCAGATCACAGATCCCCGCCTTGGCATTCTCAATAAGATCATTGAATTGTTCGGAGGAAATGCCATTCATTTCATGGGGGATCCGAATATGTTTGACCACTTATATGTATGGTCGGGAATCTGGCAGGGAGCCGGATACAGTTCCGTTATTTATATTGCGGCGCTGGCAGGGGTCAGTAAGGAACTGCAGGAGGCGGCTGTGGTAGACGGCGCCACGAGATGGGAACGTATATGGCATGTGGATCTACCGTCCATACGGCCGCAGATTGTGATCCTTCTTATTTTCAATGTGGGAAACATCCTGAATATCGGATATGAAAAAGTATATCTGATGCAGAATGATCTGAACATTCAAAAATCGGAAATCATATCTACCTTTGTATATAAAGTGGGACTGGTCAACGCCGATTATGGATTTTCGGCGGCGGTCGGACTGTTTAACGCACTGATCAGTATTATCCTGATCATGATCGCAAACGCCGTAGCAAAGAAGACAGCGGAGACCAGCATCTGGTAAGGAGGTGAAGGTTCAATGAAGACTGGAAAAACAGAGGCAAGAAAAGCGGAAAGATACATAGGAGACGATCTTTTTATGGCTGCTATCTATTTCTTCCTGCTCGTAGTGCTTATTTGTATGCTCTATCCGCTGATCTATGTGGTGAGCGCATCCTTTAGCAGTCCCGGTGCGGTAGCGGGCGGCAAGGTATTTCTGTGGCCGGTGGAGCCCACGCTTCTTGGATATCAGGCGGTGTTTCAGAATCAGAAGATCGTCACGGGATTTTTGAATCCTGTCTTTTATCTGGCGGTCGGGACATCCGTGAACCTGGTCATGACTATGCTGGCTGCATACCCGCTGTCCAGAAAAGAGTTCTACGGCAGAAAGGTGGTCACGGCAATCTTCGTGTTTACCATGTATTTCAGCGGCGGTCTCGTTCCATCCTATTTATTGATGAAGAATCTGAGACTGCTCGACACGAGAGCCGTGCTGATTATTCCGGTGGCAATGTCCGTTTGGAATGTGATCATCGCCCGTACTTATCTGCAGAATACCATTCCGGATGAGCTTTTTGAGGCGGCGTCTATTGACGGATGCTCGGAGACAGGATTTTTCCTGAAAGTCGTCCTACCGTTATCCAAACCGATTATGGCGGTGTTGGTATTGTATTATGGGGTATATCACTGGAATTCTTATTTTAATGCCATGATTTATCTGAAATCGCCGGAGCTTCAGCCGCTGCAGATCGTTCTGCGGGAGATTCTGCTGCTGGGGAAGGTGGATATGACCATGATCACGGATGTAGCAGCATTGGAGAAAATGCAGGGACTCTCCAATCTGCTCAAGTATGCGGTGATCGTAGTGGCCAGTGTGCCGATGATGTGCATTTATCCCTTTGTGCAGAAACATTTTGTAAAGGGAGTTATGGTGGGATCATTAAAGGGCTGATCATAAGCAAATGCTTTATGATAGAGAAAAGAGACAACTGTATAGGAGGGAAAAGGAATGAGAAGAAACAAACTTGTAAAATTGCTTGCCAGTGTATTGGTTACGAGTATGATACTCGCAGGCTGCGGCAAGGAAAACGGACCGCAGGCTGATCAGGCCGCTCCGGCAGCGGAAGATGCAGGTTCCACAGTGGAAAATACCGATTCTGAGTCAGGGGAAAGCCAGGATCTGTATACAGAGCCGGGAACATATCCTATCGTAACGGAACCGATCACGATGAGTGTGTTTGCGTCCCAGGCAGTCAACATTATTGATTTTAATACCAACGAATTTACTGCATTCATGGAAGAACTGACAGGGATCGATCTGGAGTTCGAGACAGCGCCGCAGGATGCAGCGAAGGAAAAGGTAAATCTGATCATGACAAGCGGCGATATGCCGGATATCTTCCTGGTTGGCAACAGCGGAGCAGTGCCTGATGAGACGCGCTTTGGCGTGGAGGAAGGCAGCCTGATCGATCTGACTGACCTGATCGAAACACAGATGCCAAACTTTAAGAAGATCCTGGATGAGACGCCGGGACTGCGCGGACAGATCACCGCAACCGACGGTAAGATCTACAGCCTGCCTTTCTACAATGAGGCTTATCACGTGACATTGTCACAGAAGATGTGGGTAAATACAAAATTACTGGAGGAGCTGGGAGAAGAACTTCCTAAGACAACAGAAGATTTCTACCGGATCTGTAAAGCCTATAAAGAGAAAAATCCGGATGGAATCCCTGTTTGCGGCGGTACTTTTTGGAATGGGGATCCGACAGCTTTTCTGTGCAATCCGTTCCTGTATCATCCGGGAACCGGTTCTCCGCATGGAATGGTGGTATCTGACGGAACCGTATCAACCATTGCAAACACGGAGGAATACAGAGAAGCGCTTCGTTTCATGAATCAGCTCTATGAAGAGGGCCTGCTTTATGAAGGCAGCTTTACCATGGACGGGACACAGGCTAAAGCGCTTATGGCAAGTGACGGTGAACCCGTGCTGTTTATGGCCGGTGCGGCGATCACCAGCTTCATTGATTCTGCTGCGAATCCGGAACTTTATAGTCATTACTATATGTTGGAGCCGCTTACAGGCCCGGACGGTGAGAACAATGCGACCTATGTTCCGACAACAGCGGCGCCTGCCTTTGCGATCACGACATCCTGCGAATATCCGGAGGCTGCTGCACGCATGGTGGATTACCTGTATACGCTGGAGGGATCTTTGAATGCAAAGTCCGGTGTGAAAGGTGCAGAGAGTTGGGATGACCCTGAGGAGGGACAGGTAGGCCTTGACGGCAATCCCGCACTGTATCAGGTATTCCGTCCTTATTCATTGGAGCCTCAGAATGTGACGTGGCAGGATGCCGGCGTTGCCTATGCTTCGTCTGTATTCCGATTCGGTGAAGCTACCGATCCGGATCTGGATATGTACGCACCGGAAGGTTTGGAACTGCTTCTGTACCGGGGAACTCATGACCTGTATGAGCCGCATAAGCCGACTAAGGTGGAGACTTTGCCGGGCGCTTTGAAACTGACACTGGATGAGAGCACAAGTATCCAGACCAAGTCTGTAGAAGTGCAGAATTATTACACCCAGAGTAAGGTACAGTTTATCACTGGGGCGCTTGACCTGGATGCGGATTGGGAGACTTACACAAAGGGGCTTGAAGATATGGGAATGAATGATCTGCTCGCAGTCTATCAGGCCGCTTATGACCGTCAGTACAAATAGTAGATTGTTTGAATAGAAAAAGGGGGTGCGGCACCGCTGCGGCAGCCCCTTTTTTGAAAAGTAGGGGAGGGCTTATCGTATGATCGCTACACCGTCAACTGCACAATATGCATGGCATGAGGCAGAGAGAAGCATGTTTATCCATTTCGGACCGGCCACCTGGCAGGGCCAGGAATACGATGACGGCTCCGTGCCTGTGGAGCAAATGAATCCGGGTCTGCTGGACACCGGTCAGTGGTGCCGGGCGGTGCTGTCCTTTGGGGCAAAAAGGATCGTCTTTGTGGCAAAGCATACGGGAGGTTTCTGCTGGTGGCAGACCGATACCACAAAGTACGGTGTAAAGAACTGCCCGTGGAAGGATGGCAGGGGTGATGTGCTGGGGGAACTGTCGAAATCCTGTCAGGAATATGGGCTTAGGCTTGGAATCTATCTTTATCCCGGAGACCGGACATGGGGCGCTTACATCGGCGGCGGCGGTAAGACGAAGGATCCTTCTTTGCAGGAGGCGTATGACCGGGTGTTTCGCACGCAGCTGCAGGAAGTGCTTTCCGGATACGGTGCGATAGAAGAAGTCTGGTTTGACGGCTCGTGCCTGATCGAGGTGGGAGATATTCTGGAAGATTATGCGAAGGAGGCAGTCATTTTCCAGGGAAAGTATGCAAATATCCGCTGGTGTGGAACGGAGAGAGGTATGCTGCCGGATGAAGCGTGGAGTGCAATTGACCATGAGGCACTGGCAGCCGGAACGGCGACCGTGGTGCAGAGCGATCCGGACGGGGACACGTGGGCCCCGTTAGAGGTGGATACCACGTTGTATGACCATTTCTGGTTCTGGAGTCCTGAAAATGCGCGAAAATTAAAAAGTCTTTCCGAATTGATGAGAACTTATTATCATTCTGCAGGCCGGGGCGGCGTCCTGCTCTTGAATGTTTCTCCGAATACGGATGGTTTGATCCCGGCTGCGGATATGCGGAGACTGGAGGAGTTTGGCAGGGAGATTGACAGACGATTCGGACATCCGCTTGGAGAACTTTCCGGAGAAGGATATTCCTTCCTGTTGGATTTTGATACCTTGCAGAAGGTGAATCATGTGGTGCTTATGGAAGATTACCGCCTGGGTGAACGGATCCGGAAATACAGACTGGAGGCCGGAAGACGTGGAGAGTGGATCCGGATCGCATCGGGACGCCAGATCGGAAGAAAGAGGATCCTGGTATTCGAACAGGCAGATACAGATGCACTGCGTCTGGTGGTGGAGGAGGCAGCAGATGTACCACAGCTTCGGAGCATGGCGGCCTTCTATGTCGAAGCAGAAGACATACCGGATCTGATCGTAGCGCAGAGGGCTGTTTCGCTGATCTATGATCCGGTAACGGATTCCTGGGCGGCGCCGGGAGAAGGGGAAAAGGTGTTGGAGTGGAGTGCAGACGAGATAGAGGGCAGAAGCTTTTCTTTTGCAATTGATATCAGCTATGTAATAACGGAACCGGGGCAATACGAACTGTTATTTGCAACAGAGGGCGCCGAGGAGCTGATCATCGATAGCCTGCAGGCGCTTCTGGAAGAAGAAGCGGTCGAAGGAGTACTGACTTTGATCGAACCGGGGCGGCGGTACAATCTGACCCGCACCTCTGCCGTGGAGGATGCCGGGGGAGGTAAAACCGGCTTGCGCGGAAGCATCCATTGTCCGGGAACGGGACGGCGAGGCACATTGACCGTAAAAAAGGTGATATAAACGGGGGAGAAACCATGAAGAGAATCAGTTTGAATGGCGCATGGCGTATGAAGCGGGAAGACTGGACAGAATGGATTCCGGCCAGCGTTCCTGGCAGCGTATATCATGATCTGCTGCAGGCGGGAAGAATGGAGGATCCTTTCTGGAGGGCGAATGAAGCGGAGGCTCTTGCGCTGATGGAATTTGATTATGCATATACCAGGGTTTTTCGGGTGGAAGCTGATCTGCTGACTCATGAAGAGGTGACCCTGTACTGCGCAGGCCTGGATACTCTGGCGCAGGTATATGTGAATGACAGATTGGTGGGAACTGCGGATAACATGCATAGAGAGTGGGAGTTTCAGGTAAAGGATTTTCTGATAGAGGGGGATAATGCTATTTTGATCCGTTTCTCGTCACCCCTGCGGTATATTCGGGAAAGCTATGATGAAAATCCAAATGACGGTTCCGATTATGCGATGAAAGGTTTTCCCAATCTGCGCAAGGCGCATTGTATGTTCGGGTGGGATTGGGGACCGCGCCTTCCGGATGCCGGAATCTGGAGGGACATTGAACTGCGTGGAAGAGATGTGGCGGTACTGGAAAGCGTTTATATCAGACAGCGGCACACAGAAGAGGGCGTATGGGTCAAGGCGGAGATTGACTGCCATGAGATCAGCGGGGCGGCAGAGGAACTGCGGTTTTTGCTTTACAGCCCGGCAGGGGAATGTCTGGGACAGGCAGGAGACAGGTGTGAGATCCTGGTGAAGGAGCCACAGCTCTGGTGGCCCAACGGTTACGGGGAGCAGCCGCTATACAGGGCGAGTGTCGTTATCCTGAAGGAAGGCGTAGTGTTGGATAAATGGGAAAGAAGGATCGGACTTCGCACTATTGGCCTTCGTCGTGACCAGGATAAATGGGGTGAGAGTTTTGCACATGAGGTTAATGGGACAGCCATTTTTGCCATGGGAGCGGATTACATACCGGAGGATAATATTTTTGCCAGAATCACGCCGGAGCGTACCAGACGCCTGTTGGAAGACTGTGTGCGGGCTAATTTCAACACGATACGTGTGTGGGGCGGCGGATATTATCCCGGTGATGATTTCTTTGATATTTGTGATGAATTGGGCCTTCTGGTATGGGAGGATCTGATGTTCGCCTGTGCGGTCTATGGACTGACCGATGAATTTGAGGAAAATATCCGTGAGGAACTGATCTGTAATGTCCGTAGACTGAGACATCATCCGTCCCTGGCGCTTTGGTGTGGCAATAATGAGATGGAATTGTTTGTTGCGGCAGATGTATGGATCAACAGACCAGGGCAGAAGGCGGATTATCTGACTATGTATGAGTATATCTTTCCGAAATTATTCAGGGAATTGGATCCTGACGCGGTTTACTGGCCTGCCAGTCCGTCCTCCGGCGGTGCGTTCGACGATCCGAATGATTATAACAGAGGGGATGTACATTACTGGGAAGTGTGGCACAATGGCAGACCTTTTACGGAATATCGCAAATTTCATTTTCGTTATGCTTCTGAATTTGGGTTTCAGTCTTTTCCGTGCATGAAAACGGTGGAGAGCTTTACATTGCCGGAGGACCGGAATGTCTTCTCCTATGTGATGGAAAAGCATCAGCGTAATTCTCTGGCAAACGGCAAGATTATGGAGTATATTTCACAGATCTTTCTATATCCGGGGAGATTTGAAACACTGTTGTATGCTTCGCAGCTTCTGCAGGCGGAGGCGATCCGCTACGGGGTAGAGCACTGGCGCAGAAACCGCGGCAGATGTATGGGAGCCGTCTATTGGCAGCTGAATGACTGCTGGCCGGTGGCATCCTGGGCAAGCATCGACTATTTCGGCCGCTGGAAAGCGCTGCACTATGCGGCCAGAAGGTTCTTTGCTCCGGTGCTGCTTTCCTGCGAGGAGGAGGGGCTGCTGTCCCAGACGATTGATGTGAACGCACAGCCTTTTGCGGTCAAAAAGAGTGCAAGGTTTTCCGTTAGCAATGAGACAAGGCAAAGGTTTACAGGGAGAATAGAATGGACGCTCAGGGATCCTGCGGCCCGGGTTCTTCGTGGGGGAGACTTTGCGGTATCCGTAGAGGCATTATCGGCCAAATGGGTTGAAAAGCTAGGGAAACACTGATTAATTCAAGTATTTCCAGATAATGTATGATAAAATGT
>CANOCU010000024.1 GCA_947564645.1 uncultured Lachnospiraceae bacterium
GGACAGGTGGCATTCCGCCATACCAGTGGATCGGGGAGCAGATTGCTCCTGAGTTTGGTTATACTTATGGCGATGACACACTGCCGGTCATCGAATATTATGGGTTTTTCAAACCGGAAGACGGCAAGCACGAGTATTGTTATTTGTATGTTCCGGTGCAGGACAAGTAAAAGTGATTTATTTGTATCTTTTCTATTGACACTGCCTTCTATAAGTGATATATTTATCTCATTAACAGACAAATATATCACTATTGGAGGCATTTATTATGAAAACGAACAAAACAAAACGTACCTTTTTCCTCGGCCTGATCTGCATCCTGCTCGTGGCGGCATCCTCCTGGTATGCAGTCACTTACAATGACTCCCGGCTGGTCGCGCCCACGGACCTGTCAGAATACTCTTTCCGGATGCAGGACCTGCCCATGCTCCTCTCGTCTACTCTTCTGCTCGCATATTTCCTCTATCTTGTGGTGCTTCTCATACGGGCTGTTATCGCAGGCAAACGGCGGGAGGCATTCACCCATACGACAAGGCAGGTTGATCCGAGATTCGGACTTTTTGGGTTTTTCGGGTTCTTTGGTTTTCTGGGATTCTGGACCTACAGCATCGACAGGACCATATTTCCCTTTGGTTTCTTTATATTCTTTGGATTCTTCGGTTTCTTCTACGAAGCGAAGCTTTCCAACACCTTTATGGACGAACGTTACCGGGAAAACAGGATGAAAGCCCATTTCACGGCAAACAGGCTCTCCCTTGCCATTATCTTCCTCGCTACCTTATTCCTCGGTCAGGGAAGACTGATGCATAATCTGGAATATACGCTGATCGCCTATATCATCATTGTCTCTCTGGCGCTTGCCCTGGAAATGTTCCTGAGCGAGTTTCTGCTCTATCGCTATGACCATGATGAATTTTCTGACGAAAGCGAGGAATAAGACGTGTCCGACTTTGAATGCAGATTAAAGAAATTCAGACAGTTGAAAGATTTGACGCAGGAACAGCTGGCACAGCAGGTGGGCGTTCGCAGGGAGACGATCATGCGCCTGGAAAAGGCGCAGTACAACCCCTCCCTGAAACTGGCCATCGATATTTCGCGAGCCGTTGACGCGCCCATCGAAGAAATTTTTATCTTTCCATAATTGATTATGCTGCCCACGCCTTTTTATCTTTTTACCTCTTTACTACAGGTATCCAGACCTCGTACCTGGCATTCTGCGGGTCGGGATTCAGGTATACTTCCACATCCGGCGCGTTGCCATACTCATAGCCGGAAGTCGGCAGCCACTCCGTTACGATACGCCGTTCCAGTTCCTGTATGGACGCGTTCGTACCCTCCCCGGAGAAGATCGCCCAGGTGGCTGCCGGTACTATATATTCTTCCAGGCCGCCTTTTTCCTGCGAGGAAGATACCGCGATATAATACCGCCACGGCTCCGTCTCATTGCAGGTGCTGACGCCCAGCACACCCATGGGCTGCGTGTCCATCATGGCGCACAGCCGCTGCAATGTGTCGTCCGTTGCGATCTCCTGCCACTTCGGCGGAATGACCTCAAAATTCTTCTCGATATCCTTATGCAGCGGCACCGATACCCCCACGATACGGAAAGCTTCCTTCGTCTCGATTCGATACTCCATTTCTTCCACTCCTTTCACGATGATCTTGAATTGGATTGGCGGAAAAGATTTCACGGATACACCCTCAGCCTTTACGGCCGACGGGGCTATCCCATGGACGGACTGGAAAGCTCTGTTGAATGCGGTGGGAGACTGGTAGCCGTATTTGGCGGCCACGTCGATGATCTTCTGATCGCTTCCCTGCAGATCCACGGCGGCCAACGACATTCTCCTTCTGCGGATATACTCCCCCAAGGGGATGCCCGCCATATAAGTGAACATTCTCTGGAAATGATAGGATGAGCAGCAGGCGATCTTTCCAAGCTGCTCATAGTCAATCTCCTCCGTCAAATGCCTCTCAATATGATCGATCGCGTGATTCAGTCTCTCAATCCATTCCATCGTAAAATCCTCCTCTTCACAGACTTAGTATATCTTACCTCTTTTCCCTTTTCCTCTCGCTCCCTGCACGAAAAAGAGAGACAGCGTATCTCTATTTTAGAATAACCCATTTTCCATTCTTTGCGGGACCCTCATGAATGATCATTTTTCTTTTTTTCAATGCATTAAGCGAGCGTTCGATAGAGGCCCTGGAGATATTCAACTCTTTCACCATTTTAGCTACGGATGTAGATGAATCTCTCTTTATGGCATCCAGGACCATCTGCTCCTTATCTGTCAATTTTTCATTTACTCCCTCATTTACTCCCTCATTTACTCCCTCATTTACTCCCTCATTTCGCTTCAAAAAATCCGGATGGATCAATAAGGTGGTGCAAAAGGAAAGACGTTCGGAATCCGTTTCAAAAATCGGCTTCGGTGAACCATTACGTTCCAATGCATTTAAAATTTTACGAAACCCTGTATTCCTTCCCTCTGTCAAATGCATTTCTTTCAAAAATTCACCAATCCGCCGATTGCGGTATCGTCTGTTAAACACATGATAGGTTCGAAGTCCTTCTTCCGTAATAGAACGATCCGCACCGGGATGACTGACAATCTCAATCCTGTCCGGTAGGACACGGACCTCTATCGGCTCACGGACATCATAACCCTTATGATATACGGCGTTGCAAAGACTTTCCTCTATGGCCGCATACGGATAATTGAAAAAACGCTTTGCCTCTGCCTGATCCGGAAGCTTTATGATCTGCTCCTGAATAATGCTGTTTTGAATATACTGCAATGCCTCACGAAGCTGTTGATGCAATGGGCCCTTAAAAATCTTCTCAATAATCCTGTCCCCACCCAGATCATCAGGAAACTGGACAACATCAATCTGCGCATAGGGAAAAAATCTTTGTGGCTCCATACTAAAAAACATCAGACCGACATTTTTAGGTTTTGTATATTCCGGCAACGTGTTGACAATATTCATATTCCGACACAAATCCACAAATTGCATATGCTTCGACTCTTCATATAGAGAACTTCCGATCTCTTTCAAATAAGACTGGATCAGCGTAAGATTGAGGTCTGCCAGATCAGCCTCATGATTGATCCGATCATCATAAGGTACATTATTGGCAAGGTTATAGAGATCACGTTTTTCTTCCTCAGACGGTACTATTGTACTGGACATTTTACGGATATAATGAATGCGCTCCTTTTCACCTTTTGCCATCGTCCTGGGGGAAGAATATGGACGCAGATAGCCGCCCGGCGCCCAGATAACGATAAATTTTTTCTCTTCGAAGTCAACTACCTCAACGATCGGAAGATATTCCGGCTGAATGCGTTTACATTTATTCAACATATCTTTCAAATAATGATCGATCTTTTCCGGTGGAATACCCGGCAGCTCCTTCGGACGCCCATCCTGCTCTCTCACACCGATCACAATATATCCGCCGCCCCAATTATCTATGTCATTCGCAAAAGCACATATTGTCTTTAAAGACGCTTCGGCATCCCATGTTTCCTTAAACTCAATTCTTGCCCATTCTACAGCATTTCCGGCAAGCAATGTTTTTATATTTGTTGGCACAGCCATAATCCTTTACTCCATTCTTTATTCCCGCAAGCAATGAGTCAGGCAGCTACAGAGCATCTGTCTGGCAGGTGCCGCGAGATTCAAATATAACCACCACACCCTCAGATATCCATAATTATATGCATTACCCGAAATAATAGCAAGACAAAACAATCTGTCAAACCAGGTCGAAAATATTCTGCATTGCTAATCCCACTGCAAACGGATATACTATACATGACTCTGCAAAATACCATAACAGGACGGTACAATCCCATGAACAAAAGTAGCAACGACATCAGGATCATTTTCTTCGATATCGACGGCACTCTCATCGACATGAACAAAAAACGCATCTCCGAGCGGATGCTCGAAACCCTGATCCGTTTAAAGGAAAGGAACATCCTCCTTTGCCTGGCAACAGGCAGGACGCCTCTGACCCTGCCCCGTTTTGAGGGTGTGGAGTTTGATGCCTGGCTCACCTTCAACGGCTCCTACTGCTATACCAGGGAACAGGATATTTTCAGCAATCCCATTCCCGCCGATGATGTGCAGACCATTATCCGCAATGCCGCATCGATCGGCCGCCCCGTTTCCATCGCCTCCAAGAACAGGCTTACCGCCAACGGCAAAGATGAAGATCTGATCGCCTATTACTCCTTCGCGAAACTTGATGTGGAAGTCACAGAAGACTTCGCCCAGGTATCCCGGGGAGAAATCTTTCAGATCATGCTGGGATGCCGGGAAGAAGATTACCCACGATTACTGAAGAACACGCATGGCGCCAGGATCACCGCCTGGTGGGACCGGGCGGCGGATATCATTCCTGCCGGCAGCGGCAAGGGAATCGGCGTGGAGAAGATCCTCACCCATTTCCATCTGGACAGGGCGCAGGCTCTGGCCTTCGGCGACGGCAATAATGACCTGGAGATGCTGCAGGCAGTGGGCTGCGGCGTTGCCATGGGAAATGCCTCGGCACAGCTGAAAGAAGCCGCGGACGATGTGTGCGGCCATGTGGCCGACGACGGTATCTATCATTACTGCGCCGCTCACGGATTATTATAGTTAACGGCATTAGAAATTTCGTTTACTATATATCCTCACGACTTATAAAATCCGCAGCTCTGAGTAACCTTATGAAAAAGTATCCACACTCTTTCGTTTATGGTATAATCTCGTAAGAAAGAAGAATGCGAGGTTCCCCATGCGAAAGACTCTGTATCTGAAATTAATACTTGCCTATATCATTTTCGGCCTGTTCGGCTTCGTAGTAGTGGCTACCTTCGTAGCCAACATGACGCTGGATCATCTGAAAAAGGAACAGTCGGAATCCCTCTACCGCGAGGCCACTTTTATCGCCAACACCTACGCCGCGGATCTGTACAAAAACGAAATCTCTCTGGAGGCCGTCAAGGCACAGCTTGACGCTCTGGATGCCTACACGAATGCCATACTCTGGATCATCAACCCGTCTGGCCGCCTGGTCCTGGATTCCTCCGCCCCGCTTAACCTGGAGAACGAGATTGTCATCGAGAATTTCGATTCCACGGTCACGGCAGGCTCCAACTACGTTGTGGGAAATTTCTTCAATACCTTCGAGGAGGACATGCTGAGCGTCTTCGCACCCATCACCGCCGACTATAAAGTCAAGGGCTACGTGGTCATCCACATGCCCATGAGCACCATACAGGCCGAAGCAAACAGTCTGCTCACCATCTCTTACCTGATGTTAGTGATCCTGTTTCTGCTCTCCCTGATCATTCTCATCTTTTTTACGGAGATCGTCTATATTCCGCTGCGCAAGATCACGGAAGCGACGGAACAGTACGCCAGCGGCAATATGCACTACGAATTTACCGTGGAAAGCGAAGACGAGATGGGATATCTTGCGGCTACACTGTCCTATATGGCCAGCGAGATCGCCCGCTCGGAGGACGACCAGAAGAAATTCGTGGCCAATGTATCCCACGATTTCCGCTCTCCGCTTACTTCCATCAAGGGCTATCTGGAAGCCATGATCGACGGCACGATCCCGCCGGAAATGCATGAGAAATACCTGTCTATCCTGCTGAACGAAACGGAGCGCCTGACCAAGCTGACCAACAGCCTGCTGACGCTCAATAACCTGAATACCAAGGGAATCATGCTGAACAAATCCGACTTCGATATCAACGGCGTGATCCGCAATGTGGCGGCCTCCTTCGAAGGCACCTGCCGCGAGCGGACCATCGCCATTGAACTGGTCCTGACCGGCGACCAGATGTATGTCTTCGCCGATGTAGACAAGATTCAGCAGGTTCTCTATAACCTGTTGGACAATGCGATCAAGTTCAGCCATCATGATTCCATCATCAAAATGGAAACGACTGAAAAACACAATAAGATCTTCGTCAGTGTGAAGGATTCCGGTATCGGCATCCCGAAGGACGACCTGAAGCTGATCTGGGACCGCTTCTATAAATCCGACCTGTCACGCGGCAAGGACAAGAAGGGCACCGGCCTCGGGCTCTCCATCACCAAAGAGATCATCCGCTCCCACGGCGAGAACATCAATGTGATCAGTACGGAAGGCGTGGGCACGGAATTTATCTTCTCCCTGCCGAAGTCGGATGTGGAGGATGATGATTAAAGGATGCAAAAAGCCCCTGCCGTATGACAGAGGCTTTGTTTACTTCGTATCACTCCACTGCAGCCGGTGCAGTTCCCCTTCCGTCTGCATCCCCCGGAAATGATTCTGCCGCAGCGCCTCGTAGAGCACGATCGCCACGCTGTTCGACAGATTCAGAGATCTGATCCGGTCTAACATCGGGATGCGGATACAGGTCTCCTCATTCTCCACCAGAATCTCCTCCGGAATCCCGCCGCTCTCCTTGCCGAACATGATATAGTCGTCCGGTGCAAAAGCCACATCCGTATAGACCCTTCTGGCCTTGGTGGTTGCCATCCAGATCCTGGCCTGCGGATGCATCTGCCTGAACTCCGTATAATTCATATAGCGGGTGACATCCAGGTGTTCCCAATAATCCATGCCGGCCCGCCTGATTGACTTCTCATCCAGCCGGAATCCCAGCGGCTCGATCAGGTGAAGGCTCGTACCTGTTGCTACACAGGTACGGCCGATATTCCCCGTATTTGCCGGAATCTCCGGCTGATGTAATATAATGTGCATCGTTTCTCCTATAGCGGCTCTGGCTCTCCCGGCAGGATACGGATCATTTCGCAGTCCGCAGACGCTCCACGAATGCCGCCAGCTTCCCGATCGCGATCTTCAGATTATCCAGGGAATACGCATAGGAAATTCTCAGATATCCTTCCCCACAGTTACCGAAAGCCGTTCCCGGCACCACAGCCACCTTCTCTTCCTCCAGAAATCTGTTCGCAAACTCTTCGCTGGTCATGCCGAACTCCTTAATGCACGGGAACACATAGAACGCCCCGAAAGGTTCGAAGCACTCCAGTCCCATCTCCCGGAAAGCATTCATCAGATAACGTCTGCGCTGGTTGTAAGCCATCCGCATCTCCTGCACGTCGTCATCCCCGTTGCGCAGCGCTTCCACAGCCGCATACTGACTGGTGGTCGGCGCACACATAATGGCAAACTGATGGATCTTCGTCATCTGTTCCACAATTTCCTTTGGTCCGCAGGCATAGCCCAGCCGCCAGCCGGTCATGGCAAACGCCTTCGAGAAGCCGTTGATCAGGATCGTACGCTCCTGCATTCCCTCGATCTCCACGATCGAAACATGTTTCTCCTTATAGGTAAGCTCCGCATAGATCTCATCGGAAATGACGAAAAGATCATGCCGGCGGATGACCTCCGCGATCTCCTCCAGATCCTTCCGCTCCATGATCGCTCCTGTAGGATTGTTTGGAAAAGGCAGGATCAGCACCTTCGTCTTATCGGTGATGGCATCTTCCAGTTCCTGCGCCGTCAGACGAAACTCGTTCTCCCCTTTTAACTCGATGATCACAGGCACGCCGCCTGCCAGCACCGTACAAGGTTCATAGGAAACATAGCTTGGCTGCGGAATCAGCACTTCCTCACCGGGGTTGAGCATCGCGCGCAGGCCGATATCGATCGCTTCCGAACCGCCTACCGTGACCAATACCTCGTGATCCGGATCGTATGTAACACCCTGTTTTCTCTTCGTATAGTGACAGATCTCTTCTTTCAGTTCCTTCAGACCGGAGTTTGACGTATAGAAGGTACGCCCCTTCTCCAGGGAATAAATACCCTCGTCGCGGATGTGCCACGGCGTATCGAAATCCGGTTCTCCCACACCCAGCGAGATCGCATCCTTCATCTCACTGACGATGTCGAAAAATTTACGGATCCCGGACGGCTTGATCTCTACTACTTTATCTGCTAACGGATTTCTCACGGTGTCACCTTCTCTCTCGTATCCTCATATTTCTTCGTCAGGATCGTGCCATGATCCTTGTACTTCTTAAGGATAAAATGGGTCGCCGTGCTCAGCACGGAGTCAAGCGTGGACAACTTATCCGATACAAAGCCCGAAATCTGCTTCAAAGATTTCCCTTCCAGCGTCACTAACAGGTCGTAACCGCCGGAGATCAGATACACGGAATTCACTTCCGGGTACTTATAGATCCGCTCCGCGATCTTATCAAAGCCCTGCCCGCGCTGCGGCGTCACACGCACCTCGATCAGCGCCGACACCTTCTCTATGGAAGTCTTCTCCCAGTCGATCATCGTATGATAGCCGCAGATGATCCCCTCCGCTTCCAATGCCGCCAGTTCATTTACCACATCGATCTCTTCCACACCGAGGATAACCGCCAGTTCCTTCAGATCAATCCGGCTGTTCCTCTCCACGATCGCCAATAATTCTTCTCTCATAATCCTGTTTCTCCTTTTCTATGCTCTTTTGTCCGGAATCTGCCCGGACAGCGCACTTTTATTTTTATACCCGTTCTCTGCCATATAGATCTGATCCGTCTTCGCCCGGTTCAGATAACGTCTCTCACCGTCATGAAAGACCACCCGGTCCTTCCCGGACGTTGTCCTGCCAATGACTGCCGCCGGAATCCCTTCCCGCATAAGCGCATCCGCAAGCCTTCGCCCGTTATCCGCCGCCATCAGCAGACAGCCTCCCGACAGCAGCTCATAAGGATTCAACTCGAAGAACTCACAGATCTCTATCGTCTCCTGCCTGACAGGTATCTTCTTCATATCAATTTCCAGTCCAACGCCTGCTCTCTGTGCCAGCTCCCACAGGGCTCCGAAGATCCCTCCTCTGGAAACGTCATGCATCCCGCAAACGCCGGACTTCACGGCGGTGGCGGCCTCCGGTATCACGGACAGATATCTGTCGTAAGATGCCGCCTCGTCGATCATACGGACCGGATATCTTGTGCAAAGCCGCTCCCTGTACCGGGATGCCAGCCGCGCCGTACCCTCCAGCCCGATCCACTTGCTGACCACAATATCCTGTTCTGCCCCGATTCCCCGCAGGGAACCGGCTCGTGCAGCCTCCCTTTTGCCCACGCCGGTCACGGTCATCACCGGCTCCGTGACAGCAGGGGTTACCTCCGTATGTCCGCCCAGGATCTGCGCGCCGCAGGCGCTGCAGGTCTCCTCCGCCTGCTCCATCATATACTGCAATTCCTGTTCTTCCGTGCCCTCCGGCAACAGAACCGACAGCATCACGCCTACCGGCTCCGCTCCTGCCGCAGCCACATTATTGAGCGCCATATGAATAGCATAAGCGCTGATCTTCTCTGCCGGAGCCATGACCGGCGTGGTGGAAAGCACGGTCTCATAATGGTGTCCCACATCGCTGCCGGCACAGACATTCTGCGCACAGTGGACATGGTCGTCCTCCGCATAAAAAGATAAAATGGCGCAGTCTTCCCCTACAGCTGCGCCACTTACCACTTCATCCCTATGCGTCTTGATGTATTTTAAGACAGAACGCTTCAATACGTTCTCCGAAATTTTACCATGTCTCATCATTTTACGCCTGTCTGTTTCCTGCAGTATTTGCATATTCCATGTCGCCTCCGGCGGGACGCAAATGTATCCTGCACTATTTCAACTGTAAGCCCTCATCATGTACTGCCTGCCGCCTGACGAACCACATAACCATCCATACCAGGAAAGTCAAGGTCTTTCTGACAAATCCGCCCTCTACTGCGCGGGCGCCCCCTCCTGGGGTTGCGGAGGCTGTGCTTCCGGCGCCGGCGGCGCTCCCGCATCTGCCGGCGGCTGTGCCTGCCCTTCTGCCGCGGCCTGTGCTGCTGCCGCTTGTGCCGCCGCTGCTTCTGCTGCCGCCTTATAAGCGCCTGCCACTGCCTTCACCTGATCCACACTGTTGGTCGCCACTGCGGCCATAATAGCATTGTACGCCCCCTCATCCTCAGTAGCGATCCCTACCGTAGCGCTTCTCGGAGCCTTCATATAGGAGCTGCTGTTGATCTGCTCCCTGCTCACTTCCACACCGTTCTCACGCACTATCTTCCACAGCTGTGCCTTATATCCGATATGCGCCGACTGCACGGAGCAATAGCCTACCGGACGTGAAGCATCCGTATAGATCACCTCTGTATCCGGCGCGATCCGTTCCAGTACAACACTCTCGTAGCTCACTTCCCTGCCGGGATCTCTCGTCTCCGCACCGTAGATCGTAAACGTGATATGCTTATCGGGCGTCGTGATCCCTTCTATATAGATCGGACTTTCCGTATTATTCTTAAACTTGAAATCCTTCCCCGAAGACTCTGCGATCGCCGCATCTGCGGAAGGATCCACATAAGTAACAATCATCGAGTGATTATACCGCTCCGTCACTTCCAGTTCAGACAACAGGACCGCATTATATAAGGTAGTGGAAACCTGGCAGATCCCGCCGCCCAGACTGTCCACGACCTGACCGCTCAGATAAGAAGCCGCCATATAATAACCGTTTGCCTCCGAAAAGGGAGATACCGCCTCATAGCAGGAAAATTCCTCCCCCGGATACAAGGTGGTGCCGTTGATCAGACTGCACCCATTCGCCACATTCGCGCTCCTAGATCCACCGGACGACGAATAACTGGTCGTAAAAGTGCCAAGCACATCCTTCACCTTCGCCAGTTCTTCCGCAGTGCCTGCCGGCTCATCCACGGCAACGACTAGGTTGATATCGCACGCCGCACCATTCCATTCACTGAGCAGATAATCATAGACCGCATCCACAGACGCCGCCGTATCGACCACGATCCCCGGCTGCCCCTCTGTGATCTGGAAACCGGATTCGGTCTTAGTCAGGGAAGCATTTACCGCTTCCTGGTTATACTGTTCACTGTTCTCCTCGATCAGGGAACGGATCTTACCCTTATCAAAATCAAAGCTCACATTATATACTTTGTTCTGATATTCCAGGTCTTTCAGTTCCTTGTAACACTGTAAAATATCGCCGTCCCGTCCAAAGCCGGCCGCCTCCTCCAGGATTTCCTCATTCCCCCATTTTAAGCCTAATTCTGAAGCTGTCACAGTGATCGCTCCATCATCAACAGCATGCAGTGTGATCTGTGCATCGCCAAAGGATTCCACATAAGATATGATCTTCTGCCTGGCTTCTTCCGTTGTCATGCCTGACAAATTGATATCATCTACATAGATACCGGATTCGATTTTTGTCTCCTTCGCATATACCGGTGTACCGAAACTCAACAGTACCCCCAACATCGCCAAAATTGCGACCGACATTCTTTTCATAAGATAACCTCGCCTTTCCAGTTACTATTCACGGCATCTGGCTTCTTGCCCGCGGGAATAAATTGCCTCAACTTAAAATATATGTTAAAATAAAACGCAGTAATTTAAGAATGGGATCCACACTACTGTGTCATAAACCGCCTCACAACGCTGTTACAAAAATCGGAATGACCATTGCCAGCACAATAACAACAATAATAATGGAAGATATAATCTTCCTGGTTTTACGATTAATCATAAGGCACCCCTTCCCACACAATACACTGTCTGTCAACCGACAGTTCTCGCATCTTATAAGTTTACTGAAAGGATATTATATATGAATTTAGTGTTTTTTGCAAGTGTTGCCACGCTTTCCATAGCCATCGCTGTCAATATCCGTAAGAATAAAAGAACGCAGGCTTCCATTGAACAGGATTTCTGGGCAAGAGAACGGGAAGCAAACAACACCCGGCGCAAATCCCTCGAAGATCTGGATTACATCCATATTCCTATAGAGCAGTTTCCCATGACTCTCCTCGAGGAAATTCCCAAGGTCGATGACTACAAACATATCATTCTGACCCTGAAGGATCTTCCCATTGTCAATTTTACAGGCATCAGCAACACGGAATTGAAACTGCGCTACGGGGCTCCCAATATCGATCTCCTGTCCGGATATGATCAAAACTATACACTTCTTGTTCGTACGCTGCAGCAATGGGCACAGGCGCTTTATGACGCGGGCTATATCAATAAGGCTTGTCAAATGCTGGAGTTCTCCGTCTCCACAGGTACTGACATTAGCAGTACCTACCGCCTGTTATGCCAGATCTACAAGGAGAAGGGCACTCCTGAAAAGATCGGCAGCCTTTATCCTGTCGCAGAAGTTCTTAATTCTGCGATGCAGAGTTCTATCTTCCGTATACTGCAAGAAGCCGATCGATCTGACGACTAGCTTCGCTTCTGGTCAATTCGGCAATATCAACATCTAATATCAGTTTATGCCTGTCCATCAATTTATATAACTGTTCTTTCTGGGATACGGTGATCGGCGTATCCCTTTTCACATGATAGCACAGAGGTCTGGGCCGGAACAGATGATCAGGACCTCCTTCCGTCAGCTCTTTTTCATAAAAAGATTCTGTCAGCTTCCGATACAATTCCACTGTGGCCCTTGCATCCTCAAGTGCCCTGTGAGCCTTATGACAGATTCCGTAATACCCACACAGATACCCGAGTCCGCGGCTCTCCAAATCCGTCAGATACTTGCGGGCAATCTTCAGTGTATCAATCCCGCTTCTCTCAAATGACAGTTTATGGTCGACTGCTGCTTTTTTTATGAAAGAGTAGTCAAACATGATCCTATGTCCCAACAGGACATCATTCCCCAACATCTCAAAAAGAGCCGGCAGCACCTCTCCGATCTTTGGCGCCTTCGACAACTGCTCATCCTGAATGCCTGTCAGTTCAACGATCCGTTCCTCCAGTTTACGATTCGGATTCACATAAGTTTCCCATTCCCTGACTACCTTATTTCGCTCCACCTTAACAACGCCAATTTCAATGATCTTATCCCTTTTGGGGTCAAGCCCGGTAGTCTCCAGGTCGATGCACACATATGATTCCGTCATTTTGCAGCCATGCCTCCTTACAGCTTTCTTCCATGTCAGAGCGTCAGTTGACAGGAATAAGCCACTCTCTTTTCCAAAACAATACAATATATTGTACTTATAATCTTCTTTCTTACTACCATTTGTGATTTCTTTCTTTAAATTATTCTTTACAGAATACCCTTATAAGTAATCAGAATATTTCTTTCTAAAAACTAACCTACAATAATAGGAGGGTAAGAAAATGAAAACAAGAATAAAACAACTACGATTAGAAAAAAGGTTATCACAGCAGGCATTGGCAAGGATATTGAATCTCAACCAGTCTACCTTAAGTAAGATTGAATGCGGAATCTCCATTCCGGACGCCATCCTTATATGCGATCTATCACGTTTCTTTCATGTCTCTGCAGACTATATCTTGTATCTTGCCGAAGAGCGTCTTAATACAGATTTATTATTGGCCGACAACAAGTTTCACCTTAAAAAATATCTGGATCATATGTCCAAGTATCAACAGTTGAATCCCTGTCAGCAGAAAGTATGCGACAGTTTCGTGCAAAACATGTTAGACCTCGGCCTGAGCCCATAAACCGTACCTTCCTTTACAAAATACGCAATTTGTACCTGATATTGCATTTCTAACAGGTTGGCAGATTAATCCCCAAAAATATAGTTACCACCTTTCTGCTGCCAATACTGATCTACATGCCGCTGTATGGCTGCATGTCTAAAAGGCGGAATCTTCTGATTCCGCCTCATTTCTTCTGGTTAATTCAGTGATGCAATAAATCTGTCAAATGCCGCCTGTCCCTGCGCATCCCTCTTATAAACACCGGAATCCTCCAGCACCTGCATGAACACGATACCGATCTCTTTATGGATGATATCCATTACCGTATCCTTACTGATCTGCGGATATCGGGGCAGAAATTCCTCCACCCAGTCGGCATGTTTCTCCAACAGTTCATCCTTCCGCAGGTCCGCCCCGGAAAGAATTGCCTCCGCCAGCTTCTCCATCTCGTCCTTCAATCTGGCAGGCAGTACGGCCAGACCCATCACTTCGATCAGGCCGATGTTTTCCTTCTTGATATGGTGCAGGTTCGCATGGGGATGATAGACGCCAAGCGGATGCTCCTTCGTCGTGATGTTGTTGCGCAGCACCAGATCCAGCTCGAACTTCTCTCCTCTTTTGCGGGCGATCGGTGTGATCGTATTGTGCGGTTCCCCGTCGGTCTCGGCGAAGATAAACGCCGCCTCGTCGCTGTAGCCTCTCCAGGCATTCAGGATCACATCCGCCAGCGCCACCAGCCTGTCGGAGTCCGCAGCCGAGATCCGGATCACGGACATGGGCCAGTTCACGATCCCGGCCTCCACATCCTCGAATCCCCTGATCGTAAAGCTTCTCTCCACCTGTGCCCTGGCCATGGCAAACTCATAATGTCCGCCCTGGAAGTGGTCATGGCTTAAGATAGAACCGCCCACGATCGGAAGATCCGCGTTGGAACCCACGAAATAGTGCGGGAACTGCTTCACGAAATCAAACAGCTTGCAGAAAGTGTCGTGCTCGATCTTCATCGGTATATGCTGCGAATTAAACACGATACAGTGCTCGTTGTAATATACATAAGGAGAATACTGGAATCCCCAGCGGCTGCCGTTGATCACCACCGGGATCACTCTATGGTTCTGCCTTGCCGGATGGTTTACACGCCCCGCATAGCCTTCGTTTTCCATACAGAGCAGACATTTCGGGTAGCCGCTCTGCTTCGCGGTCTTGGCCGCCGCGATGGCCTTGGGATCCTTCTCCGGCTTGGACAGATTGATGGTGATATCCAGATCCCCGTATTTCGTGGGCGCGATCCATTTCTGATCCTTCCTGATCCGATATCTTCTGATATAATCCGTATCCTGACTCAGCTTATAGAAATACTCCGTCGCCTCCACCGGGCTTTTCTCATATCTGGCCTCAAACGCGGCGATCACCTCGCTGGGCCTGGGCACCAGCATACTCATGATCTTCGTGTCAAACAGATCCCGGTATACGATACTGTTCTCCGTCATGATGCCCTGCTCGTAAGCATAGTCCATCATCTGCGCCAGCACCGTTTCCAGTTCCTCCTCGCTCATGTTCACTTCTTCACTGCAGTCTTCCAGTTCATCCAGCTGAAATAATTCCAGAAGCCTGTTGGTCGTGTAGATCTTATCCGCCTCCGTGATCAGGCCGGTCTGCAGCCCATACTGTACCAGTTTTCTAATATTAGTCTGTATCATCTTTCCCTGCCTCTCCTCGCCTTAAGCGTACTGTTTCCGCTGCCTACAACCTGCGCGGCCCGTCTCCGATCTCCACCACATAGAAGTCAGCCTTCTTACCCACACGTTCCTGATACGCCGCGCCGACCTTCTCCTTAAAGGTATCCACCGCCTCATCGCGCACGATGCTGACGGTACAGCCGCCGAAACCGCCGCCCGTGATGCGGGAACCGATCACGCCGTCCACCTTCCATGCCTCTTCCACCAGTACGTCGATCTCCTCACAGGATACCGCATAGTCGTCACGCAGGGATACATGCGAAGCATTCATCAGCTCGCCGAACAGCTTCAGATCGTTGTTCTTCAACGCTGCCACCGCACGGATCGTCCTCTGGTTCTCATAGACCGCGTGTTTCGCTCTCTTCACGCGCACCTCGCTCCCAATCGCGTCCTTGTGAGCTTCAAACTGTTCCTCGGTCAGATCGCCCAGGCCCTTGATATCCACCACTGTCTGCAGCTCCTCCAGCGCTTTCTCGCACTCGCTTCTTCTCTCATTGTAAGCCGAATTTACCAGAGAATGCTTTACATTACTGTTGGTCACCACGATCTTCGCGCCGTCCAGTACAAGCGGCGCGTATTCATAAGACAGATCTGCCGTATCCAGGAAAATGGCATTGTCTTTCTTACCCATGGCGGACGCGAACTGATCCATGATACCGCAGTTCATACCGTTGAAATTGTTCTCCGAATACTGGCCGATCTTCGCCAGATCCACATTCGTCACGTCAAATCCGTACAGATCCTTCAGCACATAACCGGTCACCACCTCCAAAGACGCGGAGGACGATAACCCGGAACCGTTGGGGATATTGCCGTACAGCACGATATCCAGTCCGCAGTCCATCTCCATGCCTCTTCCCGCAAAGGCCCACATAACACCCTTCGGGTAATTGGTCCACTCCGCTTCCTTAGACGGCGTCAGGTCGTCCAGACTGCCTTCCACGACCCCTAACCTGTCAAAATTCATGGAATAAAAGGTTAATTTCCTGTCCGCTCTCTTGCGGGCGGCCACATAAGTACCGATCGTCAATGCGCAGGGAAAAACATGCCCCCCGTTGTAGTCCGTATGTTCTCCGATCAGATTCACACGGCCCGGCGCAAAATAGACATTGACGCCCTGCGTATCCCCATACAGCTCCCCGAATTTCTTCAATACCGCTTCTTTCATTTAAGATTTCCTCCTTCTCCTGCTTCCCTGACTTGTAACCGCACAGCCCCGGGATCGCCCGTTACATGCAGCCGTTCACCCTGTTGTCTTAACCGTTCCTTACCTTCTGTAAATATGTTATGAACTTATTGTTATCATATAAAAAAGCGGCCACAAATTAAATATCCCTTTGTTACACAAACCTGTCAAAATGTTGCAAAGGTGATCCCGCCATTCCATGAAGATCACTTGAGGCTGTTGATCTGGTTGATAAAGTCTTCCACCTCTTTCAGATAGGCCTTATTGCGTCTCGTCTCCCCCTTCTGCATCTCCTTACGATAGGCTGTGGGAGACATCTTCTTCATCTGCCGGAAGGCCTTGGTAAATACCAGCGGATCATGATAGCCGCAGGAGAGGGCAATGCTCTCGATCGGAAGCGAGGTCAGCTGCAGCAGTTCCGTCGCCTTGGTGATGCGGAATGCCGTCAGAAACTGCTGGGGCGACATGCCCATGGAATTCTGAAAAAGCGTATACAGATAACTTCTGTTGATACACACATACTTCGCCACATCCGTCACCTTAATGGAATTACAGTAGTTACTCTGGATAAAGGAAACCGCCTTGCGGACATAAGTATTGGCCCTGTCGGTCTCATTCTTCTCCTCCACCCTGGCTCCCTCCGCAATAACGGACAGGAAAATGCCTAACTGCCCGTTACGCCTCAGATCATTGGAAAGCCCGAAAGTATTGTGCTCCATCATATCCTTTACGATCTGATACAGCTGCTGCGAGTCCTCCGACCGAAAAACGGGCTGTCTCACAGACAACCCGATATTCCTCACATATTCCGCCGCCTGGGTACCGCTGAAGCCTACCCACACATAAGTCCACGGATCGCTTTCGTCTGCCTGATAGAATGCCAGTTCATCGGGTGTGATCAGAAAACCGTATCCTGCTTCCAACGGATATTCTTCACCCCCGATGGAAAATCTTCCCTTTCCGCTCAATATGTAATGCACCAGATAATGCGGTTTCAGCGCCGGACCGAAACTGTGCAGCCCCTCCGTCCGGGAAAGCCCGCAGCAGTTCACGTACAGACTCCCCGTCCGCTCTCCGGCAAATTCCAGTTTATATGCTTTCTCCATAAATTCTATGCCTTCTTAAATCCATATATAGTCAATGACATTAGAAATCTCGCTTTCGTCCCTGCCAAGTCTTCAGTGACCGCCTGCACTGCCGGCGCAATACGCCGTGATCACAGGATATAACTCCCTGTATGCTTTCAGCATACCGGGCGTCTTTACGCGAATCTGCTCCCACTCACATCTTTTGCCGTGCTCCTCCAGCTCTTTTGCCTGATCGGACAGCGCCTGCGCTCCGACGGTACGGGATGTGCTTTTCAGAGAATGCACTTCTATGACAAAAGTCTCTGTATCCTCCGCCGCCAGAGCCCGCTCTATCGCCTGTGCCTGTTCCTCGATATAATCCGCATAGTCCGTCAGAACCGCCCGGTACAGCTCTTCATCCTCCCCGACATATGCAAGACCGACAGCGATATCAATCCCCTTCATCCCAGCACTTCCTCCATCTTCGCGAGCAGAGCCGCCTTCGCCACCGGCTTCACAAGATACCCCGCCGGATGCAGCGCCAGACACTCGCTGATCGTATCCGCATCTGTCTGTCCTGTCAGGAAGAAGACCGGAATGTTCTTCGTCTCCACTCTGCTGCGGATCTCCTTCAAAACAGCCGCCCCGTTATGCACGGGCATCAAATAGTCCAGAAGGATCAGATCCGGCGTATATTTCGTCAGGAAATCCACCGCCGCCTTCCCGGAGCTGGTCAGCGTTACTTTATATTTCTCCTGCAGATAATAGCGAAGCGTCTTAAGTTCAACCGGATTATCATCCACGATCAGAATATGCCGTCTTCCAACATCCATATGTCCTGCACCGCCTTTCCCCTGTTACGTTGATAGAACCTTTCTGAGATCTGCGCTCCATGTCAGCCTTTGACATAAACCTTCTTAATAGTTCTATTGTATCATTGTAATGCCTGTCTTTCTATGTTTTTTTCAAATTTCGCGATGAATTTACATATATTTTGTGAGAAATGTACAGTTTATAATTATGGAATTGACTTTTGAAAATTCTTATGATAGGATATAATCTGTTCGTAAGAAAATTAAAAAGATAAGATCATGCGGGTGTAGTTCAATGGTAGAACACCAGCCTTCCAAGCTGGATACGTGGGTTCGATTCCCATCACCCGCTTTTTGTTATGTCTGTAAAAAGAATGGGACACAATGGAGACCGCTCATCTCCACAGTGTCCTCTTTGTTTCTTTTCACGTACGCTTACATCGTCTCCTGCTTCGCCTGCGCAAGATACGCCGCCACATCCTGGCGCAGCTGATCCCATGCCTCCTCATTCTCCGCATAATACAGGGGGCAGAGCTTCCCACCGCAGTCGTAATGCCTCAGGATATCTTCCGTCGAGAGATCATATTTGTCCAACAGCCATGCCAGCGTATGTATCAGGGTATCATAGGTCTCCTGCGTGAAGGAACCGTCGTCAGACAGGTAACAGCACTCGATCGATATGGAATCCTCGTTCCTGGTCATCACCGCATATGCCTGTTCGTCGAAGGGAATGCACTGGATCAGTTCTCCCTCATAACCGATGATCAGATGGGCGCTGGCCGACCGCTCATGTGTCTGAGCCAGATTCGAGAAATAGCTTCGGTTCTGTGCTGCCGAGGTACCGGGATTCGCCGTATAATGGACGAAAATATTGTTGATCCGGTTCAGTTTATCGCCCGGCCTGGAATATTCGTTGATCTCCAGAAAATCCTGTATCATTTCCGGCTGTGCGATCCCGTCTGCACTGGTCTCCTCGCCGAATGACTGTTCCGATACTACAGGAAGCTGCTTTTCCTCTGCCTTCCGATGTATCATTTGGTATATCTGCCCGGTTATAAAATAAATCATGACAAGACACGATACCAGAAGTAACGCGACCATAAGCTTGCTGACAAGTTCTTTCCTGCGCCTTGCACGCCGGCGCCTGATAGACTGCACCGGACGGGCACTGCCCCTGTATACGGTCTGCGGTTCTCTTCCAATAAAGCTTATCTCGGAAGTATCTTTCGTCCGTACCGCCTGCCGCGTTCCGGCTGCTTTCTGAGGCCGGCGCGCAGGACCCTCAGTACGCCTCCCGACACTGGCGGCGCGACTTCCTGCGCCTGCGGACTGTCTCGCATCCCCCGTCCTTCTTCCGGCATCGGCAGCACGCCTGTCTGCCGCTTTGGTATTCCTGCTTCCCCGCCTTACTGCATCCTGCTCCAGTGTATACAGCCTTATGCTGTCATCGGAACGTGCTGCTCGCCGCCCGTCTCTGCTGTATTCCCCATCAGAGCGGACAGTGCGTTCTGCTCTTCCGGCATTTCTATCGGCTTCCGCACGGCGTCTTGCCTCCGTACGTTCTCTGTCCCGGCCGCTTCTGCCATTGTGCCTCCCGGTATCTCGTCTTCGTCCGCCTTGTCCGGCTTCCCACTCTTCCTCTTCGTACAGTTCCCAAAGTTCGATATCCTGCTGCTGTCTTCTCTGCACCTGACCCACTTGCTTCCCCTCTTTTGTATCTCGTTCTCAGCCTTTATATAACTTAATTCTGACAATCTGAAAAATGTCTCCCCTGAATGATTCCGTTTTGTCTTATCGTACCAGAGAAATCTTTAAAGTTTCTCTAAAAGAGACATTTTACACATTTATCATGTATTTTACTATATATTAGAGTCTACAAGTTAAGAAATAGTTTCATAAATCTTAAATTTTTTTTATTTTTTTAATCAAGCGTCCAATACAGATTCCTGATCACACGTTGGTGCAGCTCCTTAAGCCACGCCTGCAGCTCCTCCCTGTCCAGATCCTTCCACAGATTGTCCACACCGATCCACTCTGTCAGTTCCGTTCTGTCATATACCACCTCGCCCGTCAAAGTGCCATCCTCACCTGTCAATGCGAAAACACACTCTTCCAGATTCTCGATCGTGGCAAAAAGCATTACCCCGTCAAAGCGCAGCACATCACGATTTATATGTTCTATATCACAATCCCCTGCTGCCAGATCACATACGATGCGCAGAGACTTCTTCTGCGAATCGCCGGTGCTCAGTTTTGTTCCTCCGTAGGAGACTCCCTCCGGAAACGGCAGCGCGCTCACCAGAGCCACCACCGTCGAGGCGTCGCCCAGGTACTGTGTCTTATGCTCTGCCAGCGTCTCAAAGGTCTTCTCCGTGATATCCCGGTTGATATTGGTCACGATCACCGCCCCGGCAGCAGCCTTAAGCTCGTTATCAATATAGCGCATCTCTTCCAGATCCCTGTCTTTTACCCCGGAATAGTCCGCCGTCAGATAAATGTAACAGTCCACAAGATCCATCTCATACGGAATGTACGTCACTGTGATCTCCTCATCCGGCAGATAGACTGTAGAACCGTCCGCTTCGGCCGTCGATTCCTCCGGCAGATAGGTTGCCGACTCCTCTTGCGCCGTATCCGGATCAGCCATCTCATCCGGTATGATGTAAATGGTCGATCCCTCGTTATTGTTGTCCGTTCCCGGCACACCGCCTTGCACACCTTCCGTTTCCTGTTCAACCTGCTGCGGCTCCTCTATGCCCCATTCATTTTTCCCGTCAAAGGCAAATGGCTTTTTTGCGCTCTCATAGGTCTCATCTTCTTTCCACTCGGTTTTTCCGTCAAAGGCGAAAGGATCCTTCGCACTACGCTTTGTAGTGCTTTCATGCCCTTCCTCTGTTTGTGGCGTTCGCTCTATCCCCTCAATATCCTCTTCCACGGGAATATAGTCATGCTGCGTCACCTCTTCCACCGCAAGACCCATATACGCCCGAAGCTGCCCGTTCTTTCCGTAAGAACCCAGCGGCACCACTGACCTGCCCGCATCCACAAGCGCCGTCGCTTCCTCGTAGGAAACCGTGCAGAACCTGCCCACTTCCTGGTCGGAAGCAACCTGATAAACGATCAGATTCTTATGGTCTCCTTCCTCGCTCGTATATCCGCTGATCCCGGCTATGGAATCCGGCAGCATGATCCGTTTATCCTCCGTCATCACATAGATCGTCCCGCTGTCCCATACGCCGCCGTTAAACTGAGGGCTCTTCGTAAAGACAAGCACCGACGCTATTGTGATCAGAACAACCACTGCCGCCACCGCCGCACCGAGTACCCTGGGCTTCGTTGCAATACAGCGGATCCGCTCTTTGATACTCCTGCCCGATCCGGTCATGGTAGTCGCCGTGCAGGCAAGATCCGAGAACCTGCCCCTGCCGATAATGATAGAAAGCAGCGTCTCCCCATAACCGATCCGTTCCTGCTCACCAAGAAACAGAAGCGCCCCCTCGTCGCAGGCAAGCTCACAATCTCTCTTCGACAAAACTGCCGCCATCCATACGAACGGATGGAACCAGTAGCACAGCAGGAGCAGACTGCGCAGCAGCGACCAGAATCCGTCGCCGTGCCTTCTGTGACAGATCTCATGGGTGAGCACATGCCGGAGTCTGTTCTCCTCCTGTGTAACAGCCTCCGGCAGATAGACGGCCTCCAGCCCCGGTATTCCGTACAGACAGGGAGACACCAGCCCCTCCACCGTATAGACCCTGACCTTGCGAAGACTTGCCGTCACCTTCGGATGCAGCCTGCCCGTCAATTCTTCCGGCACTGAAAACTCACGACGCTCTCTGCGCAGCCTACGTCGAAACCGCAGATTGACGGCTGTCATCCACACCGCCATGACACCCATACCGCCAAACCAGATCCACCGCAGGACATCCAACCACGTAAACCCGACAGACCCCGCCAAGAAGATACTCGTCGGCCCGTCCGCCCCGCCCACATATGTCATATCTTCTCCCATCATCCCCTCCGCGATCTGCCGGGCAGCCGGGGAGTTCATATTCAACGTGAAGCTGACCGGCTGCTCCAGGCGTTCCGCGATATCCCCGAAATCTCCCTCCAGCTTTTTCACCAGATCCATAATACGGAACGCATCTATATCTCCCAGTGAAAGATAAAGCTGCGCGGACACCGGAACGATGAGCCGTATCGCCACCAGCAGCCACAGTGCATACTGCAGCCTGTTACTGATCCTGCCCTTAAAAAAGTGCCTGATCAGCATAATACATAGAATCAAAACCGAAGACGTAATAATGATTTCTTTCATAAACCTATCCCTTCTTCCGTGCCTGCTCCAAAATATCGTACAACTCCTGGATCTCCTGCTCCGAAAGCGCCTGATCCGCCACCATGGCGTTCACCATCATACCCAGACTGCCCCGGTACACCTTTTGCAGAAAGCCCCGTGTCTCCTGCATGGAAACTTCCTCTCTGGACACCAGTGGATAGAATATCTTGGCCCTGCCGCCCTGCCCGTGCGCCACGGCCTCCTTCTTCTCCATCCGCCCCAGCATCGTGATGACGCTATGCTTATCCCATCCCGTCTCTTTCTCTAAATGAGCCGTCAGCTCAGTGATCGTACTCCCGCCGCTCTCCCACAGCCTGTTCATGATCTTCCATTCTCCGTCCGATAAACTGACCATAAGTGTCCTCCCTCCTGAAACCACCGGATATAGCTTTCCAAATTTTGGTATACAATCGTTTACCTTTATAGACGCATTTTACACCTAAGGTATACGTCTGTCAACCTTTTTATTTTTCAAACTATATTCATCGATTTTATTCGTTATCAACTTTCACGCCGCACAAAAAGAAGGGCCCCGCATACTTTGCGGTAACCCCTCTCCACCAGAATATGAAAAATAAATAATTTCCTACGGCATGGCTCCGCCGTATTTCTCGTACAATTCCTGCAGTTTCCGGATGTCCTCATCGGAAACGCTCTGCTCAAGATACTGCTGAACCTCTGCAATAGACTCGCTGTCGATCCCGTCTCCCACGATCTCCAGACAATCGGACAAGGTCTCGCTATCGGCATATTTTTCGATGATCGCCTCCGCCTCTTTCTTATCCGATTCCTCCATATTTCCTACGATTTCCTTCGCTTTCCCGGCAGCCTGGGAATCGCCGGAGCTTTCCAATGCCTTCTGGATGGCCTGCTCCATGACCGTTTCCGTCACTTTCTTAGTCACCGCAGACTTTACTTTGTCCGTTATCCTGTCCGTCCGGAAAGCGCCGCTTACCAGACCGGCCAGTATCACAAGGCATATTCCTATCAAAAGGCTTAGGAAAACAATTTTCCCGGTGCCTTTCTTCTTTTTTCTCCGTCTTCCCATATGCTCCCTCGTTCCTGCGCAGCCTGAAGGTTCAGGCATACGCACAGCACATATTTCCCTGTTGCACCAGACGCACGGTCTCCCTTGCGATCGCCAGCTCTTCGTTGGTGGGAATCACCATCACGGTAACCTTTGCCCCTTCATCGGACAGGATCACCTCTTCCCCGCGCAGCTTGTTCTTCTCGGGATCGATGTTCGTTCCCAGATAACCGATATATTTACCGATCTCCGCCCTGGCCTGGGCATTGTTTTCTCCCACACCGGCCGTAAACACGATCGCATCCACGCCGTTCATGGCCGCCACATATGCGCCGATATATTTTCCCACACGATACCCGTAAGTCTCCAATGCCGTCTGCGCCGCCTCATTGCCTGCCTGCGCCGCCTCGCCCAGATCGCGGAAATCACTGGAAACACCGCCGGATAAGCCCAGCACACCGGACTTCTTGTTGCAGATACCTATCACTTCTTCCGCGCTGATACCCTCTTTCTGTGCAATGAAAGTGACGATCGCCGGGTCCAGATCGCCGGACCTGGTGCCCATGATCAGACCCTCAAGCGGGGTC
The DNA here is from genome assembly GCA_947564645.1 of uncultured Lachnospiraceae bacterium. GTDB lineage: Bacteria > Bacillota > Clostridia > Lachnospirales > Lachnospiraceae > UBA3282. The sequence continues at coordinate 24,232 of CANOCU010000024.1, forward strand.
AGGCCCATGGAGGTATCCACGGACTTTCCATACTGCACCGCGGACACGGAAGCGCCGTTGCCCAGATGGCATACGATGATCTTCAGATCCTTGATATCCCTGCCAAGCAGCTCGGCAGCCCGCTTGGAAACAAAATCGTGGCTGGTGCCGTGGAAGCCGTAACGGCGCACCTTATATTTCTCGTAATACTCTAATGGCAGACCATACAGATATGCCTTCTTCGGCATCGTCTGATGGAATGCCGTATCGAACACGCCCACCATCGGCACATTCGGCATGATCTCCCGGCAGGAATTGATCCCGATCAGATTCGCCGGATTGTGCAGCGGCGCCAGATCGTTGCATTGCTCGATCGCCTCCAGGACCTCCTTTGTAAGCACCACCGAAGTGGCAAACTTCTCGCCGCCATGTACGATACGGTGCCCCACCGCATCGATCTCATCCAGAGAAGCGATCACTCCCACCTGCGGATCCGTCAGCTTCTCGATCACCAGCTGCACCGCCTTCGTGTGATTCGGCATGTCTGTCTCACTCTTAACCTTCTCACCGCCTGCAGGCTGATGGACGATCGCACTCCCGTCAATCCCGATCCTCTCACATAACCCTTTTGCCAGTACTTCTTCCGAATCGCTGTTGATCAGCTGATACTTTAGCGAAGAAGAACCGCAGTTGATCACCAAAACATTCATTTCCACTTCAACCCCTTTACTCTATATTTTATACAAAAAGAAGAAACTTATATCATTTTAATCCAACTTATGGAAAAATACAAACCCTTGGCATGACTTACCTAGTACGCTCTCCCCCAATAGACCATCTTCTTCGCAGGCCTGCCGCAGCAAACGCACACGTCCCCGATCGTCTCCTGCTCGAAGGGCATACAACGACTGGTAACGGCAAGCTCCTCCTTGATCTTATCCTCGCATGCCTGATCCCCGCACCACATCGCCTTCACGAAACCGGATTTCTCCGTGAACAGCCTGCGGAATTCTTCCATATTTTTTGCCGTATAGGTATGGGAATCTCTGTGCGCACGGGCGCGCTCAAGCATTTCAGTCTGCATCTTCTCCAGGATCTCTCCTGCCTTCATCTCCAGCTCATCCAGAGATACCTCGATCTTCTCCCTCGTATCACGACGGCAGATCACGCACTTATTGGCCTCGATATCCTTAGGCCCGATCTCCACACGGATAGGAATCCCGCGCATCTCCTGCTCGGAGAACTTCCAGCCGGGGCTCTTGTCCGCATCGTCCACCTTCACGCGGAAATCACGCAGTCTGTCCCGCAGCTCATATGCCTTATCCAGCACGCCTTCCTTTTTCTGCTGGATGGGTATGATCATGATCTGCACAGGCGCGATCCGGGGAGGCAGTACCAGGCCGGAATTATCCCCGTGTACCATGATGAGCGCACCGATCAGGCGGGTAGAAGCGCCCCAGGACGTCTGATGCACATATTTTAACGTATTGTCCTTATCCGTAAACTGGATGCCGAAAGCCTTCGCGAAACCGTCGCCAAAGTTATGGCTGGTTCCTGACTGCAGCGCCTTACCGTCATGCATCAGCGCCTCAATGGTATAGGTCGCCGTAGCGCCTGCAAATTTCTCTTTCTCCGTCTTCTGACCCTTGATCACGGGAATCGCCAGCACCTGCTCGCAGAAATCGGCGTATACATTCAGCATCTGTACCGTTCTCTCCTCCGCCTCCTCGGCCGTCGCATGGGCGGTGTGTCCCTCCTGCCACAAGAACTCACGACTGCGCAGGAAAGGTCTCGTCTCCTTCTCCCAACGCACGACCGAGCACCACTGATTACATACCTGGGGAAGATCACGGTAGGACTGCACTACGTTTCTGTAGTAATCACAGAAAAGTGTCTCCGACGTGGGTCTTACACACAATCTCTCCTGCAGTGGCTGCATACCGCCATGTGTCACCCATGCCACCTCGGGCGCAAAGCCCTCCACATGATCCTTCTCCTTATTCAGAAGGCTTTCCGAGATGAACATAGGCAGATAAACGTTCTGCACGCCCGTCTCCTTAAACATGGCGTCCATCTGTTTCTGGATCAGTTCCCAGATCGCATAGCCCGCAGGCTTAAACACCATACATCCCTTGATGCTCGTGTAGTCCAGAAGCTCCGCCTTCCTGACCACGTCCGTGTACCACTGCGCGAAATCATCTTCCATGGAAGTGATCGCTTCTACTAATTTCTTGTCAGCCATTTCTTCTTCGTCCTTTCCTTAAAATTGAGAATACAAAAAACGCCGGGACTTCCGTCCCGAAAGGGACCGAAATCTCGGCGGTACCACCCTAATTAGCGTATATACGCTCCTCTTCTCCTACCGTTATCGCCGGTGCTACGCTGTGCTCCTCACACAGGACTCCGAGGCCGGTTCCGAACAACTCCCGTAAGGATCTTCCACCATCAATCCTCTCTCTGTTACGTTCCCTGTCCGTACTATTCTCTTCTTCGTCACGTCTGCTCTTACTTCGCTAAAGTCACTGCTGTAACTTTTTATCCATTCTAGCCGCAGAATCGGGTTTTGTCAACCGCAAAAAATTACGAAATAATAACCATCTGGTCCCATTTCCGCTCCATATCCGCAACAAGCGCCAGCTGTGTACGGCAGCGGTCCAGATTCTGTCCCTCTCTGAAAGTCTGGTAATACGTGTCCCCCTGCAGATAGTCCGTGAGGAACCGAATCCCCTGCTCCAATGTGATAGTCTTCGCGCCCACCGGCAGCGTCTCTATCTCTCTGGCAGTCAGGCGCCCGCCACAACCCTCCATAAAGCCCTTCACATAAGCTTTATATAATGGCAGCGACAGGGAAACTTTACTCGTATCCGGCTCATCCTCCACCGCCGTGTTGGCGCCGAAACGAATCGCATCTCCAAAATCATACGCCGTCAGTCCCGGCATAATCGTGTCGAAATCTACGATGCAGACCGCCTCATAGGTCTCCGGATCCAGAAGGACGTTATTCAGCTTCGTGTCATTATGGGTAAGCCGCAGCGGCAGCTCTCCGGCCTGAAGCAGGTTTGTGAGTATCTCCGTATCCGCCTTGCGTGCTCTGATAAACGCGATCTCTTCTGCCGCAGCCGCCACCCTGTGACAGCAGTCTTCCTCCACCGCCTTCTCGAAGGCCTGATAGCGCTTCGGCGTATTGTGGAAATCAGGGATCGTTTCATGTAATGTCTGTGCCGGATAATCCGCCAGCTGAGCCTGGAACCTGCCAAAAGCCAATCCGCTCGCATACAGCGCTTCCTCATTCTCCGCCTGGTCAAGAGATATCACATTGTCGATCAACAGATAGACCCGCCAACAGCCGCCCTCCGTATCTTCATAATAATACTGCCCGTCAGCGGCAGGGATCGCCCGCATCGTTCCTCTCTCAGGATCGCCGCCCTCCTGCGCGATCTGCCTGCGCAGATAAGCAGTCACATTCACCACATTCTCCATCAGCCCCTCTACATCCCTGAAGATGTCGGTATTGATCTTCTGCAGAACATACTTCTTCCCGCCTGCTGTCTCCACGGCAAAGGTGTGATTGATATGCCCGCTTCCGTGGGGCCCGACTGCCACGATCTCCTCTCCCGGAAAAAACTGTCCTAAAACTTCTCTGATCCTCGTCTCCATTACCCTGTTTCCTCCTCTATCTGCTTTTCTTTATCTGTTCTGATCTCTTAAAATATACTCTCCCATTCCCATCAGCATAAAGACAAAGGGCGTACACAGCACCTGCTGATAACAGAAAAAATTATAACACATATACGCCACGATCGCCGCCGTAATGCCGGTCAGAAGATCATTTCTTCTTCTGCCTTGCATAAATCTCCCTGCTGCCGACACAAAGATACCCAAGTAAGCCGCCGCTCCGAGAATCCCACCGTTGATCAGCATAGTCAGCCACTCATTATGAGCGTTGGTGAGCAGCTTATTACCCCAGTAAAGAGCCGCTTCCTCGCCATGATAAGCGGTCACATAGCTGTTAAAGCAGTCGGGACCCACCCCGAAGATCCTGTGCGGCAGACTTTCCTGCAAGATCACTCTTCCGGCAAATTCCCAGATCCTTCCCCTGCCGTTACCCCAGTCACCGCTCCAGTTCAGATAACCGACTGCCGCCACTTTATCTGCAATGATTTCCGGCAGCCTCCCATGACTCTGCAGGTAAATAACAGTCACGACTGCAATGATCAATACCGCCACGGCTCCTGGCACTCCTATGCGGATCCGACGGATCATAACCTGCGAATACCCGCCGTCCGATCCGGTTCCGCCGGGCTCCCTGCCGTAAGCCCCCTTGCCGCGTCCCGCATGGTGCAGCGCCAAGGTCAGAAGCAGACACAATACAAGCATCCCCCAGGTCAGCCGGGACGTCCAGACAAGCGCCGTGATAAAGTCCGGTTCCAGATCCGGATTCGGCCGCATCCGCATCAGAGGATACATGATTTTTCCTGCCGCGAAGAACAGCGCCAGCATTGCCGTAAACCGACACAGCAGTTCCCTCTTTTCACAGGATACCATAAAAAAGACGATCAGCATACCCGCCAGCGCAAAATAAGCGCTGTCACTGTTCTGTGTCACCAACGTACAAAATCCGATCAGCATATAAATACCGGAAAGTACTCTCCATCTCCTCTGCCTGGTATAGAGGAATACACCCATTCCCACCGGCAGCAGCACGATCAGAAAGGACGCATACCATGTAGCCTGCCCAAGTGTAGACAGAAACTGCGCCTTCTGCTCATTGGTCAGCCCGTCGTAAAACCCGATGGGATCGATCATAAGCCTGTGCAGGATCCCAATGCCGAATACGACCGCCGCCGTCAGGCATAATACGCCAAGCGTCACCCGGTAATACTTTCCAAAACGGGACAAGTAGAAGTACAGCAGCACAAAACTAAGCTGCGACAGGAAGCCCGTATTCCAACCGTATGCTCCCCAGAGCGCATCCTCATAGAACCCGCCTGCCACAACGGATACCGCTGTCAGCGCCAGGTAGGCGATCACAAACAGATCCGTAACAGAAATCCGCATATTCGGCCTCTGTCCATCTCCATTCGAAGCCTTACGATCAAAAATCCGCCATATAACATAGACCGCTGTCAGAGGAAGCAGCACCCCGAACCCTGTAAGCATGATCTTACGGTACGCCTCAAACTTTGCATTTCCGATCTGATGATACCCATCCGAAGCATACAACGGCACTGCCACACACAGGACAAGCAAGACTGCGGCAAGCAGATACTCGATGACATGCCTGAGCGTCCCGGAATCTGCACGAATGATCCCCGGCCGGCCTTTTCTCTGATATCCTCTGCCGTTTCCTCTTCTGCTGCCTTTATTGTTTAATTTATTACTCAACCGTTCTCACCCGCTTCACCGTCTCTGTTCTTAAGCAGATTCTTTTCCTTCCTGTATCCCCTGACCAGTCCCTCACCGATCCCAAGAATCATAAATACGTAGGGGGTATTCAGAGCCTGCTGAAAACTGACCATATTATGAGCCGTATAGGTACAAATCGCCATCGCACAGACATAAAGCAACGCCTGTTTTTTCGCCCTCCTCATAAACCGCACAAAAGCCGTCGCAAAAATCCCCGCATAGCAGAATAATCCCAAGGTTCCCATATTAATGAGTACCGTCAGCCACTCATTATGGGCATTGGTCAGTCTTAGTTGATCGCCAAACCGATCCACCACTCTCTCCGCAATTTCCGCCACATCATAAATATAATCCGCATAACAATCCGGTCCGATCCCGACCAGTTTATGTATATGATCCATCTCCCGGTAGGCATCCATACTGCACATCCAGGCGGCTCCCCTGCCATTTCCCAGGTCTTCATCAAGGACCACCTCCAGATAGGTGCCCCTTTCCATCGACATCACTTCCCGAAAGCGGATTACTTCATCTTGCAGCATCATCAAAAAAACAATGATACAGGCTGTCAGACAGGCTGCTGCCGTTAACATGCACCACAGCCACTTATGACGCTCGATATGAAAATATCCACGCCTTCCCAAAGCACGGAGTACTACATAACAGCACAATAAAATAACGAACGCCCATACCATAATCTCACTGCTGATCAATATGCCCGTAATAAGCGAACATTCCCCTGGATGATAGTTGTGATAATTAAAGGATACTCCCGGCAGCTTCTTCATAAGCCGCGCCGTCAGGCAGGCCGCGGTAAAGAGTATACACAGCTCCAGAAAACGGTATAATCTGCGGTCGCTCTGCAAGGATAAAAAGAGCAGTACAAAAAGCATTGCCAGAAAAACAAGGAAGGCGCTGTTGCTTCCCTGCGTCACTCCGGAAAGCATCGCCAGGAAACTGTATGCGCCAAATGCTGCCCGCTTTACGCCCTTTTCGCTGCACCAGTAAAGCATGATCCCGACCGGCGCCGCTACTGACCAGTATCCGCAGAACCAGTTGATATTCCCCAATGTAGAGATAAATGTCTCCGTCTGTCCCTCCATCGCAATGGGATACAGAGAATACCGGTTACAGACACCCAGCAAAAATACGACAGCCGATGCCGCAAGCCAGATGCCCAACCATTTGCTCACACATGAACTTTTATTCTGTGTCCGCTGTGCATCAGCCTCTGTCAGATATGGATCCGCATCACTACAGCAAAAGTACCGCGAGAAGAGAAAATAGAGAAACACAAACGTAATCTGGCTGATCACACCCATATACCATCCTTCCGCTCCCCACAACGCATCCTGCTTATAAGGAGAACACAGATAGGACAACATCACCACCAGGCAGTAACCATATACAAACCAGTCCGTAACCGACATTTGAAGATAATGCCGCAAGATCCAGTCCTTATCCCTGCGTATTACGGCCGATATCACAATCACGCCCCCTACTGCCGTAAGCATAACAAGCGTCACATTCCGAAAGAAAAGAAACTTGACCTCGCCGATCCGCAGATATCCTCCCGGCGCATACAAAGGATAGACGACCGACATAATCAGAAAATACACCGCCAGTATACTTTTACAAATCTTCTGTCTGCTTAATTTTTCCACCCGATTTTCATTCTGTTTCTCTGACATTCCCTGCCCTGCGCCGGCCCGTCGACCGCCATAAGATCCCTGTATTGTAAGCTGCTGCTTATCCTATCATAATCTAACGTTTCGGTTTCGTCAATCTGCCGCACTCTTTATCCTCCGGCTCCTTTTACCTGAATCATATTTCTACGGAATGCGCATCCTCACACTGCGAACTGCAATCCTTCTTCCATATCTCATAGATCACAATGAGCGCCAGCGGCCCCTTGATGATCCCGCTCACACCGAACAGCTTCATCCCCGCATACACGGCAAGCAGCATGAACACGGGTGCGATACCGATCTGTTTGCCGATCAGCTTCGGTTCTAACAGCTCTCTTGTCACGATGCATACGCCGTACAGCGCCAGACATATCACCATACGCATATACTGTCCGTTTAACAGCTGCCAAGCAGACAGCGGCACCAGTACGATCCCCGTACCGATAAAAGGCAGCATATCCAGAAACCCTGCCAGCAGCCCGAATAAGATGCCGCCGGGAATGCCCGCGATACCCAGGACCGCGCCGCACAAAATACTGATGATAAGTAAGATCACCCCCTGTGCCTTGATAAAGGTTATGATATAGGATAAGACGCCCTCCACCACAGACCAGACAAGGCTCAGTTCCCTGGATCTCTTTAACTTTTCCACCAGTCCCGCGTATTCTTTTTCCAATAAAAATGCGGCAATGCACGTGATCGCCAGAAACCCGACCGCCGCAAAGATTCCCTTGAAACAATTATAGGAGGAAGACAGGATCTGCGGCACCACCTGGATCTGCACGTTCTCCATGACGACCGTCATCTGCTCGATCAGATACGTCTCGATCTGCTGCCCGTCCCAGCCGAACTTCCCGTCCAGCCCGCCGCAGCATCTGTGAAAGAAGAATTCCAACTGCCGCCCTACCTGCGTGCAGAATGCCGGAAGCCCCTCCAACTGCTTTCCGCTAAATAGCGCCACGATCCACAAAAGCGCCACCACCAGCAGGAAAAGCGGGAGGATGATCCCGATCGCCAGGAATTTCTTCTTGACGGGAATCCGCTTCTGAATACGCTCTAACAATGGATAGCACAGCGTAATAATCAGAAAAGCCAGGATAAAAGGCGCTACCAGTGTGAAGAGACAGCGGAAGAAAAACCAGACTCCGACACAGATGATACTCATCCGGATCAGTTTATTATCCCATAGTGTGCTTCTTTCCTTTCCCATACCCACGTACCTTTCCTAATATTCTTCACTGTATTTCGTCTTCCCCTGCTCATGCGCATTAAAAAGAAGCAGAATTTTGTATCTCTGCTTCTTAGGTCTGTATCCTTCTTTTATTATGTTTCATTTCGCGGTCATTATACCCCGATCCTGTGATTCAGAATATCCCTTAGGAGGCATCCTGATCAAAATACTGCTCAAACTCCCGTATCCGGAAGCTCTTCCCTTCCGGCCTGATCCGGAATTCCATCCGTTTTCCGGTCGCCGGATGCAGGAACGAAAGCCGGTATGCACACAGAGCCGCTTCCTTAACCTGCAGCTGTCTCGAGACACGGATCGTCTCCTCATCAGCATATTTATGATCCCCCAGCAGACTCATACCCGCATGGCTCATCTGGACACGGATCTGATGATGCCTGCCGGTGTACAGGCGGATCCTGGCAAGCGCAAGCTTACAGCCGTCTGCCGCAGATTCCCCGGTCTCCGGCCCGCAGCCATCACCTCTGCCTTCACACGCTTCCTGATCGTATTCGGCTCCTGCTGCCTCCCCTATATCCCGCTCTGCCAGAATCTCATAATGCAGAAACGCACGTTTTGCATCCTTCACCTCCGGCGGCACGACAGCCGATGTATTCGTCCTGCCGTCCTTTCGCAGATAGTCTTCCAGATCTCCCTGCTTCTCAAATCCGTGTCCACAGACGACCGCGTAATAGTATTTCTCCGTCTGTTCTTCGGTGATCTGACGGCTCAGCCCGGCCGCCGCCCTTTTGTTCTTCGCCAGTACAAGAATCCCCTCCACCGGCTGATCCAGACGATGGACGACCCCGACGTACGGCATCCCGCCGCCTCCCGCACGCGACAGATAATTCCTGACCTCGCTGACCATGTCCGCCTGCCCGACCCTGGAAGTCTGCGTGGCGATCCCGGCCGCCTTGTGGCACACTATGATGTCCCGATCCTCGTACAGAATCCTCTTCTGATTCATATGATCTCTACTCTCTTACCTGCACTTCCAGTCCTCTTGAACAAATTCTCCTTAAACCTTAAACCGGTAGCCTACACCCCAGATTGTCTCGATATACTGCGGTTTGGCGGTCTCAAATTCGATCTTTTCCCTGATCTTCTTGATATGCACCGTGACCGTCGCGATATCGCCGATGGAATCCATATCCCAGATCTCACGGAACAGCTCTTCCTTAGAGTACACATGATTCGGATTCTCCGCAAGGAAGGTCAAAAGATCAAATTCCTTCGTCGTGAAGATCCGTTCTTCCCCGTCCACATAAACTCTTCTGGCCGTCTTGTCGATCTTAAGCCCTCTGATCTCTATGATGTCATTGACTTTCTGGCTGCTGCCCACCAGTCTGTCATAGCGCGCCATATGCGCCTTCACCCTGGCCACCAACTCCGAAGGACTGAAAGGCTTCGTCATATAATCGTCGGCGCCAAGACCCAGACCTCTGATCTTATCGATATCGTCTTTCTTGGCAGACACCATGATGATCGGTATATTCTTCTCCTCGCGGATCTTCTTACACACCTCGAATCCGTCCATACCCGGCAGCATCAGATCCAGGATCACCAAGTCAAAATCCCCGGCCATCGCCGTCTCCAGCCCTTTGTCTCCGGTGTTCTCGATCGTAACCTCAAAATCGCTGAGTTCAAGATAATCTTTCTCCAGATCCGCGATCGCCTCTTCATCTTCCACGATTAAAATTTTGCTCATGACCTTCTTCCTTTCTCACTTATTCTTTCTCAACCTTTATATTATCTTTCTATTTATTTCTGATCTTTTCCTTCTTCCCGACAGGGCGACGTTCATTATTGTTCCGGCGGCGCCTGGTATTTGCGGATCACGAAATGCATACACGTACCTTCCTTCTCCTTACTGGTAGCCCAGATGTACCCGCCGTGATCCTCTATGATCTTCTTCACAATGGATAAACCTATGCCGCTTCCGCCCTTGGAAGAGTTGCGGGAAGCATCCGTGCGATAGAATCGCTCAAATACATTGGGCAGATCCTTGGCCGCGATCCCCATACCGTTGTCCTCGATCTCCACCCGGATGGAGTCCACTTCATCCAGAATGCGGATATCGATCACTCCCTGCTCCTTATCCATATACTTCACGCTGTTGCCGATGATATTATTGATGACCCGCTTTAACTGTTCCGGATCCGCGATGATCTGTGTGGACGGTTCCACCAGATCGTCATAATTGAGTTGAATATTCTTGGATTCCAGGTCCAGGCCCACTTCCTCCACGCAGTCTCCGAAGTAGTCCGCCACATTGATCCTGCGGAACGTATACGGAATCCTGTTATTATCTATGCCGGAATACGTGGTCAGCTCATTGATCAGCCGGTCCATGTCATTGGCCTTATCATAGATCGTCCTGATATATTTGTTCATCTTCTCCGGCGTGTCCGCCACGCCGTCCATGATGCCTTCCACATAGCCCTTGATCGCCGTGATGGGCGTCTTCAGATCATGGGAGATATTGCTCACAAGCTCCTTGTTCTTCTGCTCATGTTCGAACTTCTCGTCCGTCGATTCCTTCAGCCGCAGCCGCATATCCTCATAATTGCGGTAAAGCTCGCCGATCTCGCCTTTCTCTTCCGTAGTCAGCATATATTCCAGATTTCCTTCCGCGATATTCTGCATCGCGATATCAAGCTGATTGATGGGTGTAAAGATCCCCTTCTGGATCCACTGTGTCAGCACCAGGCTGGTAAAGACCAGCACCAGGATAAAAGCTATGATCATATTCCGCAGAACCTTCCTGGAAATCAAAGAGCTCACCCCGGACACGATAAAAAAGCTGCCCTTGTCGCCGTCCGTAAACTCAAAATCGGCCTGCTTGACCAGTTTCTTCATATCGTTATAGTAATATCCCGTCTCCATATCCGGCATCTCATTCCCGTATTCCGGAAGCGTATTGAAAATTTTCCTGGCGGCACTCTGGTTGCTCGTATAATAGATCTGGTCCCCTTTTCTGACAATGATATAGGAAAACTTGCTGTTTAAATGTGCGCTGATTTCGTCAAGATACGCCTTATCCTCAAGTTTGACGGAATCGCTGCCGATCTGCTTCTTCACTTCATGCAGAAGATCCTCTGAGATCCGGCTGTAATTCTCGATCGTATAAGTAAAAGGGACTTTATTCACATCCAGAAGTCCGAACTCGCCTTCGGCATCCTCTATGTGACTGCCGATCAGAAGAAATGCGGCACAGGTCAATAGGAGCGGCAGCAATACGATGACGACCGATGTGACCATAAGCCTTGTTTTAAACTTCACGAAAAATTACCTCTTTTCTCTCCGAGTCTACTCTCGTCTGCTCCTGCAGACAGCACGATGATCGTTTCTGTCAGCTGTTGCCATAGGTGTTCTTGTATAATAACTAATATATCATATTTTCTGCCGTTAGGAATAAAACATATCCGATAATCTTATAAAAAATTTATAAAATTTTTCCAGAATCACCATATTTCATTGTGAAAAAGGTCGCATGTCCTTCTTGCATAGAAAATGTCAAATAGTAATCTTAAAGATATAATTTGAGAGTTGACAGATTCTTCCGGATTTGTTATATTTATCCCATAATAGTAATGATTCCTATTTTCAAGGAGTTAAGATGGCACTCAAATACAGCAGACAAAGACAAGTGATCAAGGACTTCCTGATGACGCGCAAGGATCATCCGACTGCCGACACGGTGTATATGAATGTCCGAAATGAATATCCTAATATCAGTCTCGGCACCGTATACCGCAATCTTTCCCTGCTTGCGGATATCGGCGAGATCCAGCGTCTGCGTTTCGACGACGGCGTTGACCATTTTGACGCGGATACTTCCGCTCATTACCATTTTGTCTGCACGCAGTGCGGACAGATCATCGATCTGAAAATGGACAACCTCGATCATATCATGGATATGGCCGGGACCGGCTTTGACGGGGAGATCCAGGGACATGTCACTTATTTTCACGGACTCTGCGGCAAGTGCAAAAAAGATAATTTGCAAAGCAAATTATCTTTACGAGATTCGCTTCGCGAACTCGGATAAGCCGGATAAGCGGACGGACTAAGATCGCGAACTGAGGCAGGCATATTTTTTATGCAATGTCTTACAATATATTTCAAAAAGAAAAGGAGAACAACATTATGAAATTTGTATGTCAGGTATGTGGCTATGTACACGAGGGAGACGCTGCTCCGGAGAAGTGTCCGGTATGTAATGCGCCTGCCGAGAAGTTCACGGCACAGGGCGGCGAGATGGAATGGGCTGCCGAGCACGTTGTAGGCGTTGCAAAGGGCGTCAGCGAAGATATCATGGCTGATCTTCGCGCTAATTTCAACGGCGAGTGCACAGAGGTAGGTATGTACCTTGCAATGGCAAGAGTTGCTCACAGAGAAGGCTATCCTGAGATCGGTTTATACTGGGAGAAGGCTGCATGGGAAGAGGCAGAGCACGCTGCTAAGTTTGCAGAGCTGCTCGGCGAAGTTGTAACGGATTCCACCAAGAAGAATCTGGAGATGAGAGTAGAAGCTGAGAACGGCGCTACTGCCGGCAAGTTCGATCTGGCTAAGCGCGCTAAGGCTGCTAACCTGGATGCGATCCATGACACCGTTCATGAGATGGCTCGTGACGAGGCTCGTCATGGCAAGGCTTTCGCAGGTCTGCTTAAGAGATATTTCGGCTAAATCACGGCAGATTTTATCAAGTATAATCAGTAAGGATCCGCAGGTATACCGCCTGCGGAGAATACATAGGCGAACGATAAATTTCTGGCATTTGCCAGTCAATAAAACAACACAGAATGGAGGACACTACTCATGAAAAAATATTTTTGCAATCCCTGCGGCTATACATATGATCCTGAAAAAGGTGATCCGGAGCATGGCATCAAACCCGGCACGGCATTCGAAGATCTTCCGGCTGACTGGTGCTGCCCTATCTGCGGTGTGACCAAGGATATGTTCCAGCCCTGCATCGATAACTACAACTAAAAGAGGACGCCGTTGCGCGTATCATGATCTGAGGATAGGCTTAAAGCCTGTCCTCATTTATGTTGTTTTCCTAATCAGACCATATTCCACTCTGCATCCGGCAATAAAGGTCTGAAATAACCCTTTATACAATTTGGATTTATAATACATAACTGCGTATGAGTCTTTTCCATTATTCCGGAATCCTTATAGACAGGACTGCCTTCTACAAAAACACCCCTCACACTGTCATAGGGCCTTTTGTTCATTTCCCTGTTCAGTCGATGGCTTCTCTCAATGACAGCACAATCTAATTCCCTTAATAATAAATCGTCATTCCCTCCGATATTTCTGTTAACGGGCATAGAATGCCCCACTAATGACAATTCATATTTCAGTATCTCATACCCTTTCCTTAAAATATCCGAACTACCGTAATCCGTTAAATCAAGGCAATGTCCCAAACTGATCACAGCACCGATAACAGCCGGCTGCTTTGGCTGCTTTTCCGGATGTCTGTCATTATGCTTCTGACAATATGCCATCGCCCACTCTTCTGCCCTTGCCAGACTGTTCTCCCAAAAATATACGCCGTTTCCTAACCAGTCGTAAGAATTATGGCTTCCCTTCAGCACTTCATGATGATACAAAACCTTTTCATACGTTATTCTATCGCAGCCGTGAAATCCAATTATCAAATTAGGTAAATTACTGTACATAATAATCCTTTATCTTTTATCAAATTGACTGCTATCTCTATAATGCTCCGTAAATTCTCCATCCTCCCGGATAATATTACTCTTGATCAGATTTAGGCGGGCCTTAACCCTGGCCTCGCTGTTTGACATTTCTTTAAGTTCCCTGAGATAATTCTCTAATTCCTTTACGTAAGAGACTCTTTCATGCTCTACTAATTCGATCGTCGGCATATCATTTACCTCCTTATCATCTGTAAATGCTGTATCTGCCAGTATCTTGTCCACTACACATCCGCCTCCGACAATAGTATACGATACCATAACTAAAATAATATGTAGAAAAAGGACAAGCCATCTGATTATTTTGATTATACTATGATTTTTTGCAGATCACAATCTGCTTTTCCAACAAACCTCATAACGACTCAGTGAAATCCCAACGGCATATACAGAAACACCTCAAAGCGCTCCCCCTCCGCCCGGACTTCCATCGCCCCGCCGCCTCGCTCCGCGATCTCCTTCATGCTCCTTAAACCGAAACCGTGATTTTCCTTATCCGCCTTGGTCGTCGGCGGCAGGCAGTCTCTCTCCTTCTCCCTGTATCTCTCTTCCGTATCACTGTCAGAGATTCTCTTTTCTCCACCATGAATCCCTTCTTTCCCCATTCGATTCCTCTGCACATTCTCTTCTGCAGCTTTCATCGGATTGGTGACTTCCAGGCAGAACAGCCCCTTCTTTGCCCGGCTCTTCACACGGACATACCTGCGTGCCTCAGGAAGGTGTCTGCAGGCTTCCGCCGCGTTATCCAGCGCATTGGAAAAAAGCGCGCAGATATCCGTCTTCTCAAAGGGCAGTTCCTGTAAAATATCAATCTGCGCCTCCAGCCGGACGGAGAACCGCTTCATCTGCTCTTCCTTGACCGTAAGAACCGCATTGACTACCGGATCCCCACAATACTGCAGTAAACGGCTGACCGCACCAGCCTCCATTAAGCTTTTGATATAGGCTTCCCGCCGCTCCTCCGGCAGCGCCACTGCCACCGCAAGATGATTGACCAGATCATGTTTCAGCCGCCGTATGGCGAAGTGCTGCTGCTCCATGGACTCGTAATAACTGCGGTTAATCTTTGCTAACATCCCCTGCTCTTCCAGCTGCTGCTGTCTTGCCAGCACGACCACTGCCCGGAGCAGACCGATAAAGGACAACAGCGCCAACAGGAGCAACACGAAATTCTTATACTCGAAACCGCCCGCTATGCTCCGCCTCCTCCTTTCCTCCGTCGTCGTCAGAAGAACCAGGCTTAAGACAATGCCAAACGGCGTAGCTGTCAGCAAAAGCAGTAATTTCCATAGGCTGTCCGCAAGGCGGTACTCTCTGTCCGGCGCATATTTTCCGGTTGCCAGATACAGGAACAAGACAAGCAGGAGGGAAAGAACTCCCTCCAGGATCAGGCATACCTCTCTATGACGCCACCTGAAATCGCCTGTCAGAATAAAATTATCCCGCAGCGCATTGAAGGCCAGAATCGTACTGGCATACATCAGTCCGATCGTCGCCTTCTTCCAGGCGCTTCCTTCGCAGGTGAACCATATTACGGCCATGAAAAAAAGAACCGTAGGAAGAATATTTCCCCAGTCTCCCAGATAAATGATCATCCCCGTAAGCAGCCAGCAGCTGCCCCACAAAGCGGTTTTCTTCCACCACTGATCCGATACCGTGATCAGTCTCTTCATTCCAAGCAGCAATAAATATGCTGCCGCACCGCTTATGACCATAAAACATAACATACCCATTATCCTGTTCCTTCCGTCATTCACCCAACATGGATCTGGCGATCTTCTTCATTGCCTCTTCTCTGTGGCTTCTGCTGCAGGGCAGTTTGCGGCCGCCCACCGTCACCGCATCGCTCCCCAGATGTTCCACCCGGTCCGGGTTTACCAGATAGCGCTGATGGATCCTTGCGAACTGCCCGCCAAGCCGCGCCTCGATCTCGTCAAGTTTCGCATAGAAATAATACTCTCCCTGCTCCGTGACCAGCGTAACGATACGTCTGTCAGAGCAGAAACAAAGAATATCCCGCAGAGGAAACCGCCACGTCCCGTCTGCATTTTTGAAACAAAAGGTCTTATCCTGCTCTTGTTCCAGCCGCACCCGGACCCGGTGAAGCAGCTCCTGCAGCTTCTGTACCGTGGCCGGTTTGACCAGATAATCCAAAGCGCCCACGCCGTAACCCTCAAACACAAACTCGCTGTACCCTGTCAGAAAGACGATCATGATCTGCTCATCAAATTCCCGGATCCGCTGCGCCGTTTCCATCCCGTTTAAGTCCTTCATCTCGATATCCAGAAAAAGCAGATCCACCTCCCCCGGATGCTTCTTAAGCCACGACACGGCGTTTGTCCCTGCGCCAAACTCATATACGATCTTTTCCGACCTCTCGATCAATGTCTTTTCCAGCTGAAAGCGGAGCGCATCCCTCGCATCCGCCTCATCGTCACATATCGCGATCCGTAACATGATAATTTCCCTCCACACATTCCTATCTTATCATAAACAAATCTCTAAAGTACACGCCCACTCTTTTCCTCCCTGCCCGAACTTTACGGTAATGACCGCCAAACTTTACAGGATCCGCTTCCGCTGTCCAAAGATGACGATCCGCCCTGCCATTTCTGACACCCCTCAGACCGAATGCCGTCCTTATCTGTTATAGTAAACGACATAACAAATTTCTGCTTCCGGCTCTTGCAGAAGCCGCAAAGCGGCATATAACAACAAAGAAAGCGAGGTCAGATATCACCATGTTATACGTCAAAAACCTTTACAAATCCTATCAGACAGGAAAAAACAAATATCAGGTACTAAACGGTGTCGATTTCTATGTGGAAAAAGGGGAATTTGTCGCCGTTATGGGGCCTTCCGGCTCCGGAAAAACCACCCTGCTCAACTGCATTTCCTGCTACATCCCCTTTGACAAGGGAGAGATCACCATCGGCGGCACCAATCTGGCAGGACAGAGTGAAAACGAACTGGCGCAGTTTCGCAATACGCAGCTTGGTTTCGTTTTTCAGGACTTCATGCTCTTAGACGGGCTGACGATCCGCGAAAATATCCTGGTGCCGCGGATCGTACAGGGCGAGGTGCCCGGGGAGGCGGAAGAACTTGCCGACAGGCTGACGGCTCTGTTCGGCATCCAGCATATCGCGAACAAATATCCGGCCGATATCTCAGGCGGAGAGAAGCAGCGGGCAGCCGTGGCGCGAAGCCTGATCAACAATCCCCTGATCATCCTGGCGGATGAACCCACCGGCAATCTGGATTCCAAGTCGAGCCGCACCGTGATCGAAAGCTTCGGGGAAGCCAAAAAAAGAATGGGCGCCACTATTTTTATGGTGACCCATGACAGCTTCGCGGCTTCCTTCTGCGACCGCGTGATCCTTCTAAAGGACGGTTCTATCTACCGTCAGCTAGACAGACGGGGCGACCGCGGGCAGTTCCAGGATCAGCTGCTTACCGCGATCAAAGAGATGACTGAATAAATACGGAGAGATTCCGCGAAACGATCCATAGCATACGGAGGTATCAAAATGTCACAGACTATAACCATGAAGAAAATGGAACAGAAGCTGCAGCGGGCGGACCGAAAGCACGCACGCCTGTATCTGTTCTGTAATTTTACCGCCCTGATGATCATATCCGCCTACACGGGCATGATGCTGTCTCCTACGGTGCAGGCCACCTTCCCGCCGGGCGGAGACAGCCGCAAACAGATGAACGCCATTTTCATGCTCACGCTGATCGGCTGCGTTGTGTTCACCATCTATGCCGCCAGTCTCTTTTTCCGGCATAAATCCGGACAGCTTGGTATCCTGATGGCGCTGGGAGCGTCAAGGAAGCGGCTGATGCCGGGACTGTTGCGGGAAGTGCTGTTCTTAAGCAGCTTATCCTGCGGGGCAGGTATCCTGGCCGGTTTTCCTTTTATCTGGATCATCTGGTCGGCTTTCAGGCTGCTTCTGATCGACAGTTCGGATATGAAGCTGGCCTTCGATCTCAGATGCCTGTTGATCTCCTTTGCGTTTCTGCTTGTAGTGACTGCTTTCTCCTGCATCATCGCCCGGCACTATCTGCGCCGGACCAATATCATGGAAGTCATCCGGGAGGAACACATAAGTGAACCCGTGAAGGAACTGGGAAAATGGTGCGCCCCGGCGGGCTGTGCGCTCCTTGCCGCCGGCGTCCTGCTTGGATACTGCGCTCCCGGTTTTTATCGAAAGCAATATAATTCCCTGACTCCCTCATGGATGGGCATCCTGTATGCACCGGCATTTGCAGGGTTATATATGATTATGCTCCACGCGGTGGTGCACGGCTTTCGCAGCCACAAACACAACCCCTATAAAAACATCATCGCCAGAAGCATGATGAAATTCCAGGGCAGACAGACCGTAAACAATATGATCGTGGTCACACTGCTGATCGCCGGCGCCTGTTTCGGTATCTTCTATATTCCTATGGTCTCCATCGGCCCCTTAATGGGGTATGCTGCCCAGCCCTACGACTATTTCTATCACTACCGGGCCGACCAGGCTCTGCCGGACAAGGCAGCCGTAGAAACGCTGGCCGGGGAGTACGGCCTGTCCTTAAAAGACTGGGACGAAATGGAATATATCTCACTGGGGTTCGGATCTATGTCCACGATTATGGAGGAAGACGGCGAGCACTGGCGTAAGGAATATGTCCCGATCGCTCAGGAGATAAGAGCCATCTCCGAGGATACATGGAACGCCCTGACCGGAGAGGCAACAGACGTCCTGCCCGGCACTTATCTATGTATTACCAATGCAGAAGAGACTTCGATCTCCACGAACAGCAGCGCCAGACACATCACCAACATGGTCACACGCACGCAGATCCCCACCGAATATGCAGGTCTTCTCCATTATGACCTGCTGGCGGACAGACGGGGATACCGGATACTGGACAATACCGATTACGCGCTGCTCTCGGAGGGTCTGACCGCCGACTGGAAGGGTAAGATCGTGCGCTTTAATGTGGACGGCAAAGACAACTATCCCTTCGCCGACGCACTTTTTCACCGGATAGTCGCTTCCTTTGACGAAGACTGCTTTATCTCGTCTTTCTATGAACGAACCGACTCAATCCTTGCCGAAGAACAGGGGATCCCGGACTGGCAGGCTTCCGATTCTATGATGCTTGTTAACCCCAAGGAAGCGGACTCCATTCATTTCCGTCAGCTCTGGGAGTATATCCCAAACTTCCGCGTTTTGAGCCAGAATGACTTCCTGCTCTCCACGTCCGTATTTCTGATGATGTTTTTGTTTATCTTCATCGTATGCATCCTGACGGCCCTGATCATCTGCTACACCCGCTGTCAGACCATCGCCCTGAACAACCGCTACGTCTTCGACGACTTAAGGAAGCTGGGCGCTTCGCCCGCCTTCCTGGACAGAGAAGTGAAGAGCCAGTGCGGCAGCGTCTTCAAGGTGCCGGCAGCGGTGGCAATGATCGCAGTCTATCTGCTTTTTATTCTGCTGGTATACGGCAATGACGGACAGATCGTTTTCAGCGAGATCGTGGCCCTGGGCGCGTGTCTGGGGGTCGAAGCGGCTCTATGTATGCTGACTTACGGGATATATCAGGCGACCGTCGCCGGGATCAGGCGCAAACTGGAGATATCTGTATAGTCCTCGCTTTTATGCGTTCTCACGGACTTTGCAGCAAGTGCAAAGTCCTGGGCTGAACTGTTACTACTATCGCATCATATTACAAAAAATAGAATTGACTACTCTGTCCTATCCAGTTAAAATATATAATGAAAGAAATTGTTATTATATACAAAAAAATTCAATGGGGGATTTGCTTTGGAAATAAAAAGAGATCTGTATCTGAACAAGCTCAAACTGAAAATGCATAATGGGCTGATCAAAGTGATCACCGGTATCCGCCGTTGCGGAAAATCCTATCTGCTCTTCTCCCTTTTTAAAAACTATTTGCTGGAAACCGGAGTCAGTGAAGACCATATACTGGAGATTGCTTTTGATTCCTTCGAAAATAAACAGTTTCGAAATCCGGAAATTCTTTATCCCTACCTGAAAGAAAAAATCATTGATAATAGACAATACTACATCCTTCTCGATGAAATACAGCTGCTTGATGCATTTGAATCCGTGCTGAACGGTTTGATCCGCATGAAAAATGTTGACGTTTACGTAACCGGAAGTAACGCAAAATTCCTTTCCAAAGATATCATTACGGAATTCCGCGGACGTGGTGATGAACTTCCCATGCGCCCGCTTTCTTTCGCAGAATTTATGTCCGTCTATGACGGTAACAGATATGACGGCTGGAATGAATACGTTCTGTACGGCGGACTTCCTCCTGTCGTACTCCTCCCCACACCGGAACAGAAGATTACATTTCTCAAAAGCCTGTTTCAGGAAACTTATATCAATGATATTGTAAGCAGGCACAGAATCAAAAATAAAGAGGAATTCGAAGAATTGATCGATATTCTTTCCTCCGCGATCGGCTCGTTCACCAACCCCAAAAAACTGGCCGCTACTTTTCAGTCAAAAAAACAAAAAAAGATCAGCATGAATACACTCAGGAATTATCTTGACTATCTTTGTGATGCATTTATTGTAAACAGAGCTGTCAGATATAATATCAAAGGCAAAAAATATATTGATACCCCGCAGAAATATTACTTCATAGACATAGGCATCCGCAATGCACGGATTAATTTCCGTCAGATCGAGGAAAACCATTCGATGGAAAACATCATCTTCAATGAACTGCTCGCACGGGATTTCAATGTAGATGTAGGCCTGGTCCCGGTCGTACAAAAAGATAACAGTGGTAAGCCTGTGCGCAAACAATTGGAAGTGGACTTCGTATGTAATAAGGCCTCAAAGCGTTATTATGTCCAGTCTGCTTTCGCAGTTCCTGATCAGGAGAAAATGAGACAGGAAACAAATTCACTGCTTCGCATCAGTGATTCCTTTAAAAAGATCATTGTCGTAAAAGATACACCCGCACCATGGTATACCGAGGAAGGCATTCTTGTTATCAGTATTTATGACTTTCTGCTAAAGGAAAACAGCCTTGAGATTTAGGACAATTCTGCAACATTTTGAGGTTATAATTATAATATGAAAAAAATCCTGATCGTCGAAGATGACACTATATTAAACAAAACCCTGTCCTATAATCTTGTCTCGGAAGGATATGAAACGGCCTCCGCCTACTCCTGCGCCATGGCAAGAGATCTTCTGAAAGGCTGCTTCCATCTGGCGTTGCTTGACGTTAATCTGCCGGACGGAAGCGGGCTGACCCTCTGCGGTGAGATCAGGAAACGGTGGCCGGAGACTTATATCATCTTCCTCACCGCCAATGACAGGGAAAGCGATATGCTGCGGGGATATGAAGCCGGCGGCGCGGATTATTTCACCAAGCCTTTTTCCGTGGCGGTGCTGTGCAAAAAGATCGCCGCCGTATTTGAAGCCTTAGAGCCTCACACGCCGCGGCATGATCTGTATGAGGACGGTTTCCTGCGGATTGATTTCTCCGAACAGACCGCTTCCTTAGACGGCAATCCCATAGATTTCACCCCGAAAGAATACCGCACCCTGCGCCTCTTCGTCCGGAACAGCCGTCTGATCCTGACCAAGACCCAGATGCTCCATAAGCTGTGGGATGTGGACGGCGATTTCGTGGACGACCACACGCTCACTACCATCATCAGCCGCATCCGCAAGAAAATTGAAGTGGATGGGCATAAATATATCAAGACCACTTACGGCATGGGATATCAGTGGATCGGCGAGGATCACGCTCCCCCATCCTAGCAAACAATACAAGCTGTATCAAAGAAAGGCATAGTAAAAGAAATGAACCTTCAAAATCTCCCCCTGCGAAAATTTCTGCTCCTGCTCGTGACTGCCGCCACTGCCACCTCAGCCCTGCTGCTTATTCTTTTCTATCTGTTTACCGGCAGCAATATGACAGTGGCCTGCGGCGTTGTGCTGACTGCCGTAAATTTTGCCTGGGGCGCTGTGCTCTTACATTTTCTACAGCGCAAACTGACTGATTTTACAAACAGCCTCTGCCAGACGCTCAACAGCATGATAGACGGCAGCGACAGGCCGCCTGTGGATCTCAACGCGGAAACTTCTCTGTCCCGCATCACTCACCGGGTGGAACGGCTCTACAACATCATGCAGAAGACCAGACGCCAGACTGCCGAAGAGAAAGCCAGGCTGCAGTCGCTTATGTCCGATATTTCCCATCAGACCAAAACCCCGATCGCAAACCTCAAGATGATCAACGACACCCTGCTGACCCACGACATGCCGGCGGCGCAGCAGCAGGAATTTTTCCGGACTTCCATAAACCAACTCGATAAGCTGGATTTTCTCATTCAGGCCATGGTGAAGACCTCCCGTCTGGAAACAGGCGTAATCGCTCTGGAGAAGCAACGGGGCTTCGTTGCCGATACGCTGGCCGCCGCCATAAACGGTATCCTTGTCCCACTGGAAAAGAAACAACTCGCGTTGTCCGTAGACTGCCCGGAGGGAATGACCCTTCTCCACGACAGCCGGTGGACGGCGGAAGCCCTCTACAACCTTCTGGATAATGCGGTAAAGTACACCCCTGAAAAGGGCCGCATCCAGGTGACGGTGCGGGATCTGGAGATGTTTCTGCGGATCGATGTAGCCGACAGCGGCCGGGGCATTCCCGAAAGCGAACAGGCTGCGATCTTCAAACGTTTCTATCGAGAGGCAGCGGTACACGACATAGACGGGATCGGCATCGGTCTCTATCTGACCCGTGAGATCGTCACCATGCAGGGCGGGTTTATCAAAGTTGATTCCACTGTCGGGGCGGGTTCTGTCTTCTCCGTCTATCTGCCGAAAACATGAGGTTCCCCGAAATGTAAAATGTCCTGAGATTGAAGCAATTTGACGGGCATTTTTTTATTTCTGAGATAATTCTGCAACCTTTTCGCTTTACAATGCTATCAGAACAAGCAAAACCGCATTCCGGGTTGTACATGCTTCGCCATACACGAACCCGTAAAATCCGAAAGGAGCAATTCCGATCTCTTCAGAAAGGCAGGTAATCCCATGAGTATCCTACAGACAACAGATCTTAGAAAATATTACGGCGCCGGGCCGAACATCACCCGCGCCCTCGACGGCGTGAGTTTTTGCGTGGAGGAGGGAGAATTTGTGGCGGTGGTAGGCACTTCCGGCAGCGGCAAATCCACTCTTCTTAATATGATGGGCGGACTGGACGTGCCCACTTCCGGTTCCGTCCGTGTGCGGGAAAAGGAGCTGGCAGACATGGACGACGAACAGCTCACCATCTTTCGCCGCCGCAACATCGGCTTTATTTTCCAGAATTACAATCTTTCCCCTATCCTGAACGTGTATGAGAATATCGTGCTGCCGGTGGAACTGGACGGCGACACTGCGGATCAGAAATTCCTGGAAGGCGTTATTTCCATGTTAGGGCTTCAGGATAAACTTCACAACATGCCGGGCAACCTTTCCGGCGGCCAGCAGCAGCGCGTCGCCATCGCCCGCGCCCTCGTGGCCAAACCGGCCATCGTCCTGGCCGATGAGCCGACGGGAAACCTGGACAGCCGCACCAGCGCCGACGTGCTGGGACTTCTGCAGCGCACCAGCAATGAACTGAACCAGACCATCGTCATGATCACCCACAACGACAGCATCGCCCAGCTTGCCGACCGGATCATACGGATCGAGGACGGACGCATCGTCAGTTAGAAGACCGGACTGGCTCCGAACTGGCGGAAGAAAGCTTATCTATATTAGGAAAGGTGTGGTGAAACTCATGATATTTGCATTTGAAAACGATACAGGAAAAGTGATCAGGCGCCTGGCCCGCCGCAGTATGCAGGCCGACAGAAGACGGAGCCTTTTTATCGTTCTTACGATCTCTCTGGCCGTCTGTCTGATGGGAATGCTGGGTTTTATCCAGTCCGCCAGAAGGATGCGGACAAGAGAAGAGATCCAGGGCCATTACCAGGCAGGGTGCATCGGCACGATAGAAGAGATAAAGCGCCTTGCCGATACCGGAAAATTTGAGAAATGGGGCTATACCATAGACGGCCCCAGAATCCGCTACCAGGACAGTCACCTGTCCTTTGGCTTCGTGGATCCGGGCATGATCGATCTGATGAAATCCGAAGAGATAAGCGGCGTTTATCCGCAGACGGATACGGAACTTGCCGCGGAACGCGCTTTTCTGGAATATTACGGACTGCCGGTCAGGACAGGCCAGTCTGTCACCCTGGATCTGGGGGACGGCGAGCGTGCCTATACGGTCACCGCCATTCTGGAAAAAGACAATGCCAGCAGGGAATTTACTTTCTGGATCTCTGAGTCCGCCGCCCTTGCCCTTGCAGACCACAGGGAAGCCCCCTACGAACTGCGGTTTCGTTTTGTACAGAACGGGTCCGGCGACACGGAACAGCTGCGGGCCGATATCAACGCCTTTTTCCAGGAAATGGGTATCCCCGAAGACCGGACTTTCTTCAGTTCAAACTATTTCGAGATGGCGGAACTGTATCTGGGCAGCGATATGGAGGCTTATCTGCTGTCAGTGGTGATCGCCCTGGTCTGCGCGGTGGTGATCTACAACATTTTCTACATCTCCGTGATGGGAAAGCTGCGCGAGTACGGCCGCCTGAAAGTGCTGGGCGCAACGCCCGCACAGCTGCGGCATATTGTCAAAAGGGAACAGCGCCTTCTGACAGCGGTTTCGATCCCGCCGGGACTGGTCGCGGCGGCGGTCATTACCACGATCCTGATGCCCGGTTACTGGGCATGGGCAGACAATCTTAAGTTTGCGGCGGTCGTCGCTATGCTGACCTATGCGATGGTCCTGATAGCGGCCAGAAAGCCGCTGCAGCTTGCCGGAAAAGTATCCGCCATCGAAGCGATACGGACGACGGCCTACTCCCAACAGCAGGAATGCCGTGCCCCCAGGCACAAGCACCGCCCGCTGACTCTGCCCAGACTGGCCCTTATGAACTTTTCCCGCAGCCGCAAGAAGGCTTTCGTGACCTCCCTGTCTCTTAGCCTGACCGGTATTCTGCTGCTCTGCGTCTCAACCTATGCCAGTTCCATCGACGTAGAGGCCATGGCGCTGGCCCAGTTTGGCGACCACAGTAACTACCTGTTGGAACTGGGACCGCACAAGGATTACAGCGGTCCCGGCGTGCCGGAACTGCAGAAGGAGGAATTGTTCAGCCAGGCGTTGCAGGAAAAGCTTACAGCCCTTCCCGATGTGGATCATATCACCACCTATAATACAACCTGCGTACAGATACCGAAGATCTGGGAAGAGGAGCCTTTTACCGTGACGGGACTGGACGAAGAACAGATGGCGGCGATGTTTTCACCGGACATGATACTGGACGGCGCCGTGGACCATGGGCGGCTGCTTCATGAGAACGGTATTCTGGTCTGCCCCGGCGGCAGCACGCTAAAGACCGTCTACCATGCGGAATACAAGCCCGGCGATACCGTTACCCTGGAAGCTTATAACGGAAAGACGAAGACCTACACCGTGCAGGGAATTGTAAAGCATCCCTGGATCGGCCCTACCAACTTTTTCATCCTGCCCACGGAAGAATTGTCTGCGCTTTACCCGGAGATCGATGACTTTACGACTGTCCTCAACATTCATGCGAAAGCGGACAGCGAACAGCTCAGGCAGGTCATATTCGATACGGTGACGTCCGACAATATCACCATCTCCGTGCTGGATGATCTGACCGCACAGTTAAATGTCAGCCTTCAGGACGATGTGAAAAGATATTACGGCATCCTGATCTTCGTGTTTCTCTTCTCGCTGATCAACCTTGCAAACACGCTGATCACAAACCTTCTGGCCCGCCAGCAGGAATTCGGCATCTTCCAGTCCGTGGGCATGAGCAACAGACAGCTTTCTTCCATGCTCTCCTGCGAGTGCCTGTATTATATAGGGATCACGCTGACCGCCACCCTGACGATCGGAACGGCGTGCAGCATGGTCCTCTGCCGCGCCTTCGACCGGCTGGGCATCTTTGGAAAGGTCACCTATCACTTCCCGCTTCTGCAGGTAACACTGTTTACTGCGGCGCTCCTGCTCGTGCAGGCGGTGTTCTCCGTCTGTGCGGTCCGCTATTCCAGAGGGCTGTCGCTTGTGGAGCGGATTAAGGCGGTGGATTAACTTATCGTTTTGTATAAGAAAGAGCATCCGGATCTTCCTTTTCCGGATGCTCTTCGTTTTTTAACGAGCCTTTTATAATCTTTCCTGAAAGAAAAATGATATCTAATCTTCAGCATTCAAGTCCTCCATTAATTCTTCTATAGAAGAAAAAGAACGACTCAAATTCCTTCCATGTTTTACATCATCAATTGCTCTGATCGTATCTGAATTAGATCCCTCCATCGAAATTGCAAAAGGAATTCTCTGTTCTCTAACTGTCAGTTTTTGCACTTCTCCTGTCGTCTCCCTGTAGCATGCGCTCGTCTGCGTATGGATCCTGCGTATCTGCAAAGACGGCTCCTTGATCCTGGAAGACAGCAGATAGGCCGCACAGTCTCCCATCACATGGCTGTGTATATGGACGCTGGTAAGGGAAGGGGTCATGATCTGGGACTCCATCGTATCGTCAAAACCGCAGAGCCACACATCCTTTGGAACCGCTATCCCCATACGCTTAAACACGCGCATGACGTCAAACGCCACATAATCGTTGGCACAGATAAATACCTCCGGCAGCGTGCCGATCCTGGCAAAGCTCTCCGACAGATATTCCTGGTACTCCTCCGCTCCCGGTTTCTTCACACCTTCCTTATTTCCGATGATGCAGTACTCTTCCCTGCAAGGCATACCCAGAAGGTACATGGCATTCCGGTAAGCCATGTATCGCTCAAAGAATGACTGACAATGCCTGTATTCCCCGATAAACCCGATCCGCTGCTTCCCTCTGCGAACCATTTCTGACACAAGCCCAAAGATACCGGACTCATTATCCGGACAGATAAGGTCCGCTGCCAGCGGTCCGTCCAGACCTGCTGCCGGGGCATCCACAAACAGCACCGGGAGATCCAGGCTGCATAGCATCGCACAATATTCCCGGTCAAGCATCTCAATACAGATAATGCCCGATACTTTCTCCCGGTCAAGGGTCGCCGGCAGCCGCAGGGTTTCCTCATCCGTCCCGCTGACCCGATGCATGGTAAAACGATAACCCATCCTGGCAAACTGTCTCTGGAACTGATCCAGCATAACGGACAGATAACTTGTATTTCCCGTAAATCCCATGGTCAGCAAGGCAATCTCCCCCGCTGTCCCTTTGACCGGCAGACTGCTCTGCGGCTGCTCGACAACGGCATTCAGATAGGAGAACTGTTTATAGCCCATCTCTATTGCTTTCCTGATCACCTTCTCCCGCGTTCCCTCCGCCAGAAGACCCGTATTATTGATCGCCTTGGAGACCGTATTCCTGGAAACGCCCAACTCGTCCGCGATATCCTGCAATGTAACCCTTGCCGCCATATTGCTTCTCCTTTTCCTGGAAATTTCGCTTTTGGTCCTGCAAAAGTTTCCATCAAACATGTTCTTTGTAAAATCAACCTATCACTTTTACTTTTGTATGTCAATAATGTTTTCTCTTTCGCATTTAGTTTTACATTTGCATTTTATATTTTACAAATGCACTCTTTAATAGTATAATAAGAAAAAGAAAACCACGATGCACACCCTTAGTTTGTTGTTAAAGTGCAAAAACTCTATAGCGGAGATCCCATATGAAAAAAGTAAATTCCTCCCCAACCATGAAAGATGTCGCCCGCGAGGCCGGCGTAGCCCTCGGTACAGTCTCAAAGGTAGTAAACGGCCTGCCCGTAAGAGAACCTTACAAACATAAAGTAGAAGACGCCATCCGGAAGCTGGACTATCATGTGAACAGCTATGCACAGGGATTTAAATCCAACAGAACCGATACCGTTGCCCTTTTGGTGCCGAATCTGTGGGACCCCTTCTTTTCCATACTCACCCACCACATCAACCGTGAACTGCAGGCGCGACGCTGCCGGATGTTTCTGTGCACGACGGATTTCAACCCTGATCTTGAGCAGGAGTATGTGACCATGCTCCAGAACAATAAAGTGGACGGGATCATCGGTCTGACTTACAACCCGCAGTTGGAAGTTCCGGAGGGGATTCCCTTCGTTTCGATCGACCGCTCCATGGGTCCTCATATTCCCTGCGTGGCCAGCGATAATTTTCAGGGCGGCCAGATGGCGGCAGAGAAACTGGCCGATCTGGGATGCACGAACGTAGCATTCCTTCGGACAGGTTCTTCCCTGAATAATGAACCAAATAAGCGCAAAGCAGGTTTTGAGAACGGATGTCTTTCCAGAAAACTGAACTATGAAATGCTGATTCTGGACGACGGAGAACCTTATGATAAATTTGACCGTTTTCTGGCGGAACATATAGAATGCGGCAGATCATACTTTGACGGCATTTTCTGTGTCACGGATAAAGTCGCATATCATGTAATAAAAACATTGAGAAACCTGCAGATCAAAGTCCCCGAAGACGTACAGGTAATCGGATTTGACGGGATACGGCAGTTAGGAGACTTAGACCCTGTCTGTTCCAGTATCGTACAGCCCGTAGAGGAAATAGCGCAGACATGCATCGGTCTTCTGTTCCGGGAATTTCCTCCCGGCAGGCTGCCTTTGATCTGCCTGCCTGTCACCTACACATATGGCGGTACCACACGGGAATAAAAATGCTTCCACAAATTTGCCAAGAAGCCGGATGCATCCGGTTCGGCAAAATAACAGGGCAGGAAAAAGCGGATCCGTTTCCAACAGGATCCGCTTTTTCGTTCTGAACGCCCATGCAGTCAATTCTGCGCTGCCGTAAGTTAATCTACCGTAACAGCAGCCCTCGGCTTCTCTGTTACTGTCTGCCGCTAATTCTCCTTATCTGTTGTCAAGTTGATTGCAGAAGTTCCGTCTTTACACCAGATCATACTTTACCACATCCAGATTTACCGTTCCGTCCGCGATAAAGGAGATTCCGTCCGCCGCCTGGTCTGTGTACAGGACGGCGCTCATCGTCTGCTCACCGTCGTTCACAAATACTTCCACACTGAACCGGTCCAGAATAATCCGTAACTTCAATTTACCGCCGTCATGACTGACCTTACTGCGTCTCTGGTGGATGATGGCCCGCCGGGATCCGGAGAATTTCCGGTCCACCTTCAACACCGACTCTCCCGGCCGGAAGCTGAGGGAAGTGTGATAGGAATCATTCTGGGCAAATCTGACCGCGAACTTCCGGTACAGATCGCATCCTTCCTCCGGACGGATCGCCAGCTCCATATCGACCCGGCGCCCCTTGATCCCTTCCAGTTTCACCATACCGGAGACAGTGACATTCTCGTAGGCGACCTTATTCTGCCGCATTTCCTCCAGTTCCCGGATCGGCTTCTGATACAGCCTGCCGTTCTTTATGGACAATTCCCGCGGCAGGCTCATCTGCCCGAACCACACCTCGTCATGTCTTCTTCTGTGATTGCACGTATCCCAGTTCTGCATCCAGCCGATCATGACCCGGCGCCCGTCCGGCGTGAGGATCGTCTGATGCGCATAGAAATCAATTCCGTAATCGGCCGCTTGGTCCGCTTCCTCCGTAAACTCCTGCGTCTCTTTGTCATAGCTTCCGATCAGGCAGAGCGTACCGTTGCCGTTGTGATATTCAAAGCCGGAGGGAAGCATATCCTGTGGACTGACAAGCAATACCCATTTTCCATCCAGAGAGAAGAAATCCGGACATTCCCACATCTTCCCGAAACGATCCTTGTTCGCCGCCAACACCTTTTCATAGTGCCAGTCCTTTCCGAGTTTTTGGTAGTTCAGTCCGTGGGAGGTCTGCGCGCCCCGGTTCTCGCTCTGGTTGTAGCTGTCATGAGGTAAGCGCCTCGTGGACGCTCCCTCCCGAACCGTGCGGGCACC
>CANOCU010000025.1 GCA_947564645.1 uncultured Lachnospiraceae bacterium
CACTTCGATACCTCTCCGGGTTTGTTTTGCGCCTACCCTCTCGGTCAGCGCGAAACTTATTCTAGCAAAAATAAATTTCAATGTCAACCTATTTTTTCACAAATTTCAAAAAAATTTTTAAAGAAGCCTGCGGTGCCCGCTATACGCGGTTTTTCAAGCCAAAAAGGCTTCTGCCGTCAGCAGATCCTCCGGCGTGGTGATCTTGATATTTTCATAAGAACCCTGCACCAGTCTGACAGGTCTCCCCATCAGAGTCTCCACTACCATGGCGTCATCCGTGATCCGTATTCCCTCCTGTATAAGTCTTTCCTTCTCCTGCATCAGCTTTTCATAGGCTTCCATGATCAGAGCGCCCTCAAACGACTGGGGCGTCTGGATCTGCCAGACAAGGCTACGATCCGGCGTCTGAGCCGCAAAACCGTTCCGATCGGCGATCTTGATCGTATCTTTCACCGGCATTCCCGTCACACAGGCCCCATACCGCTCCACCGCCTCATAATTCCGCCGCAGGATCTCTTCCGTCAGAAACGGCCTTGCGCCGTCGTGGATAAAGAGATGCCCGTCCCTGTTTGGCACCCGCAGTCTGCCCTCCCGGATCACCCGCAGCGCCTGGTAGACGGAGTCATACCGTTCCCTGCCGCCGGCTGTGATCGTATCCACTTTCCGGAAATCATAGCGTTCCACGATCTCTTCCTTCACATAGGCGATATCTTCCGCCCCCGTGACCAGAATGCAGTCGTCGATCACATCCGACTCCTCCACCGCCTGCAGCGCATACCAGATAAGCGGCTTACCGCCAAGCAGCATATACTGCTTCGCCACATCGCTTTTCATCCGTCTTCCGCTCCCCGCCGCCAATACGATCGCGGTACATCTCTTCTTCCCCATTACCGATCCCTCTCCGTCCGACAAAACAGTGCTTCCATACATTCATTCGTCAAAAGCTGCGTTTTCTTCCATCCGCTCGCCAAAAGCAATTCTTTAAAGCTGCATTTTCCTACATCCACCCGCCAAAACAATTCTTCAAGCGGCATTTTCCTACATCCGCTCACCCAGCTTCAAGTTCGGTACCGCATTCAGATCATAGCCATGCCGCACGCCGCTGCGATACTCATAGTAAGCCGCCGCCCCGATCATCGCGGCATTATCCGTGCACAGGATCGGAGACGGATGATAGAAAGCGATCCCCCGCTCGTCACACGCCTTTTCCAATGCGCTTCTGAGCGCCGTATTCGACGCCACCCCGCCCGCTATGGCAAACTTGCGCATACCGCACATTTCCATGGCCTGCATGGAATGCTCCACCAGCACGTCCACCACCGCCTTCTGAAAAGAGGCCGCCACGTCCGCCTGACAGACTGCGATCCCTTTCATCTCACAGGAATTCAGATAATTCAAGACCGCTGATTTCAGGCCGCTGAAGCTGAAATCATAGACGGAATCGGCCACCTTCGCCCGCGGAAATCTGATCGCATCCGGATCGCCTTCCCGCGAAACCTTGTCGATCTTGGGCCCGCCCGGATAGCCCAGGCCGATGGCTCTCGCCACCTTGTCAAAAGCCTCTCCCGCGGCGTCGTCCCGGGTGCGGCCCAGAATCTCATAGACTCCGTAATCTCTGACCACCACCAGATGAGAGTGCCCGCCCGACACGACCAGACAGACAAAGGGCGGCTCCAGATCCTTGTTTTCTATATAATTGGCGCTGATATGCCCTTCGATGTGATGCACGCCGATCAGCGGGATGCCCGACGCAAAGCTGATCGCCTTGGCTGCCGACACGCCCACTAACAGCGCGCCCACCAGTCCCGGCCCGTAAGTAACCGCCACACCGTCCATATCCGCAAGCTTTCTGTCCGCCGTCCTCAGAGCCTGTGCGATCACCTGGTCGATCCGCTCGATATGCTTTCTCGACGCGATCTCCGGCACCACACCGCCGTACAGCGTATGTAGATCGATCTGCGAGGAGATGATATTCGACAAAACCTCTCTGCCGTTTCTGACGACCGCCGCCGCCGTCTCATCACAGGAGCTTTCTATGGCCAGTATCGTCACATCCTCTTCCCTGCGCGTTTCTGTTGTCTGCATGTCCCTGTCCTTTCTATCCGTTTATCCGCTCCGGCATGATCGGTAATAAGCGCCGTAACGCTGTACTGCCGTCTCCGGCGCTCCTTCTCCGGCCGCCGGTTCTTAAGCTGCGCCTGTCCTGCCCGGAAAAGCACATAAGAATGCGGCATCGCGTCCCAAACCGCCATACCGCATCAAAACCGTCCCCGAAAACGCGATCCGCCGTCACGCCTACTCGTTCACCAGGTCCCAGCCCAGTATCTTCCAGTGTCCCGCCTCATCCTTACGAAGAATAAACTGCTCCAGAGAAGGCACATTGCCCGCTCCCTGCTTTACATAGAAATTACAGTACAGTCTAGCACAGGAAGCTTCCTTCTCCGTAAAAAATTCCACGTCCGTGCTGGGCGACACCTCATAGCCCACTATCGTATACTTGTTCTCCTTCATGCTGGCGATCTCGGAACGAAGATCCTGCATATAATCTTCCTCGGACTTATTGGCGACCAGCTCCTCGTCATACAGCAGCTGGATCTGGTCTGCCAGGTCTTCCAGATCCTCCTCCGAGTACTCTTCATTGTAGAAGCACTTCGTGATCTCCGCGAAATATTTCACCACTTCCTTCGGCGTAGGCGGATAATTACGTTCCAGATCCTTCTGCAGGACCTTCTGCACCGCCGTTGACTCCACCGCCTCTTCCCCTTTTGACCGGGACTTATGGGTGAGATAAAATGCAAATCCCCCGATGATCACAACAAGGACCACACAGGTGATGACTATACTGATCACTCCTGAACGTTTCATAACCAATCCCCCATTCCTGTTCCATCTGCGAATCCGGGCGCAGGCACTACGATTGCTCATCGCACACAGCGCCTGTGTGAAAACCTTCCGCAATATGGGTTTCCACGGCTACGCCTCCTCAAACATGAGATCCACGCTTCTGCCGTCCTTCGCGGCAACCGCATTGGGAAAGATATTGCGCACTTCCCGCATATACTCCTCGGGACGAGTCAGCGACGGACTGTAGTGTGTCAGCCAAAGCTCCTTCACATCCGCCTTCTTTGCCAGCTGCGCCGCCTCGTAGAAGGTCATGTGCTTGTACTCTCTGGCCTTCTGCTGCTTCTCCGGCTCTCCGTACATGCCCTCACAGATAAAAAGATCCGCACCGGCCGCTGCGCGCACGATGCTTTCCGTGGGCCTGGTATCCGTACAATACGTTACCTTCAGTCCCTTGCGCGGCGCCCCTAAAACCATATCCGGTGTGAGCGTGCCTTCCTCTGTCTCTATTATCTCACCTTTTTGCAGACGATTCCAGTAATTTTTCGGAATATTTAACTGCATCGCCCTGTTCACGTCGAACCGGCCGATCCGCTCCACTACTATATTATAGCCGTAGCAGAGCACATTGTGATTGACCCGGTAAGTCTCGATCCGGAATCCGTCAAAAGCAATGGTCTGTTCCGCCTCCGTCAGTTCCATGCAGTTTACTTCGAAAGGAAGCTCCGGCGCGATCACCCGCAATGCGCTGACCACCTTAGTCAATCCCTTCGGCCCTATGAGCAGAAGGGGCTCTGTGCGCTCCGCGTTGCCCATCGTGAGAAGCATCCCCGGCAGACCGCTGATATGATCCGCGTGATAATGGGTGAAGCAGATGATGTCGATCGGTTTCGGACTCCATCCCTTTTCCTTCAGGGCAATCTGTGTGCCCTCGCCGCAGTCGATCAGTATGCCTGTCCCGTTGTACCGCGCCATCATCGATGTGAGCCACCGGTAAGGCAGAGGCATCATACCCCCTGTGCCTAATAAGCAGATATCTAACATGTGTACTCCTGTTCTGTGGTTCCATGGAGCTCTCAGGAAGTACGGGAGATTATGACCGGAATGTCCGGCAATGACAGGCCGTCACAACAGTTCCTCCCGCTCTTTTGTTTCCACGGGAACCACAAATCCGGCGATGATCTTCTCGTAACATTCCTCACACAGATCGAACGAATGGCTCGTGCCGTCCTTCTTCCCGAAAAAGCCGAAATCATGTGTCACGTGAACACATTCTTCCTTCAGAATTCCATTTTCTACCAATAATTTCTTGCCGCAGCAGTTGCAGACTGCCTCGGTCAACTGTATTGCTTTCTGTTCTGTATAAACGCGCATGAGAAACCTCCTATCGTGTTACACTTCTTCTATCGTTTCATCTCAATTCTATCAGACAAAACGGTCCACAACAGTGGTAATTGTTCCATGCCGTTCCTATCTCTTCCAGAAGATCAGCGCATCTTCCGCCGGCTTCTCATAGAACCCGGGCCGGATCCCCGCCGACTCAAACCCCAGCTTCTCATAAACATGAATGGCGGCGGCGTTGCTGACCCGCACTTCCAGCGTGTAGGCCGTCAGGCCTTCCTTATCCCCCTCAGCCATCAGATGCCGCAGCATGGCCGTTGCGATGCCCCGGTTTCTGTCTTCCGGCGTGACGACCACATTGGTGATATTCCCTTCCCCCGCGATCATCAGGACGCCGCAGCCGCCTAAGATCCGGCCGTCTTCCTCCGCCACGTAATACCTGGCGTCTTCTTTGCCGATCATCTCCAGAAAGGAATCCGCCGACCAGGGCATGGAGAACGTCTCTTCCTCCAGCCTGCTGATCGGAGGAACATCCTCCGGAGTCATTCTTCTATAGATCACCATGTATGTATGCCCTCCCGCTGATCTGCCATCTCTTATTTCCCGCCGATGCCGGCACGTTCCCGTTCCGCCTGGGAAAGCCGCAGGTACTCCGGCACGTGTTCCGCGCCGCTCACGGCCCTGCCCTGCGCATAGTAAATGCCGCCAAGGGCAGCGATACATGCCGCAGACTGCCGGTTGCGATGCGCCGGCGCCAGCGTATAAGGAACCTGCAGAACTTCCGCCATCCTGTCCCGGAAAACGGGGATGCCGTCTCCCACGAAGACGACTTTCCTGCCGGTCCGGTTGATCTCCTGTGCGATCTCGTCGAAGGAAACGGCACACTGCGCCTTTACGACACGCATGTCATATCCCTGTTCCGCCGTTTCTGACACCGTCTTCTCCTGTCCGTTCACGGATGACACGGTCTCCTTTTCTCTCTCCGGAGATGACATATCTGTCAGAAATCCGGAAACTTCCACTGCACAGACAGCAGACCGGCTGCAAAATTCATAGAGTCCCGTGTAAACCTGGTTTCTTCTGGCATCCATGATCGGACACACCAGCGCATCCGTACCGTACATCTGGTACGCAAGCCCTTCTAAGGTGGGCACCGGAACGA
Organism: uncultured Lachnospiraceae bacterium; assembly: GCA_947564645.1. Lineage (GTDB taxonomy): Bacteria > Bacillota > Clostridia > Lachnospirales > Lachnospiraceae > UBA3282. The sequence continues at coordinate 5,345 of CANOCU010000025.1, forward strand.
TCGGCTTCTCCATGGCAAAAGCAAGCCCCTTGGCCGTGGCGGAACCGATCCGCAGCCCGGTAAAGGAACCCGGCCCGGCTGCCACTGCAATGGCATCCACCGTATCCAGATCAAGTTCTACCATCCGCCTGATCTCCTCCAACATGGGGAGCAGCGTCTGGGAATGAGTCTTCTTATATTGTACGGTATATTCCGCGATCAGCTCGTCGTCTTCCGCAAGCGCCACGGAAGCCACCAACCCGGAACTGTCCAGTGCCAGTATCTTCATAACACTCTCCCCCGTTCCTCTATCGTGATCCGGCGATAGTCAAAGCCCTTACGCAGATCCTTCTCGATGGTGATCTGCCGGTACTGCCGGGGCAGAATCTCCTCGATCAGGTTCGCCCACTCGATCAGACAGACGCCCTCGCCGTAGAAACAGTCCTCATAGCCGATCTCCTCCATCTCCTCCACGTCCCCGATCCGGTACACATCGAAATGATAGAAAGGCAGACGACCCTCCTCATAGATCTGCAGGATCGTAAACGTAGGGCTGTTCACCGCCTCTTCTATGCCGAGCCCGGCGGCGACTCCCTGAGTCAATACGGTCTTACCCACACCCAGATCCCCGATCAGGGTATAGACCTCTCCCGCCTTCGCCTGCTGCCCGATCTGCCTTCCAAGCGCAAAAGTCTCCTCTGCGCTGTATGTCTCTGTTATCTTCATAACCTCAGTCATCAACCTCTGATCTTTACTTTCTTCGGCGGCATATGGGTCGAGATGATCTCGATCACCTTATACCGGTTCTCGCCCAGATCCTGCTTCGGAAAGATGCAGGCATTGGTGCGCGTCGTATACACGATGATGCTGCGGGACGTGGAAACCGCCTTGCACATGCCGTCCCAGCCCATCTTCTCCGTCGTCTCGTCCTGGGAAACCTCGATCCCCTCATCCGTCAGGCGGTAATGCAGCGGTTTCCTGAAGGCCGGCGTGTTCAGCGCCTGCTGCTTTGACCTGATAAAAAGCGTCCACGGCAGATACAGCAGGATCACCACGCCGATGATCAGGCAGACCGGCTGTCTGTTAGACGCAAAAAGCATCAGCATCAACACCCCCACCAGGGAACCCATCAGACCAGACAGGCTGCTGTAAGTATGGCGCAGCATGTAATCGTACAAAATATTGGAAGTTATCTTCACGTCAAATTCTAATTCCATGGTAATCCCTCTATCCGGATACGTGCGAATGCCCCATGTCGTCCCCGACACAGGAAATTTCCTATTATGATAAGAAAACACCTACATCGTAGGTGCTTTCTTCACTTACTATTCTATTATACAAATTTTCACATAAAGTGCAAGTTAATAATTGATCCCGCAAATTCCCAGCTTACCATCCTGCACACCGAATGTAATGCTCGGCGCATCCTCACCGCTGTAGAGCGTGAAGCCCGCCATACTGGGGCTTAGGCCCTCTTCATCCGCATCTGCGATCGACTTTACCATCTCATCTGTAAAAAGATTCTCCGCTCCCAGGGCGATAAAATCTTCCCGCGTCTCTACGACTGCCCCTTCCTCCGTCAGTCCGACATACACGGGAAATGTCGTCAGATCCGCCAGTTTCTCTATATCCTTGCCAGCCACAGCCTCCTTGATCTTCCCGCCAAAAGCTGCCGCGGTCTGTGTATCCACGGCGAAATTATCCTCGTAAGTTCCCTCTGCCGCATCTTCCTGTGCCGGCTCCTGCGCCGTCCCTGCGGCGTCGGAAAAATCTGCCGCAGCTGCGGCTCCCGTATCCTCTGCTTTCCCGTCATCCGCACTCTGCCCTGCGACATCGTCTGTGTCCGCCGTATCCTTATCCGGCTGCCCGGCCGCGTCTTCGTTATCCTGGACTGCGCTGTCCTCATACACCACATTTTCCAGCGAGTCCTTTTTCTGTCCGCATCCTGCCAGTGCCAGGACCATTGCCGTTACCATACATACGACCACTTTCTTTTTCATAATCCTTTTCCTCTTTCTCTTCTTTTCCCGGATTCGTTATTTTTCTTTTATTCTTCTTTCTCCTGAATCCGTTATTTTTCTTTTGTTCTTTTTTCTCCTGGATCTGTTATTTTTTATTCTTCTTTCTTCTGGATCCGTTATTTTTCTGTTATTTTCCTGTTTCTCATTCAGTCTTCCTTCCGGATCTCGAATTCCAGCTGTCCCGCCGCTCCAGGCGCGATCTCATACTTCTCCAGGACAACGACCGGATTGTAAGCCTGATTGATATAGAAGTTCACATCTTCATCGATTCCCTGCCATTGATCCGGCCAGTAATCCGCCACATCTTCCGCCCGCTTCTGCCCGATCTGATCGATCTGGGCGAGGATGCTGCGCCTGACGATACCGGCGTAGTCATCCCCCAGAATATCACGAAGCGTTATCCATTTACCCGTCTCCAGATCCAGATTATAGTATCTGTCCTCACTGTATGCGCTGGTCCAGCTCTCTGCCCCCTTCACCACCAAAGACAGATACCTGTCGCTCTGGGTCCGCACCTCGTACCACACTCTGATCGAGATCTCGTGCGCGGCCCATTCCTCCTTCGTGCCGCCGGTAGCCAGAAAGGCCTGCCTGTATTCTTCAGCCCTTCCCTGCGCCTCTCTGGCATACTGCGCACAGAACGCGTAAATATCTTCGTTTACTTCTTCTTCCAGATCCTGCAGATCTTCTGCGATCACCGCAATGCCGGGAATCTCCACGGAGATCTTCAGATCCTCTGTCTCCGTCTCGTAGGAACGAAACGTGAAGATCTTTGCCAGTGTGCCTATTACCGGGATGTCACTCATTTCTTCGGCAAAAACCTCGCTAGTGTTAAGCCCTGTCACAAACAGGACTGCTACAACGGCCGCCGCGGAGACAATTCTCTTTTTCATAAGAGAAAAACGGCGTTTCTTCTCCGCACGTTCCACTTCCAGCTTCACCCGTTCTGACAGTTCCTGCGGAATCGGGATACTAAGATATTCCTGTTTTGCCTCTGTCATACGGTTCACGTCTCTTCCTCCTCTCCCTCAGCGATCTTTAATGCTTTCAGTCCCCTGTACAGTTTCGCCTTCACCGTATTGATGTTCAGATCCAGAACCTGGGCGATCTCCTCCAGCGTCAGTTCTTCAAAGAATCTGAGCTTTATGATCTTCTGCGCGCCCTCTTCGAGCCGGTTGATCCTGGCATACAGGTCATCGTGAATATCGAATCCCTTTTCTTCGTAAGATTGCTCCACCCACTCGTCGTCCTGTGTCAGGATTTCCCGTTTCCTCTTATGATAAAGGATGATGCTCTCGTTGAGCACGATCCGGTAGAACCATGTCCTGAGCGCCGCTTCGCTTTTCAACTCGCCGTAATGCTCTAACGCCTTACAGATGGCATTTTGTACCACATCCAGTGCATCCTCCTGATTCTTCAGATAACTGAAGGCCAGCCGGTAGAATTTCTCCTGGTTCTCAACGATATAAGCAACTAGCTTCCTGTACAGCTCCTGTTTCAACATCTCACCTCCATTCTGCCTCCGACTTATCCCGTTTCCGTTTCTGATGTACGGCGCCTTTGCCCTTCCGCGCCTATTAGTATAGACAAACGGGAGTGGATAAAAGTTGCAGAATTTTACAAAAAATTCTATCGGCCGCTCAGGATGTTCTACAGAACTGCCGCCAGTAAAAGGAGGAGGCCCGGTACGATATACTTTCGCGGATGATGCCAGAGGTCGCTCTCCGTCTTCCACCCTCTGACCGGGCAGCGCCATTCAAGCAGAGCGGACCCGGCCGCGCCAAGGAGTGCGAAGCAGACTGCCGTCAGAACATCCCTGCCCGATACACCGCCAAGAAGGATCTGCCGGCTGCAAAGATAGACCGTCTCCGCCGTCATATTGCACAGGAACAGGAATATCCCGTAAGGCAGGAAGAAGGCCCGTCTCTGTCCCGGCAGGAAACGAACCGCCTGCTCCAGCGCCGGATCGCAGGAGAGCAGAATGCAGATCGGCGTATTCATGGAGGCGATCGCGAATCCGGCGGAAAGGAAGAGGGATCGTCCCAGAAACACCGGCAGGACACAGGCCACGCCCCATAGAATGACCGTATTGAGCAGATAGTTTCTATGGCTTGTCATATACCGGAGCAGATACCGCCATACCAGGCCGGACGCTGCTCCCCGTCCCGCACTCTTCCTCCTGGAAGGATCGTCGTCAGTCCGGTAAAAGGCATATGCATCCGCCCCCAGCGTCATCCGGATAGCCCATGCCATATTGCCAACAAGCACCATAAAGCCGGCCGCCGGCACAAGTCCGCACGCCCGCGTTATATCCGTCCGTGGCAATAAATCTGCCGACTGCACCGCAAGACTTCTCCCGCCTTCCTGTCCCATGGCAAGAAGCACGACAAGCACGCCGCCGCACCAGATACAGCCCCTAAGCAAACCGAAACGCTTACTTTTGCTCCATGCATACACGCAGGCGCTCATCCAGACCGCATTGACCGCACACAGCACGCTCCCCAGTATCCTTGCCGCACTCCGGTCCGACACCGCCCACACCACACAGAGCAGGCCCAGCGTTTTCGTGGCAAACGCATAAAGCCCCAGAGCCGACACATAGGCGGCGTTCAGCCTTTTTTCCTCAAACGGCATCATATACAGATTCATCCTATTGGCTCTGTTGTCCTTAGCGGATAATGTCAGCCACATCACCCCGGCGGTAAAGCTGCCGGCCATCAGATAGAGGGTGAAAGGCGCGATCTCAACCTGCACCTCGGCGATCCGCAGCCCCCAGTAAACGATCGCCCAGATCAGGACCGACTTCTTTAACCGCTCATAGTCTGCCCCCAATACCTTTTTTGCTGTCATCTGAAATATCATATTTCCCTCCATGCCGAAGCAATCTCTTATTTTCGAATCTGCTAAAACCGCACGATCTGTCGCCGCATCTGTCTTTGTCAGGATCCGCAGGCAGAATTTCTAGCCAAGCGCCCGTCTGATCTCTCCGGCGTCCATATGTTCCCGATCGAAGCTCCGGTCGATCCTTCCCTTCTCCAGGACCAGCACCCGATCGCACGTCAATGTGATGCTCTCCAGAATATGGGAGGAAAAAAGTACCGTCCCATATTGTCTGTATTCCCGGATCAGCCGGTAAAGATATTCCGTGCTCTGAAAGTCCAGTCCGTTCACCGGCTCATCTAGCAGAAGCAAGGGCGGGCGCAGGACAAAAGCCGTGATCAGGAATACTTTTTTCTTATTGCCGGTGGACAGATCCCGGATCAGCGTATCCGTGTATTCCCCGAAATGAAATCCCTCGATCAGCCGCTCTGCCTCCGGCTCATACGCTCTTTTCACCCGATAAGCCGACATCACATAGGCCAGATACTCCCGAAAAGTAAAATACTGGAAGGAATCGTCTTCTGCGAACACGGTATAACGATTCTTCTTAAAATCAGCATCCCGTAAGGCCGCCGGCTCATTCCTAAAGCGGATGCTCTCCACCCGGAACTTCTCATGCAGACCGGACAGCGTCCTGATCAATGTGGTCTTCCCCGCGCCGTTTAAGCCGATCAGTCCGACCACCTCGTGCTCCTGCAGTTCTAAGGTATACTCCCACCATGCATTACCTGCCGCCTGGCAGGCCGCATGGCCATCCATACTCTCCTTGTGATACCATACCCTCAGATTCCGGATCGATAACAGATTCGTCATGGTAAACTCCTTTCCGCAATTCTCTGACTGCCTTTCTTTCGGTAACGACACCATGTCGTTTCCTGTGATCACTGCTTCTGTTTCTTCCATTCGGAATATGCCGATACGAGGCACAGGCCGCACAGAAGCAGATAGAACAGGCTCATCTGCAGATTTCCTCTTACACCGTTCATAGTGGCTCCTGCCGCCCACACCATTGCCAGAATACTACGAATCATTATGTGACGCATACTCATTTCCTCCTGTCATTTCTTTGTCCTGTTCCGCAGTCACTCTGTTTCCCGACTGCGTTTTCCTTATGGCTCTATCATAACAGGAACCACGCCGCAGGACGGAAATGTCCGCGAATGGCAGCTTTTTGACCGCAAAAAAATGAGAGTGGAATTGAAATGTCCTGAATCCGCTAAGAAAAAGGCAGCTAAGACGCCGGAGTCCTGACTGCCGTAAAAGAGTGAAAGAATAAAATAAGATAGCCACAGCTAAGGATAAGATACGGCAGCTATGGCTAACGATAAAATAAGGCAGCCACGGCTAACGGTAAGATAAGACAGCCACGGCTAACGGTAAGATAAAGTAGCCACAGCCCGGAAAATATGCCCCTCACAGTCAACCTGCACCATGCCGTCATATTTCTGTGCCGCGGCGCAGGCGCTTTTCAGTCCCCAGCCGTGAAGGCCGCCGTCGGTCTTCGTCGTCCGAAGCTCTCCGCTTTCTGTCACTGGCAGGACGGCGCAGCCGTTTTCCACCTTCATGACAAGCATCCGGTTGATGCGGCGGATCACCAGTCTGACAAAACGCTGCTCCGGCACATCCGTCTGCGCGGCCGCCTCCAGTGCATTGTCCAGCAGGTTCCCCAGGATCGCACACAGGTCGGCGCTGCGGATATTCGTGTTGCGCGGAAATTCCACCTGCACGTGAAAAGAGATCTTCCGCGTTTCTGCCGCCGCCCGCTTACTGTTGATCAGATAATCTGCCGTCTCGTCGCCTGTCCAGACGGTGTCCGTCATCCCCCGGACCGGTTCCTGCAGGGTATCCAGATAGCGCACCGCCTCCTCTGTCTTGCCGTGCATCAGAATCTGGCGCAGGACACCGATATGATTATGAAAGTCATGAAAAAGCTTCGCATTGACCGCATAGGCCTGATTCAATGCGGTATAATCCCGCTCCAGAAGCTCGGCCTGCGCTTCCTTTAGCTGTGCCAGTTCTTTTTCCATCCGGTACTGTCTGTTGATATGAAAGATCAGCACGGACATCATCAATACCACTGCCAGAACCGTCCACATCATTAACGTATCGGCCGGAATGTCGATCCTCTCCTGCTCCGATAATGTGATCACCGCCACGAAGCCAAGCACCACGAAGCCGGACAGGAGACGATATGCGGCGCCGGTTCCTTCCGGCACATCCGCCTGCCTGCCTTGCCCGTCATAATACTGTCTGTCATAATACTGTCTGTCATGATCCTGCCTGTCATGATTTTGTCTGTCATGATCCTGCCCGGCGCGGACCTGTCTGCCGCTTCCCTGTCTCTCGCGGCCCAGATACCAGACCGCCGCTCCCACAGCCAGCGCAGCGTGAAGCAGCCAGACCCCCGCCTGTCCCCGCACCGTTCCCGCATCCAGAAAAGACCCGTCACCGGACAGGACCCCGAGTCCCGCCGCCAGAAGAAACTGCCCGAAAGAAACCGCGATCTCGAAGAAAATGGCGATATAAAGGCTTATCCGTACATCCTGCCTGCGGAATCTGACGACGCAAGCCGCGATCAGGACCGCTTCCAACGCCGGACGGACAAACGCTGCATCGGCCGCCGAAACCGTAGGCAGGAAAACTGTGATCGCTGCGATCACAGCCGAACCAAGGAAGCCGGCTGCCCAGATGCCGGCCCTGTTTCCTGCAGTCCTGCTCTTCTCTGTTCCTCTGTCGGCCGCCCCTTTGTCCGTTCCGGATTCTGCCGTCCTCCTACCCGTAGCCAACAGCTCTCGGATCAGAAAAAGGCACACCGCAATGCGCAGCGCACCCGCAAGACAGTCCGAGAAGACCACCATTTTTCCCATTCCGTATTCCAGTCCTGTCATATGTGCATCCCCCAATACCTGTTGATCTGTTCTTTAACCCCCTGCAGATGAGCACGGCTGACCGGGAGCGAAAGGCCGTTTTGCAAGACGGCCATCCCCTCCCTGATCTGCATGATATGGATCATATTGACGATGCAGCCTCTGTCAATATAGATAAATTCTTCCGAATCCAATTCCTCGTATACCTGCTGCAGACTCTTCCGGACTCTGGATACACCGCCTGCCGCGGTGATCGCCGCATTCTTACCGTCCCGCTCGATGTAATAGATCTCCTTATAGGGAATCTTTTCCAGCCGGCTGTTCGTCTGGATGATATAGGTCTTCCCCTCTTCCAGTCCGATCAGCCTGACCGCATCCGCTACCGCCGCGGGCAGCTTCCTTTCCACATCGTTCTTAGGCACATACCGGAAGATCGATAATTCGTAAGCATCGATGGCATACTCGATATGGGATGTGATAAAGATGATCTTCACCTGCGGCAGGAAGGGCTTTACCTTCTCCGCGATCTCCATCCCCGTACTGCCCGGCATCTCGATATCCAACAGGATCAGATCGAAGAAAAACCGGTCGTCGGTAATATCGCACAGCAGCATATCACTGTCCGTATAAGTCTCGACCTCCCCCATGCACCGGCATTGCCGCAGCGCTTCTTTGGCGACAGCCGCGTGGGACGTCGCCGCCTCCCTGTCATCATCACAAACTGCTATCCGCAGCATACTCTCACCGCCTTATTGTTTCCTAGTCCACCGTAATGTCCGGCAGATTTCCTGCTTAAATCCCCTGCCGGACGCATCCTGTCTTATCACGGCGCTTTCGCACTCCACACCTATCCTTAATATGTCTTCTGATCCAGTCCCATCCTCTCGATGATCCCCTGAATCTTCCGGTACACCAGCTGCTCGTCGATGGTCAGAAGCTTCCGGTTCTCCATGGTCACTTTTCCATCGATGAGGACCGTATCCACTTCCGATCCGTTGGCCGAATAGGACAGCCCCGCGATCAGATTGTTTCTGGGCGTCAGGGAAGGCGTATTCAGATCAAGAATCGCCAGGTCCGCCTTCTTGCCCACTTCGATACTGCCGATCTCCTTCTCCATGCCAAGGGCTCTGGCGCCGTTGATCGTCGCAATGCGGAAGCCCTCCCTGGCGCTGACGCACTGCGGTGTCCTGCCCGTCCCCTTATGGATCAGTGTGAGCAGGCTCAATTCATGAAACAGATTCAGACAGTTATTGCTGGCGGCGCCATCCGTGCCGAGACACACATTAATGCCCTTCGCAAGCATTCCCGCCACCGGCGCGAAGCCGTTGCCCAGCTTCATATTGCTGGCCGGGTTGGTCACCACGCTGACATGCTTTGCTTTCAGAATATCCATATCCGCCTCATCGATCTGGACACAGTGGGCCGCGATGGCCGGTACATCGAACAGGCCGCATCTGTCCGCCAGCGCGATCGGACTGCATCCGTTCTTCTCCCTGATCTGCGCGATCTCACTCTCACTCTCCGACAGATGGATATGGATTCCCATACCGTTCTTCTTCGCTTCTTCGGCCACGATCCTCAGATAGGCCTCATCGCAGGTATAGGGTGCATGAGGTCCTAGCACAAAGGAGAGCCTGTCGCAGTCCTTCGCCGCATCCCGCTCCTCATAAGCCTGCCGCAGCCGCATCTGACCGCCCTCGTCATTGCCGTTGCCCACCAGCCCGCGGCTGATCACCGCGCGCATCCCGGATTCTTTGACCGCCCTCGTGGTCTGGTGGATATTCATCTGCATATCGTTAAAGCAGGTCGTCCCGCTCTTCATCATCTCGATGATCGCCAGATTGGCGCCCCAATACGTATCCTCATCCGTCATCTGCTGTTCGATCGGATCGATCGTGCCAAACAGCCAGTCCATAAAGGACAGGTCGTCCGCCACATTCCGCATAAACGACATATAAGAGTGGGTATGACAATTGATCAGTCCCGGGATCACCAGCTTATCCGTCCCGTCGATCACCCTGTCCTCACAAAATCCTGCCGGCGCCTGCCCGATCCCGGCAATCCTGTCCTGTTCAATGTAGATACTCGTCTCCCGTACCGCATCCTCTGCTCCCTCAGGCAAAACCGCCCGTGCATTTCTGATCACAATTCCCATGTTCTGTCTCCTCCTTACGTTTTTCCTTCTCTGTCCCTGCCGCTCGTCAGCCTGTCAGCTTACGCGCAGCCCAATTTCTTTATTTTACAATATTTTCTTACAATATACTACTTCTTCCTCCCAAAACTTACCAGCAGTCCCCGATAATGCAGGCATCGCAGATCCGCTTTGTTCTCCGTCACGTACTTCTGTATCTTCCGCTGCCTGCGGCAGTAGCTCTCCGCCTCTTTCCGTTCCAGGCCATGGTTCATAAAACCGCGCACAATCTCTTCTTCTGCCTCCGCGCTGCTGCTCTTATCCCATCCTTTTTCCTGTAAAAGGCATTCCGCGAGTTCTTCATGATCCTCCCGCTCCGGGCAGATCAGAGACACTCTGTCGTTCATCCGCACGTCCACATCCACAAGACCTTCCTCCTGCATCATCAGCGGAAGCCGCATCCCGACGGCGTAATCCCGTCCCTGGCACTGCCGCTCTTTCTCCCACATCTTGCGAAAGCCCAGGCGGTCACACAGTTCCGTATAGGCAAGCCCCTCCAGATACAGGCCGTCGCTCTCCAGTTCCCTGTTCACATCGATCGCGATCACCAGGCCGCCCGGCTTCGTCTGTGCGATCATCTTCTGCAAAAACCCCCGGGGATCGTTCACATGCCGCATGGCACAATGGCTGATCGTCACATCATAATGCCTCCGGAACGTGTGCGTCGGAAAATCATCACAGATAAATTCCGTCTGCCATTTCTCCTGTTCCAGAAGCTTCTTTGCCTCCCGCAGCAGATTGGCACTGAAATCAATGCCCGTATAAACGCTGCCCTCCGGCAGAAAAGGCATCAGCATCTTTCCCATATAGCCAAACCCGCAGCCGCAGTCCAACACCTCCACCGGCCTGTCGATCTGCCACACCTGCTCCACCAGAAACCGCAGATAATCCGCATTCCACATGGCCCGCCTGCTGGCCTTCAGATAATCCAGCCTGTCTTCCCAGTATTCCCTCTCTCCGCTTCTGGCCGGTATATACGCTTCCCCCGCAAGCGGCACAAGCCCCAGAAGCGCATCCACCGTCACCCGGAAAAACTTCGCGATATCCGGCAGCAGGGCAATATCTGGCATAGAGACATTATTTTCCCACTTGCTGACCGTCTGCACCGAAACGCCTATCGCATCCGCCAGCTCCTTCTGACTCATCTGACCCGCTTTTCTCAGGTCATAGATCCTAATTCTGATCGCCGCCATACACGCCTTCCCCGCTTTCCTGCATTTCTCCGGCTTCCTGCACTTTCCCGCTTTCCTGCATTTTTCCGTTTGCTTGCATTTTCCCGTTTCCTTGCATTTTTCCGTTTTCCTGCACTTTCCCCCGCTGCTTCTCCCATTCGCTTCGAAGCAGCCGGTATTCCAGCCTCGTCTTCATCCTGCCATCGTGCCATTCCCAATCCACATGCTCCGCCTCTTTAATCAGGCCGCACCTTAGCATCACCTGCTCGGAACGCGCATTTTCCGCAAAGCATCCGGTCGTCACCCGGTAAACCCCATCCTCTTCAAACGCATAGTCCAGGACTCTGCGAAAGGCCTCCGTCACATAACCGTTATGCCAGAACTTCGGATATGTAAAATACCCGGCATGTACGATCTTGCCCACCGGCGTCCTGGCCTTCACGGTATACCCGATGCTTCCCACCTGTTCCCGGGTACTTTTCAATTCCATATAGAGAAAGTAGAAAGTCCTGTCCTCCCGCCCGGCATCCTCCAGCACCTGCGTCAGTTCCTCATCCGCCTCCTGCCTGGAAGTAAACCTGATATCCTGCAGATAATACATCGTCTGCGCATCCGTTTTCAGCCTGTAGTAATCTTCCCTGTCGCGCTCCTCATAGTCCCGCAGGATCAGACGTTCCGTCTCCAAATACATACCCTGTCTCCCCCTTCCGTATCCTGATCTTATGCTCCTACCTTCAGTGAATAAAGGAATACGCGTTCCTTTGTTCACTAAAGGTATTGTATCAGGAAAGCGTCCTGCCACCAATCACCCGGATGGTGATTTTATTCTACCGACAGGCAAGCGGATTCCCGTGCCCGCGGCAGCCTCGATAGTAATATGGTAGCATTTTCTTAGAAAAACAAAAAGTATGAAAAGAAAGTTCCGGTGTTCACCATGATTTACACCTTGTTTTAAGAAAAGGAATAAGAAATTACAAATAAACTATTGACATTATATCAAAAAAGGAATATTTTATAAGTGAGGGAATTATGTCTAACATTACATTTTATCGGATGACCGATGGAACCGCTCCCATGGAGGAATTTCTGGACACAGAAAACGCCGCGTTCTCAATTAAAGCTGGCCAGACAATATAAAGCAGATTATGAACGCAGAGTGCAGGAAAGGAGTTGAATCGAATGAACGACCTTCGCAGATATTTAGAGAAACAGATGAACGATCCCGCGTTTCGTGCAGAGCACGAGGCTACCAGAACCGAATTCGAAGTAGCCAGAGCACTGATCGAAGCAAGACTGTCTTCAAACATGACGCAGAAAGAACTTGCAGAGCGCTCCGGCATCCGCCAGTCCAACATCAGCCGCATTGAGAACGGAACCTGCAGCCCCACGATCGCTACACTGCAGTCCCTGGCCAGTGGATTGGGGAAGAAACTGTCGATCAGTTTCCGCTAACATTGTTTATCGCAGCAGTCATATATATTTTGTTATGTCGTTTACTATATGTCATTTACTATACTTCCTATTCCCATTGTATGATCTCCGTTTCTACCGTTCATGCAATGGGATTTGGATTTTCAGGGAAATAAAATACAGGATATTCTGCCGAAATCGATAAAATGTGAATACATTTACTTGAAATCAAATACTTTTTCCAAGCACTACTCTAATATCCACTTTAACACATCGCAAAATAAAAGTCTAGTAATATTTTCTTTTTTTCCTTACAATAAATATGATAAACGACATAACAAATTTCCGTTTCCGTCTCCTGCAGGAGCCATATACGGAAGCTTTTGCAGAGACAAAAACGCAATTTATAATGTCACAGACTATAGCAGTTCATGAAACAATACAGGAGGTTTTCCATGAGTCACAAACCAAATCAGACGCCCCCTTCCACCTCCAGGCAGGCCGAAGAGGCCTACCTGCAGCAGACGCTGGCCATTGTGAAGGACAATCTCTCCCATTATGGCAGAGAAGTTTCGCGTATGCAGGAAGATATCGACGAAATGCTGGCCCATTACCATGACAATGACGTGGAGGTCCTCACCATCCTGAACAACACGGTGACCCTCCACGACCATATGAAGCGGGCTCTGCTGCGCAATGAGAAGGCGCGAAACAAACCCTACTTCGGCAGGATCATTTTCCGTGACGAATCCCTTGAGAAAACAGAATCCCTCTACATTGGCAAGGGCGGCATCTCCAAAGATTCCACCCACCAGATCGTCATCGACTGGCGCGCACCGGTGGCAGGCGTCTACTATGAGAATGGCCTGGGAAAATGCAGTTACAAAGCCCCCGGTGAAGCCGAGATCGCCATCGACCTGCAGCTGAAACGCACCTATGAGATCGAATCGGGAAAGCTGCTCGACTACTTCGACAGCGAAGTGATCGCCAACGACGACCTTCTCACCAAGTATCTGGCCAAAAACAAACAGGCGGTCTTAAGTGAGATCGTCGCCACCATCCAGAAAGAACAGAATGAGATCATCCGCAGATCCCCTTATCACAACATCATCGTACAGGGCGTGGCAGGCTCCGGCAAGACCACCGTGGCCATGCACCGGATCTCTTACATTCTCTATAACTATGCGGAACGTTTCCGCCCCGACGACTTCTACATCGTGGGCAGCAACCGCATCCTGCTCGACTATATCACGGGAGTCCTGCCGGATCTGGATGTCTACGGCGTGCGCCAGATGACCATGGAACAGCTTTTCGTGCGGCTCCTGTATGAGGACTGGGACAACAGGAAATACAGCATCCAGGAAGTGAGCCGTACCGCAGGCAGCCGCGTCAAGGGCAGCGCCGCCTGGTTCCACGCACTGGAAGACTACTGCCGTCATCTGGAGGAAAGTACCATCTCCTGCAAGTCCGTCTATCTGAACCCGAAACAGTTCGTGGAAGGGCTCCGGGACGGCAAATTCGGCATATTCGACACGACCGAAGGGCGAAGCGATCCCCGCGACCTTATCTGCCTTCTCGAGCGGGAAGCCGTGGAGCGCTACCTGAAACAGAATCCCGCCGTCTCCATCCAGAGTAAGATCAACATGCTAAACGATCGACTGCGCAATAAGATCAAGGAAGAATTTCTGGGCAAGGGCATTAAGTACACCGATCCGGAGAAAAAGGCGATCCTCAAAGCCTACCGTCAGCATTACGGCCCCAAGATCTGGAAAAAGCCGATCTATGATCTTTACAGAGACTTTCTTGCAAAACAGAATGCCCGGGGAGCGGATGTCGCCATCCCGGAAACTGCCTTCGACGTCTACGACCTGGCCGCACTGGCTTACCTTTACAAGAGAGTCAAGGAGACGGAAGTCATCAGCGAAGCGCACCATATCGTGATCGACGAAGCGCAGGATTTCGGCATGATGGCCTACTATACCCTGCATTACTGCATCCGCGGCTGTACCTATACGGTGATGGGAGACGTCTCCCAGAATATCCACTTCGGTTACGGCTTAAACGACTGGGAAGCCCTGCGCAGCCTGCTATTGCCGGATCCCGCCGATACCTTCGGCCTTCTGAAGAAAAGTTATCGTAATACGGTGGAGATCTCCGACTTTGCCACCCGTATCCTGCAACATGGACGTTTCTTCGTCTACCCGGTAGAACCGATCCTCCGCCACGGCAATGCCGTACAGACCAAAAAGCTGCCGGACCGGAAGTCTCTGATCGAGTCAGCCGCCGATACCTGCAAAGGCTGGCTTGCAAACGACTGGAACACCATCGCCGTGATCTGCCGCGACCTCGCTGCGGCCGCCAAAGCGGCCAGGGAACTGTCCGCTTATCTGGACAATATCGAGAGTGATCCGGAGAAAGCAGTTTTCGGGAACGGCGTCATGGTGCTGCCGGTAGACTACACCAAAGGACTGGAATTTGACGCGGTACTGATCCTTGATCCCACGCGGGAAGACTATCCCGTGGAAGACGGCCATGCCAAGCTGCTCTACGTGGCAGCAACCCGCGCCCTGCATGAACTGTGCGTGCTCCACACCGGAGACCTGACCGGGCTGATCACGGATCCCGTGCCGGAACCTATGGACCATGCGACCGCACATCCTGCAAGCGCCGTTGCCGATGACCGCACCGACAGAGTCATGCCGGATACCGCAAGAAGCAGCCACGCTCCATCCCCGGAGCAGTCAAAACCCGTCCGGCCATTAAAGAAAAAAGTTTCCATCGTGCAAAACAACCTGCTGCCGCACCATTCCCTCTCATCCGAAGCAGAGGCCCCCTCTGTCCGAAACGCAGGCGATGCACGGCAATCTGCCAAAGCAGCTGCCACGCGGGAAAGCGGCCACGCCAAAGCAGCGGCCACGCGGGAAAGCGGCTCTGCCAGACCAACACTTGCACGAGAAAGCAGCTCCGCCAAACCTGCACCTGCGCGGGAAAGCGGCTCCGCCAGACCGGAATTTGGCGACATGCCCGCCACGGAGATCCTGCGTCCCGCGGGTCATGGCAAGATCGACCTGGCCGTACGTTGGAGTGCAAAACAGCAGGACGGCCTCTATCTTCACAGCCGTTACGGCATCCTGCGCCTGAGTCCCGTAGGCAGCGCCATTATAAGAGTCACTTTTGCAAAAGGCGGCCAGATCGCAGACTGCTTCCATCCCGGCATCGCCGTCCGCAGGACGGAACGCACCTGGATGTACAAGGAATCAGCCTCAACAGTAGACCTGATGACCGACGAACTGCTCGTGCAGACAGATAAGACAACCGGCGCCATCCGCTTTATGACGCGGGATAAGAAACTCCTTTTTGCAGAGCGCAGCAAGGAATGCCGGCAACTCGAAGCTGCTCTGAATGGCCGTATGAAAGTCTGGCTCTACCCCGAATGGCAGAAGCAGGAAACCGTCTACGCCATGGGCGCCGGAGAGACCAAGGGCATGAACATCCGCAAAACGGCCCGGTATATCTCTCACCGAGGTCAGACAGCAGCCGATTTACCCTGTGGTACAGCGTCTGATCAGGATGCACGGGACTCAGCTTCTTCTGCCTCTTTGCCTTTCCTGCTCTCCGAAAACGGCTACGGCATCGTTCTGGCCGCCGACAGCCCGGTAATCTGTTGTGACCTGCCCACTTATGGTACCTACCTGTATGCGGAAAACGAACTGCAGATGGATTACTATTTCATCGCCGGGAAGCGGCCAAATACGATCCTGAACGCCTGCGCTTACCTGTGCGGTAAATTCTGACAAAAAAGGCATTCACCAAAAGTCAGGCTGTTATTCCGACAGCCTGACGATTCCTCCGTTCTCGATTGCCTTCGTAGAGGAGATGATGATCCGGTCCTCCTTATCCAAAGGCGCATTATCCAGTGCAACAAAATAATCATTCTGATCCGCGACCCGCACGCTGACCTGTTCCACATAGTATTCCATGCCAAGAATCCCTTCTCTCTCCCGTACCACATAGACATGACTGCGTCCATCCACCGTCGTCACCGCGGCGGGCGTCACGCAGCAGGGCTGCTTCTCTCCCGATTCCGCATGGCTCATGACGCCTGACATACCGGGCACCCCCGTCCCTTCCGGCAGGTTGATATAGACCTCATAACTGCCCGGCGCCGAAGCGCTCTCCGCCAGATAATCGATGGTCGCTTCCTTTTCCCTGCTGCTGCCGTCCAGTTTCAGAGACACCGTATCATTCAGGCCCACATACTTCTTCTGTTCCTGGGTGAGCATCGTCTTGAACTGACAGGGCACGGAATCATCGGCCAGCAGCAACGCGGCTGCATCCGACGTCCTGCCGCCCGTAGTCACGAAGATATCCGTGACCAGTCCCCCGCGGCCTGCCCGGATCTCCCCGTTCGCATTCTTCACTTCCTGATACAGCGCCAGATCGGCCCGCAGATCGGCAAGCTCTAATTGATTTACCTGTAAGGAGGCATCTGCATTCTCCGGCGCCAGGATGTCCTCCACCTTCCGGCCTGCGTCCTTCATCGTATTTTCTCTCTGCCATTTGGCATCCGCTTCCGCATAAGCCGCCTGCTGCAGCGCATCCTTCAAGGCGTCATCCACCTCGCCGCCCAGGCCGTCATGCTGTTCTCCCAAATCGTCCTCAGCCTGACTGTAAGCTTCCGCCGCCCTCCCTACAAGCGTATCCTCATATCGTGCCAATGCATCATAATCCTCTCTGGCCCGCTGCTCTTCCAACGCTTTCTTCTGTCTGGCCAGTTCCTCGTTGGCCAGGATCGTATCAACCTGCGTCTGGACCCTGGCGATGGCATTCTGCTTCTCCTCCATGATAGAAGCCAGGTCCTGCAGATCGATGGTAAAAAGCACATCCCCCTCCTCCACCTGGTCGCCCACCTGCACCATAAGCTTCTCCACGCGCAGCCCGCCAAGCGCCGTAACCGGATTCTTCTCCCCTGCCACCACGATGCCGTCCACTTTCACGACATGCTCTATATATTTGCTCTCGATGGATTCCGTCGAAACGATCGGAAGCCTCGATGCATAGATGCTCTTCGAGATTATGGTACACAGCCACATGGCCGCCAGAAATACAAGGAATCCCGTCACGATTTTTTTCTTTCTCTTATCCTCCAACGTTTTTTCCTCCTCATTCCGTTTTCTATTCTTTTAAACCGGAAAAAATAATTCCCTGCTCCAGATAATCCTGACCCCAGACGAACACGAACACCGCCGGGATCAAGGTAATGATAGATGCCGTAAAGGCGTACCCGGCCTGCGCCCAGGTAATTTCCGGCAGATACAGAGACAACGGCCACAACGCCTTATTCTCCAGAAAAGCCATCGGCTGTTCCATCATATTCCAATATTCCAGAAAGCCCAGCACCATCGCCGACAGCAGCCCGCTTTTTCCAAGCGGCAGGCCCAGCTTCCAGAAGATCCGCCATTCCCCGGCGCCGTCGATCCGCGCCGCCTCAAACAGCTGCACCGGAATACAGCGGAATCCGCCATAGGTCAGGAAGACCGGAAACGTGGAGAACACCGCCGGCAGAATCACCGCCGCCTGCGTATCTAACAGCCCCAGCCTGTTTAACACCAGATAGCTGGACAGCATGGTCACCTGAAAAGGAAGGAGCATCAGCACCACATAAAGCGCAAACAATGCCCTGCCGCCCCGCACCTGATAGACCGCAAAAGCCCAGGCAGCCGGCACCCCGATCACCAGCTGCCCAAGCAGAATACAGCCCACCATCTTCATGGAATTCCAGAACAACACAAAAAACTGCGGCGTCATAAAAAGCAGCTTCCCATAGCTTTCAAAGGTAGGATAATCCGGCACCAGTTTCCAGCTTATAAAGTTAAGCGAATCCGAAAACACCGGCGCCAGATACTGCCGCAGTTCCCCGTTTCCCATCACCGATCCCGTCACCAGGAGTATGATCGGCAGACACACCAGTACCGTCGGTACGAACAGCAAACACACGGTAATGTTCCTTCTGCAATCCTTCCACCTTATTTTCGATCTTATGAAATCCATCTCTTCGCAATCACATCCTTTTCTATTCTGCCACTTTCACCACATACTACCGGACTGCCACTTTATGTCCTGCTGTCCCACATACGCTGCAGCAGCATAATCACCGCAAACAGGAAACCGCCTACGCACACCGCCGCTGCCGCCATCTTATCGAAATCCAGATTGACGAACCAGTTGTTGAACAGATGCTGCAGCAGGTACATGTCCTGCTGCGGATAGGCTCCCGCCACCAGATACGCCTCTCTGTAGATCTTGAACGAATTCAGGAACGAGAGGATCACGATCGTGTAGAGGCTCCCTTTCAGATTCGGCAGTATGATCTTATAGAAACACTGCCGCTCCGAGGCGCCGTCCACTCTGGCCGCCTCCAAATATTCACTGGGGATCCCCAGGATCCCCGCCAGCCAGAGCACTACCGTGTAGCCTGTATTTTTCCAGATATAGCTGAATACCAGGACCCAGAAAGCCGCGCCGGTTCCCAGGTAATCCGTATGCAATTCGCCCCACAGCCCTGTCCACTCTCCAAGCTTTGTCAGGAACAGATTTAAGAACCCCTGCTTGTAGAAAACCATTTTCCACACGATCACGATAGTGGCCGTGGGCATCGCCAGCGGAAACAGATACAACGACTTGATCGTCCCCATGCTCTTTAGCTTGCTCACCGGCATGGCGATCGCAAGCCCGATCACCACCAGCAGCGGAATACAGACCAGCGTAAACCGGAACGTATTCTTCACCGCCAGCTGAAATGCCTGATTGGCGAAGATCGTCTTATAATTCCCGAACCAGACAAACTGCCCCGTCACCACCGTCCTAAAAGACCGCCCGAACACATCCAGGAACGGCATCAGCACAAAAACCGCCACTCCCACAAGGCTCGGCGCCAGAAATACCAGAAACGCCCGCCTGTCCTTATGCGCCCGCAGTCCGCTACGCCGCCCTTTTACACGCTTTGCCTCACGCATCTACTAACCTCTTTTCTTCTTCAACTTACTCTTTCCTCTATTCCGCCATATAGATCGCCATGCTCTTCTCCACATCCGCCACCGCTTCTTCCACGCTCATCTCTCCGCGCATATAAGCGATCCCGGCTTTATAGACTGCCTCCTCCAGCACGCTGTCTTCCACATAAGCTCTGTTCACCGACTTGATCCTGTTTCGCAGTTCATCCGCCTGACTCTCCGTAAACCAGTAAGTCTGCCACGTATGTGCCGTACCGTCCTCCTCCACGTAGGCCATATCCGAGTAAACTTCATCCGGCGATTCATAATCTTCCGGGTACAGGGAATCCTCGAAAGCCGCCTCGTTCACCGAAAAGCCTTCCGTCACAACTCCCTCCGGCTCCAGCAGCGTCTTTAACAGACCTTCCGCGCGTTCCTTGTTCTCCGATGCCGCACTGATCCCCGCCAGGGTATGTACACAGAAGGTACTGCCCTCCTCTCCGTCCATGGGAATGCTCACGCAGTCTTCAAATCCTTTCGTCCGCGGCACGCTTGTAAGGGTCGAATAGCTGTAAGGTCCTCCCAGCGTTCCTGCCAGGAACTGCCGGAATCCCATCGTATAGTTCATATCATCCAGCCCGTAGGCAAAATACTCATCATCCTCGTATGCCGTCCCATAATATTCCAGAAACTCCTCGCTGCGGCTCTCATACTCCTCTATCGTTTCCTGCGGCAGTCCGTCCATCTGGGCATCGTAGATCCGCTTCGTCTGTATCAGGAACTGCCTGATTGCTTCCGCATCGATGCCGCCGTCCTCCGTCTTCCATGCCGGCGCATACGCCACACTGAAAATCCGCATGATACCTTTCTCTGAGCAGACCCGGAACAGATCCTTCTCGGGATTGTCGGCCCGCAGGCTCTCCACCGCGTCCGCGATATCCTCCAGATCCTGAATATCCGTCAGATACTTCTCCCGGCAAAGGATCATCGGCAGATTCACGTCACAGGGAACGGTATAGATCTTCCCGTCTTTCCGGAAGGCATTTACAATATTATCAAACAACTTCTCTTCGCCTTCCAGGCTGTCGATCAGCGGGGCGACATCCTCCAGAAGCCCTTTTTCGATATAAGCGTCTACCGGCATATCATTTAAGATCAGGAAATCCGGTCCCTCTCCCGCCATGATCTGCGTATTCAGCTTCTTCAGCGCATCCTCCCTTGTGACAGAACCGCCCTCCTCCATTCCGATCTCGTATTCCACATAGACTTCCGGGTTCTGCGACTGATACCGGGAGATTGCCTGCCGCAGGGGACTGTTGTCCGTCAGGCTGTATGCCCGCACCGTCTCGTTCGGCACCGTCGGCACCGTCGGGTCATAGACATAGCGGACCAGCCGCGCATCCTGAAAGATCGCCATAAACTCATTATTTTCCAGCGGTATCATCGACAACAGATGCTGTGCCGGATTGCCGAAAGAGGACAGGCTGGCGTCAATGATCAGTTCCATGGCCCCGCCGCCGATCACATGGCGGTGCACGCCTTTATCCCCCGCCAGATAGATCACATCCTCCCCGCCGGGAAAGAAATACAGGTCACACCAGCTGCCGCCATTAAAAGTCCTGTCGGCATAATTCTCCTTCACGAAAGTATCCAGCACCTCATCCGTAACATATTCCCTGGCATCCATATCATAGATCAGCAGACTTTCAAACTCGTACCCGTCTATCACCATACGGTTTCCCAGAAAAGTGATATACTGTGGGCTGTAATCCAGTGTCAGGAAGCTGTCGCAGCTGCCGTCTTCCTTCACCTCATACAACACATTGCCGCCGCAAGTGCCCAGGAAGACCCGCCCGTTGTCCGCGATCCAGATATGCTCCGGATAGTCCTCCTCCGCTGCCGGCAATTCCACGGAAATCCGCGTGCCATCCGGTCTCACGACAAGCACCGCAGACAGCGGTGTGATCCACCAGTCGTTGGCGGAAGTTTCCGAGGCGTCTTCTATTTCATCCGTACCTGTTTCGTCATCTGTCATATCCGCAGCGTCCGTATCGTCCACGTCCACTTCGTTATCCGCCGTACCCGAGACGTCTGTATCGTCCACTGCGTTACCCGTCGTACCCGAAACGCCCGTTTCGTCATCGCTTCCCTGCTCATTCTCTGAAGCATCGTTCGACCCGGTATCGTCCTCCTGCCCGTCTCCTACAGTCTCTTCCGGCGAATCCATGTATGTATAGACGACGCCCTTCGTACCGTCCGCCCCGAAATCAATACTTGTAATATATTTGTTATCCTGTATCAAAGGCGAAAGCCAGTCATTCTCTTCCCACTCCCATGTGACGCCGTTATCCTTCGATACCAGAAGCTGCTGCATCGGCTCCGAGATTGCCAGGCTGCCGTCTGAAAGCCTGAACAGATGATTCCTGTATCCTTCCAGATAGTCCGTCAGCTTCGTTTCCTCCTCCAGATATCTTCCCATGGCCGCGCCTTCTCCGCCCTGCTCCGGCGATAAGCTGTTTCCGTCCGTAGCGGTTCCATCGGAACTGCTCTCTTTGTCGGCTGCGCTGCCGCCTGCTCCACTGCCGCATCCACAGACTGCCGCCGCCGTCATAACAAGCGCCATCCCCGCCGCCAGCCATCTTTTCTTATGTCCATACCCGATCTTATCAAATCCATTCCCTGTCATGAAACTACATCCCTCCATGTCATTTACTATATTTTAATGCTAACAGCCTTTTCTCTATTTAATCTCTAAAAACAGAAAATTTTTATAACATTATGAAAAAACGCATAAAGGGAAAAATCTACACGATAATATTACAAAGCAATCTACAATCAGCAATTTGTTTTAAACTATATTTGTAAATTTCAACAATACCTTATCTTGTAGCATTACTATATTAATCCCAGTCTCTCCAACAATATATTGTATTTTCTTCCTTTTCCCGCTTTCTTATAACTTATTTTTTTCTACACATGCACAAACAGATTTCTATTGTTTTCCATACATTCCCATGTTATAAACATCTTAAAGGAATTGATCGATTCTATCCGCAACTTCATTCTATTTCAGATCTGCTTTACTATCATTTCTGAATGACTCTGACAAAAGAAAGGACACATCTATGACACAGATCAAAACATTCGAACCATCATTTCACCAGGCAGTGTATTCTCCATACTTCCCGACATCCGGGCCTCTCCTGATTCCCATGACCAACGATTATCTGTTTCGGGCTCTTCTACAGCGCAACAATACTGTTCTGAAAAGCCTTATCTGTTCCCTGATGCATCTTTTACCGGAAGAAGTGTCTTCCGTTGAGATCACCAACCCCATCGAACTCGGCACTGCCATCAATGACAAAACTTTCATTCTGGACATTAAGATTAATTTGAATGATAATGCGGTCATAAATTTAGAACTTCAAGTGATCAACCAACACAACTGGATCGAACGTTCCCTGAGTTATCTCTGTAGAGCGTTTGACAGCTTGTTAGTCGGGGACAATTATCTGGACGTCAAGCCCGTCATACAGATCGGACTTTTAAATTTCACGCTTTTTCCTGAACATCCGGAATTTTATGCAACTTATCAGTTGTTAAATGTTAAAGATTATTCTTTATATAGTGACAAACTGAGACTTTCTGTGCTAGACTTAACTTGTATAGATCTCGCTACCGAAGAAGACCGGTCCTGTCAGCTTGACTGCTGGGCCAGATTCTTCAAAGCCACAACATGGGAGGAACTCAATATGCTGGCACAGGATAATGAAGCAATCAGAGAAGCATCATCAACTGTATACCAACTCACACAGGAAGAACGGATCCGCATGGAATGCGAAGCGCGGGAAGATTATTACCGAACCCAGAATGATATGCAGCTTGTTCTACGGCGAAGCGCCGAAAAAGTTGAAGCATTGGAAAAAGAAAACGACCGCCTGCGTAAATGGATCGCAGATCAGGGGCAGGATCCATCCACCATCTGATCAAATGCCGCCTTCACTAACCCCACGCTTCCGCTTTGCAAAATATCAAACCCGAAGACAAGGATCACAGCCATCATGCCAAAACCGGACACAGCCAAAACGACACAATCTATTCAGCGCGCCGGATCCGTTCTTCCCGGCGCACTGCTTAGGGCGGAGCGCATCCGCCAGAACAAAGGCCAGAAAGAAGTCTGCTTCGGCATCTGCGTTCCTTCTTATCTGAGTAAGATCGAACATGGCAGCGTCTGCCCGGATCGGGAGATTCTTGCCGCGCTGTTCGGGCGGCTGGAGATTCCCTATGAAACGGACGACAGGAAACTGGCGCAGGATAAGTCGATGCTAGCCCGCTACTTCTATAACCTGCAGTACGAACTGGACACTCATACCATATATCAGGAACTACATGCTCATGAGCAGCGCCTTCGCTACAGCGAAGCTGCCATCGACTGGCTTCTGGTGAACGCCTTCGAGCAGAACACGGCAGATTATCTGCGGCTTCTTGAAGCGTTGGAAGAACACATGGATCCGAAGCAGCACGCCTACTATAGGCTCCTGCAGGCTGCCATCGCTGCGGATGCCGGCCGCAAAGTCCTGTTATGTCACGAAGCCTGCGAAATCCTCCATCATTCCTACGCCATGGTCCGCCTTTGCTATGCCTGTTTTCTGGCGGGAAACTATGCCGCTATCCACGCCATGGAGCAGCGTGTCGTAGCCGCGGCCGTGGAGGAAGGCAATACCTTCCGGCTGGCAGATTACTTTTTCATCAACGGGTCCGCTTACGCCTGCCTGAACAGGGAAGAAGCGATGATGGTCTATTATGAGCGCAGCATCCGGCTGCTGCAGAATACCGGCTGGCAGGACAGGCTCTCCACCTTATACTACAACATAGGCGCCACCTGTATCAGCCTGCATAAATACGAACAGGCGCTTGCGTATCTGCATCAAGCGGAGCAGACGGAAGGCTCTTCCATTGATATTCTGCACAAGAAGGCGATCGCCTGGATCCGCATGGGTAAGCCGGAAGAAGCCGCACCCTTTCTGGATCAATTACGCGAAGCCCTCTTTAATCCGAAAACATCTGCCGGGGCACCGCCGTGCGCCTTCTCGACTGCAGATCGTCTGAAATATGAAGAAGCCATGATGGAATGTCACGACGGCTTTCTGGACGATCCGCTCTATCTGGAACTTCTGGAACAATTGATCCAGGAGATTCGGAAAACGCGGCATTTCGGCCATCTGTACTTCTACAAGGATATGATCATCGAGGCCTGTAAGAGACAGCGGAAATATAAGAAGGCCCTGGAATTCGAGAAAGAAATTTCCGGAAATATTATCAATCAAGGCCTTTAAATCATTTTATAGCGGAGAAATTTCTCACAATTATCTGTTTTACACCATCTGACATCGTTATTATAATAGTCGCATACCCCACCGCATGCAATGATCAGGCCTGAATCCCCAAATAGGGAAACGTATGCGGGAATCATAACGGGAATACGAAAAAGATGGGAAGATAATACGATGTTAAAAAGAAACAGACTCTGGACAAAAGATTTCTCCTGTATCACTCTGGCTACGGTTCTTTCCGCCGTTGGCGGGGAAGCCATGAACCTGCCGGTCAGCCTGCTTGTCTTTGACGAGACGCAGTCGGCCTTCTTATCCTCACTGATCATGATCTGCGGAGTACTTCCGGACGTACTGCTGCCAATCCTGATCGCACCCCTGATCGACAAAGGCGGCAAGAAAAAGTGGATCGTCGGAATGGACCTCCTGTTGGCGGCTCTCTATGCCGCCATGGGCTTCCAGGCAGGCCGGCATACCTTCCGCTTCCTGCTCTACCTGCTGTTTACGCTGGCCGCAGGCACCATCTCCGTCCTCTACCGTCTCGCCTATGCCGCCTGGTATCCGGATCTGATCCCCCGCGGACTGGAGCAGAAAGGCTACGCAGTCAGTTCCATGCTCTATCCGACGGTGATCATCGTCATGTCGCCGGCTGCCGCTTTTCTCTATGGAAAACTGGTGATGGCGCAGATCTTCTTTCTCGTCTCCGGAATCACCCTCTGCTCCGTGCTGACGGAAAGCCTGATCCGGGAAACACGAAAAGCGGCCGCAGTCTCCTCCTATACGCTGCGCCAGTACCGTACCGATATCCGGGAAGGCTTTGCTTTCCTGAAAAGGGAAAAAGGCATCCGCAACATTTACGCCAATATGAGCGTCATGCAGGGAACCTCCAACGGCATGAGCATCATCACGCAGTTCTATTATCAGACCCAGCCATATCTCGGTGCCACGATGCTTGGCTTTCTGCTCAGCGCGGAAATGACTGGCAGACTGTTTGGCGGTCTGCTACAATATAAGAAGGAGCTGCCCGTAAGAAAAAGATACCCTTTCACAAAGGCTGTCTACCTGATCTACAGCCTGGCAGATATGGCGCTCCTTTTCCTGCCCTATCCGGTCATGCTGGCCAATCGGTTTCTCTGCGGAAGTCTTGGCATCTGCAGCGGCACCATTCGGGAAACCGCCGTGCAGTCCTATCTGCCGGAGCAGATGCGGGCCAGAGTCAACGCCTTTTTCAATGTGTTGTTCGCCGTGGGCGGTGTGTGCTTCCAGTTCCTGGCAGGCGCACTGGGACAGATCCTGCCTTACCGCGCGGTGGCCGTCCTTCTGAGCGTGGTCGCGTTAGGAAGCATCTTCCTGTTCATCGTACTTCCCGCAGCCGACAACCGGCCGGTATTTGAAGCGGAAAGAAAAGACTGAACAGGCAAAACAATCATCGAAATGGAACGGAGTCTGATCATGAGAATCTTACTTGCCGAAGACGACAGACATTTGAACGATACACTGACTTATCAGCTGGAACAGCAGCATTTCACGGTAGATTCCTGTTTCGACGGGGAAGAAGCGTGCTACCTCGGGGAACAGAATATCTACGACGTGATCCTGCTAGACCGGATGCTGCCCGGCATGGAGGGCACCGATGTCCTGACCGCCCTCCGGCATAAAGGCATCAAATCCCCCATCATCCTGATCACCGCCCTGGGCACGCTCACCGATAAAGTGACCGGGCTTGATCTAGGCGCCGACGACTATCTGGTGAAACCCTTTGCCTTCGAGGAACTGATGGCACGGATCCGCTGTGTTTCCAGGCGGCCCCACGCGCTGACGGTGGACGACGCTTTCACGGTGGGCGATGTCACCTGGCAGGCTTCGGAAAGCGTCCTCACCGGCCCTGCCGGACATTGTACCCTCTCTAAGAAGGAGGCCGCCCTGATGGAGATCTTCCTCCACTCCAAGGGCCAGACCCTGCCCCGGAGCATGATCTTACTGAAGGTCTGGGGCCCGGACAGCAACGTGGAGGAAGGCAATCTGGACAACTACATCCACTTCCTGCGCCGGCGCCTGCAGAATACCGGAAGCAGCCTGCAGATCAGGACCGTGCGCGGCGTCGGCTATACACTGACAGACACACATGACTGATCTTATAAGCCGCCTGTAACTGACGCGCGATCCGGCAGATCAGACGGACAACAAGAGAGGAACGCACCTTACTATGTTTAAAAAAGTACACCTGCGGCTGACCCTGCTCTGCGCAGGCATCACCGCCGTTATCATGCTCGTCATGTCCCTCTGCTATCTGTATGTATCGGAAAAGGGACTGTACCGCAACCAGTTTCAGGCTTTTAAGAACGATATCAATACCATCTCCACCAATCTGGAACAGCAGACCGTGATCTCCATGGAGTGGCTGGCCAAGATGGAGGCGCAGGGAAATTATCGTTTCTTTGTGTTGGATAACGGCGTCCCCTTTCTCTACAATCAGTTAAGCGATCCGGATCAGGCCGCAGAGAACGACAGACTTCTTGCCGAGAGCCGGGACGCGCTTGACAATCTGCCCGCCCAGGACGTCACGGTCACGGTAAGCGACGGGATAAACGGCATTGTCTCCCACAGCGAATATGAATTTACCCCTTCTTCCACGGATTCCAGATATTTCTGCAGTGTGATCCGAATGGGCGCAGGCGACTGTGTCCTGGAGATCATTGTTCTGTCTTCCCTGCACAGGCTGGAGCAGCAGATCGCAGAACAGCGCCTCCGCTTTCTGTTGATCGATATCGCCGCCGTGGCGCTGCTCAGTATCTTTGCCTGGTTCTTTACCGGCATCCTGCTAAAGCCCATTGCGGAAAACCAGCAGAAGCAGGCCATGTTCGTGGCCGCCGCCTCCCATGAACTGCGCACGCCCTTATCCGTCATCCTGTCGGCCGCGGAATGCTGCCAGAATGCGGCGCCGGAGAAGCAGGCCGGTTTTATCAGGACCATTTACCAGGAGGGTCTTCGCGTCTCCTCTCTCGTCACGGATATGCTCACCCTCTCCCAGTCGGACAGCCACCGCTTCCCCGTCAGAAAAGAACCGACAGAGCTGGACACTCTGCTGATGAATGCCTACGAAGCCTTCGGGCCGCTGGCACAGGAGAAATCCATCCGACTGACGATCACGCTGCCAGATGAGGCGCTGCCGCTTTGCAGTATAGACCCGGAGCGCATCAGCCAGGTCATCGCCATCCTCCTGCACAATGCCATAAGCTATACCCCGGAGCAGGGCCGCATCACCCTGTCGCTTGTCCGCCACAGGGAGCGCTTCGCCGTCAGCGTGCAGGATAACGGCATCGGCATCCCGGACGCAGAGAAGAAGCGGATCTTCGACCGCTTCTACCGGGTGGACAAGTCCAGAAGCCAAAAAGATCATTTCGGCCTTGGACTGTCCATCGCCTATGAGATCGTAAAGGCCCACGGCGGCAATATCCAGGTAACGGATGCGCCGGGCGGCGGGAGCTGCTTTACAATGCTCCTTTGACGCTGACCGCCTTAGCGTCTCATCCACGCTCCATTGGTAAAGTCCGGAATTGCGACCGGCGCGCCGCCCATTGCGACCGACTGCTCCGTAAGCGGCGTAATGCACATCCAGGATGCCATATCATACACATCCACAGGGGATTCGGATCCTGTCCGGATAAACCTGACAAAATCACAGAAGGTAAGCCAGTCCATTCCGTCATGTCCTTCCTTCACGCCCTCCTCTATGTACTTCTTCCACACCGGATGTTCATATTTGTCCCGGTATTCCTCCACGTTATTCCAGTGCTTGCTCCACTCAAAGTGATCTTTGGCATGTTCCTCTCCATCCAGGAACAGCGACTTATTGTCTTCCATGTACATCCCCTTCGTCCCCTGAACGGTAAAGCCTCTGGAATAATATCTGGGCAGCGAAGTATCCAGCGTGAGCAGGATGGTCTCTCCGTTGGCACAGGTAATGATCGTATTTACCACGTCGCCCTGACAGAACTCGGTATTATTTAACGCCTCATCCTCCGGTTTCTTGTCCTTTATATACTCTTTGAGCCCCTTGGACTTCGATGCCGCCGAGGTAAGCGTCATCATCCGGTTTCCTCTGTTAATATGAAGGATCCGGGCAATAGGCCCCAACTCATGGGTAGGATAGTTGTCCGCATTTCTGTGAATATAATTATGCAATCGATAATGCCGGTTCTCCTTTCCGAACGCCACTTCCTCCCTCAGATCATGCTTATAGCCGCCTTCGCAATGTACGATGCTGCCCAGCACACCCTGCTCTGCCATGTTCAATACCATCATCTCGTCTCGTCCGTAAATACAGTTTTCCATCATCATGACGGGAACGCCTGTCTTCTCGTAGGCCTCCACCAGCTTCCAGCATTCCTGAACCGAATAGGCTCCGCCGACTTCACAGCCTATCGGTTTTCCTGCCTTCATGGATTCTATGCAAAGATCCACATGATGCTCCCAGGAAGTACAGATGATGACCGCATCCACCTCCTGCATCTTCAGGATCTCCCTGTAGTCGGTGGTGATATAAGGCCTTTTCCTGCCGCTCTTCTCTATCATATTCGCCGCCTTCTCGCACCGGTCGCTATAGCTGTCGAATACTGCCGTAAATTCCACATCCGGATGCTGCAGATAGACTAACTCCAACAGGGTGCTTCCCCTGGCTCCTAATCCGATCATACCAATCCGTATCTTTTCTTTCATATTCTTACCTCACTTTCCCTTTTAACCCTTAATTCCTGACATCGCCACACCCTCGATAAACTGCCTCTGGAAGATCGCAAACATGACTAACAGCGGAAGTACCGCCATGACGGCGCCTGCCATCATCGTAGGATAATCCGTTGCGTATTGTCCCTGCATAAAGGACAGGCCCGCGGACAATGTCATTTTTTCCGTGGACGTGTTCACGATCAGCGGCCACATCAGGTCATTCCATGCAAAGCGCAGAGTCAGAATACCTAACGCCACTAAGCCGGAGCGAACGAGCGGAAGCATAATGCGTGAATAGATCACGAAATGATTACATCCGTCCAGTCTTGCCGCATCCTCAAGCTCACCCGGAAGGGCCATGAAAAACTGCCGCAGCAGAAAGGTTCCGAATGCGCTGAACAGATTGGGAATCAAAAAACACCTTAAACACCGGAAAAAAATAAAAAACACCCAATCCCAAGACCAACGGGGCGATCATTCCATAGCCCCATGCGTACTCCTTCATACCGCTTTTTTTCTTTCTTTTACCCATACGCCATTCCTCCTTCTCTTGTTATCCGATAGCATCCGGCCGCTCCGGACAGCTTATCGCATAAAGAGGGGATGCCGCTTTGCATCCCCGTCTTCGCTACTCATTTGCAAGTACTTCATTCATCTGCTCCGTAAGAGTTTCACATGCTTCCTGTACGCTGATCTCCAGGTTAAATGCTTTCTTTAAATTATCTGCCTGATACTGTTCCCACTCCGCCGTATTGGCAGATGCCGGATATGCATAGGAATACTCCTCCGAGGACTTAATAAAAGATTGTAAATTATAGCCGGGATTCTTTTCGACCCATGCCTGGGCAGTCCCTTTCAGTGCCGGGATTGCAGCTCCTGTCTCCGCCGAGAGCTTATTTGCCGTCTCACCGGCCAGAAATTCCACCCACTTCCAGGCTGCTTCCGGATACTTGGTCTCTTTATAAATACAATTTCCAAGCCCGTGGATCACCGTGGCTTTCTTGCCGTTGATAGAGGGAAGCTCCACCACATCCACCTGATCCTTCAGATCAGAATCCAGAAGCTGCGCCAGGAACCAGGAACCGCCCCAGTACATCGCCAGACGTCCCGACAGGAATTGTACATTTGCCATGGTCTCTACCAACGATGCTGCGCTGGGCGATACGCCTGCTTCCTGCAGATCGATCCAGCACTGTACCCCCGCCTGGGTCTCAGGCTTATCATAACCTGAAGATTTTTTATCCGCGGAGATAATCTCACCGCCCGATGCATAGATGGTATTATAGATGCCAACCTGCGTATCATAAGGCGCCCCGATCCCATATACGCTTCCATCCGCTTTGGTCAGCTGCTTTGCTATGTCCACCATATCTTCCCAGGTCCAGTCGTCGGAAGGATAAGGCACTCCCGCTTCATCGAAGATCTGTTTGTTATACCAGACGCCCACTGTATCAAAATCTTTGGGAAGCGCATATTGTTTTCCGTCAATATGATAAAGACTTACCAGTCCCTCCGGATAATTGGATTTATCAAGATCCGATCCGGCCAGCAGGTCATCTATCGGCAGAAGAATGTCGCCCTTCGCATATTTGGTAATGTTCGGACCGTTCATCCAGAAAACATCCGCAATGCTTCCGCCCGTTGCCCCCGCTTCGAGCTTGGTCCAGTATTCGTCCCATACACTTGGCTCAAGCGTGATCTTAATGTTGGGATAAAGCTTATTAAACTCCTCCACACATTTCTCCAGATAACTCTGCTGCGCCGCATCCCAGAAGGCATAGCGGATCTCTCCTGCAATATCCTCTCCAGGTCCGGCAGCATCTCCCTGTGACGCCCCCTCCCCGCCGCTTTCCGTGACCGCGCTCTTAGCGGAACTGTCTTCCTTCGATGTCGCATTGGAATTGCCGCATCCCGTCAGACTGCCCGCCTCCAGTACAATCGCAAGACCAAATGCCATCAGTTGTTTCACTCTCATGATAACCCCTCCTCTTCTTTGTTTTGTGTATCTTGCGATTATGATATTAAATTCCTCCGCCATCGTCTATCGACATCGTTTACCGTTTATTGTAATATATTTTAAAATCTATCGATGCAATAGAAAAAACGACGAAAAATCTGCTTTTTACGCTTCTTTTTCGCCGTTTTTGTCAAATATCCACTTTTTTCTTGTTCTTTATTTACCTTTTTTCTCGATATCCTGCAAAAAATTTTCCAGGGTAATCTCCCCTTGCAGAAAATCTTCTATATTCCGGCTGTATTCCTCGATCCATTGGCTGTTCCAGCGGCTTGCCGGTATTTCTGTGAACTTCTCTGCTCCCATCACCACCTGATAAGCCTCGTAGAGATCCGGCCTCTCAGCATACACCTCCTCCAGATCGATCTGGGGATTTGAGGGTACCTGTCCGGTCTCCCTGAGGATCCTTTTCTGTACCGGCTCGCTCAGCATATATTTCAGGAAGCGGATACAGGCCTGTTTCTTCTTCTCATCCGCCGAATCGCCTACCAGATAGCCGGTACAGGCAGACACCATCCCCACTCCTGCGCCATCCTCCGTCGGAAACAGCGCATAGCCCACATTCAGATTCGGATGAAGCAGCTGCTGCCCCCACACGCCGTTCACACAAATGGCCGAATGGCCGATATTAAAGCTTCTCACCTTATCCCGATGCGTATAATCCTGATCCTCCACACTGGACACCGTTTTCAGTCTCTCCAGCCTGTCCAGCGCCCTGGCCAGTTCCTGGTCGCTCTCATCTCCTGCCGCCATGCCTGCAGCTGTCAGGTACAGACAGGTTTACGGATCAAGATGCAGCGATACCGTGGAGATCCTCTCTTCGTTCGCCCAGCGGCATATCTTCTCGCAGCATTCAAAAAAGTCATTCCAGTCCTCCGGCACTTTCTCAATTCCGGCATTCTCGAAAATCGTTTTATTATACCAGTACCCGCTCAGCAGCAGCACATCCGAGACTGTATACAGCTCTCCGTTTTCATTGACCCATCGTTCCCATATCACAGGCGAAATACTCTCAAGCAGTTCCGGGTCTTCCCGGATATAAGGCATCAGATCCAGGGCGTATCCGTGATCCACCATAAATGCGTACAGATCATCTTTGCCCTTTCCGCCGGTAAATACCAGATCCGGCACTTTACCCACCGCCAGCATATCCTGCGCTTTGGCTACCGCTTTTTCAAACGAAGGCATTGAAACCATATTCAGCCGGATATCAGGATTTTCTTTCTCGAAGTCCTGGTAGATCTGCCGCATCACCTGATGGTCCTCCTCCATCGTCCCCCAGCCATGAAGCAGCGTGATCTCGGTCACTTCTCCCTTCTCCTTTGTCCCGCAGCCAAAGCCTGACAGACCTATGATCACAAGCATCAGCATTGTACAGCATTTCTTCATCTTGATCCCCCATTCCCGCTCAGCATACAGATCCGGGCGCAGGCTCGGATCCGTATGGAATATCTTCCACCTATGGATCTTCACGCCAAGCCCCTGTCGTTACAACATGCGCTCATACTCCCTGGGAGAATAACCCGTATATTTTTTGAACATTTTTGAGAAATAAGCCGTGTCCTCCACACCTACCCGCTCCGCGATCTCCCATATCTTTCTGTTTCCCTCTGTCATCTGCCTCTTGGCCTCCTCGATCTTCTTCCGGTTAATGGCACTGAACAGATTCTCTCCGGTCTTCTGCTTATAGATTCGGCTGAGATAGCTTCTGTTTACATAGACTGCCTCCGCCACATCCTCCAGCGTAAGCTTTCGCGTATAATTATTTTCTACAAAGGACTTTACTCTTCCTACCAGATCCTCCTCATCGGCGCTCTCTTCCTTTATCCTTTCGGCTATGGTCAGCATACTGCTTTCGAGCCATCCCACCAGTGAAGTAATGCTGCTGCCGCGAAAAACCCGCTCATCGCCTTCCTCCTGCCCGGTCTCCATGACCTCCTCTTCCTTCCATCCAAACTCTCTGCAGATCCGCCGGCATTCCGCGAGGATCATCAGACACGCCATTCTGATCTGGGTATCCGAGAAGTTTCGGATATAGGTGGAAAATTCCTCCATTTTCTGCCGGGTTGTCTGCAGGTCTCCCTGCGCCATAGATGCGAGCATAACGTTGATCACTGCCGAGATCTCTTCTCTGCCGGGCTGTGATCCTCTGCCCACCCATACCAGATTGAACCCGCTTTCGTTCCAGTCCAGAAAGTATGTACTCAGATAACGCAGAATCTCTCTGTACGCACTGCTGATCTTATCTATGCCTGTATAGGCTCTGCCTACGATGACCATAAGATTTTCTTTCTCTTCCTCCAGCAGGCTGCAGCAGACGGCTTTCAGCTCTTCCTCTTTCCCTTCCCCCATCGCCGCCAATACGACATATTCCATCACACTGACGGCCAGAATCTGTATTTCCCACCCTTCAAAAACAGTGCGGATCTTATCTTCCGTCTGTTCTTTCGCGGCCTCCGTGTTCTCCCCATCTCCTATGCACCCCTTGATCACCACCAGTCTGAACCGGTAAAAGCACTCTTCGAACCAACAGTATACACTGTTCTTGCTCTCCTGCAGCGGATCCATATATTCTGATTCATACAGCAGGAAACGGAGCATATCCTTCTTTTCTCTATTCCCTTCATGTGTCCGCTTAAGCTGCTCTTTCATCTTAAGCAGGACCTCCGGAAGCTCCTCCAGCACATTTCGCTTCATCACATAGCTCTTCACCTGATAATCGATCGCCTGCTTCGCATACTGGAATTCCGAATGTGCCGTCAACAGGATGACCGCTATATCCGGCCACTTTTCATTGATGATCCGGGCCGCCTCCAGACCGTCCACCACAGGCATACGGATATCCAGTATCACCACATCCGGCTGCACCGCCGGAATATGATCCAGGATCTCCCTGCCGTTTTTATACCACCCTGCCAGTGTGTATCCCATCTCTTCCCATGAGATCAGCTCCTTCAGCCCTTCTCTCACAAAAGGTTCGTCATCTGCCAACATTACTTTCCACATAACTTTCCATTTCCCTAATCCGCTTATATCTTTGTTCCTGCCTGCTGCTCGATGCATGGAAGCTGCAATTCGATACGGGTTCCCTTACCCGGTTCGCTTTTTATGGTCATTCCATATGACTTCCCGTATAAATTCTGCACCAGACGCTGGATATTCATGATCCCGACCCGCGGGTGCTCCCCTTCCTCTTTGATCTGAAGATTCCATTTCTCTATGTCAAATCCCACACCGTCATCTTCCACCAGGATCCACAGTCTTCTTTCGCCCTGCTCATCCGGCCTAAGCGTGCGGATCTCCACCCGGATGAATCCGGCCTCTCCCTTCGGCTCCAGGCCATGGATCATGGCATTCTCGACCAGCGGTTCCACACTGAGTCTCGGTATCTTACATGTTTTAAGGCTCTCGGATTCCCAGACAATATCATATCGGACCATATCACAAAAGCGCTGCCCCTGCAGATAAAGATAGAACCCCACGATCTCCATTTCCTCAGCCAGCGGGATCTCTATCTCTCCGTCGCGAAAGATTTTTCCCTGCATCAGTCCCGAGAATGCCGTGACCATCCGGTACAGTTCCTCATCCTTATTTCTTTTCATCCGCATACTGATCATCGCCAGCACATTAAACATGAAATGCGGATTCATCTGCGATTGCAGATACTGGATCCTGGCCTCCCGCGCCAGGATC
This sequence comes from uncultured Lachnospiraceae bacterium, assembly GCA_947564645.1. GTDB lineage: Bacteria > Bacillota > Clostridia > Lachnospirales > Lachnospiraceae > UBA3282. Next base: position 40,622 of record CANOCU010000025.1, read on the forward strand.
TGATTTTCATATACTTCCTTGATCAGTTGATCGATCTTACGGGTCATTTCATTGAAAGAATCACTTATCTCATGAAATTCCCGGATTCTGTATTCTTCTAAGCTGGTCTCGAAGTCGCCTGTTCCTACCTGCTGGATCCTCAACGCTATGTTTCCCAGCGGTTTTGCCGTGCGAACGGAGAAAAACAGAACTGCCCCCAGCACAGCGGCAAAGGACACGAGGAAGATCCCCCAGCACAGTAAAAGCATCGGCCTAATCGATAAATACAGCATCTTCTTGGGAAGCACGATATACGAGGTCACTCCAAAGCTGCCCGCCCTTCTGCTGTAAAAATATTTCTTCCCTTCAAGATCGATCATCCCCTCCCTGTCGGTCAGCGCATCCGTGTCAAGTCCTGCCAGAGCACCGCCTCCCACCACCTTTCCCCCGGTGTCCTCCAGCATCCAGTAATAGCTCCTGTACTTTTCCAGCTGCCGGAAGATCCGCTCCAGGCTTGCTTTCTCTATGGCGGCTGCGCAATAGCCGATGACCTGCATGTCATTATCATAAAGCGCAAAACACAGATCGATAAAGTCCCCGTGCTGCCGGTAATAAAAAATCTGATCCTGATTTCCATAACTCTGTACACAATCCTGAAAATAATGATCCATGGACTCCCGTGCCGACATGCTCTCCGGATAAAAATGCGTCCCCACAAACCGCATATCCTTGTTGAATACATAGAAGTCCCGTACCACCGGATAACTCCCGGCGATCCTGTTCCTCTCGGAAAACAGGTTCACACCCTGTTCTAACTGATACAGTATATCCTCTTCCGCCCCCCTGTTTTGCTCAAAAAAATCCAACAGGATCTCATTTCTCCTCAAATAGGCCACCACTTCTTCAAGAAATTGCTGTTTCCCGGCGAATTGCTCCTGAATACTCTGCATATAGAAATCCATATTTTCCTTTTCCTGGAGTGTCATTTCCTGAAACACGATCACGGTGAAAATAAGCCCCAGAATGCATGTGACCGCAATATTGGATGTTATGACCAGCCGGACCAGTTCCGAACAAAGGGTTCTCTCTTTCTTTCTCATAAAGTATCTCCGCCTCTTTGTCTACAGTATATCTGGTTTTTTCCGAAAATCAATAAATCCTGCCGGGGTTCCCAATGGGATCCGGCAGGATTCATGTCCTGTCACCTGTCTTTCTCTATTCATGCCGAAGCGCTTCGATCGGGCTCAGCCGCGCGGCCTTTCTGGCCGGGTAGATACCGAAGAAGATACCCACGGCCGAGGAGAAGAGCGCCGCGAACAATACCGTCGTCGCTTTCACTTCCGCCGGAAATCCCAGCATACCGCAGATACCCACGGCGCCCACGGAACCGATGGCGATCCCCACCAGCCCGCCGATCAAGGTAATGATGCCTGCCTCCGCCAGAAACTGCAGCAGGATCGAGTGGGTCCTGGCGCCCAGCGCCTTCCGGATACCGATCTCCCTGGTGCGCTCCGTCACGGACACCAGCATGATATTCATCACCCCGATGCCGCCCACCAGCAGCGATATGGCCGCCACGAAAGAGATAAACACCGTGACAATGCCCAGGATGCTGTCGAACTGTGACTGCACATCGGCAAAGCTCTGCATCAGGATCTTATTCTCGCCGCGCACATTGTGCCTGCTCTCCATCAGACGGATGGCGTCCGCCGCCACCTGCGCGGAATACTCCGCCTTCTCCGCCACAATATAGAACTGCTCGAAATCTTCCACCCAGAAGCCATATCCGACCCCCATCGTGGAGATCGGCATCTCGACCTGCAGATTGCCGCCCCCGTTCATGGCGGAGATCAGCGTCGCCTTGCTGTCCTCCCTGACGCCGACGATGGTCATCTCCTGGGTCACGTTATAGATCGTCAGATCAAAGTTCATGCCTACCACATCCGTTGTGCCAAAGAGCATCCTGGCGCTGCTCTCATTGATCACACACACCTTATGCGCGGACAGATAGTCGCTCTGTGTAAAATACCTTCCTCTTGCCAGCGGCTCCGTGGCCGCACAGTACTCCAGCGCTTCATTGCCCGCATATACGATCGCTTCGAAGTTGCCTTTCTTCCCTTCCGCATTCGCCCACATGGTGTACTGCGGTGTAGCGCCCTTCACATGCTCCACCTTTTCCTGGATCAGTTCAAAATCCTCGTCCGTGAACACCACCTCATTGCCCTCCACGGAATCGTTCGTATAGAGCGCCACCTGTCCGCCTGCCATACTCTCCAGCTCGTCATTGATCTCGCTGCGCATCCCGTTACCGATGGATATGATCAGAATAACGGAGGCGATACCGATGATGATACCCAACATGGTGAGGATGGAGCGGCCCTTGTTGCTCTTGATATTCATCAGGGCGATCTTGATATATTCCCATATTTGTGCCATTCCTACAACCTGTACCTTTCTTTCCCGTGATGCTGTCACGGCTTTCGGGCCGGAGCCTTTCCGGCCTGCTGTGTATGCATCCTCCGGTTTCCCGGCTGCTCTCCCTACTCAGTCATACCCGGGTTCTGCGGCAGCACCGTCACCGGCGTTCCCTCCTCCAGTTCCTGTCCGGTGGTCATGATCACTGCCTCGCCTTCTGCCAGTCCCTCCTGTATCTCAATATCGGTATCCGAGGAAATACCGGTGGTGACACGTTTCTTCTTCACCACGCCTTCCTCTGCCACAAACACGAAGTCGCCTTCCCTGTCCGTATTCACCACTTCCACCGGCACGGTCACAACCCCCGTCGCCGTGGCCATATGGACTTCCACTTTCGCTTCCACACCGAGGAAGATGGACTGATCGGGGTTCTCGATCCCCACCTCGGCGCCTACCACTGCCGCGCCGCTGGCGTTGGTCGTGGCCATGCGGTCGATCTTGGTCACCCTGCCCTCATAATCCTTCCCGGCGATGGTGATCTTCGCGGTCTGCCCGACTGCGATCTTATCCAGATCATATTTGGAAACGGTGATCTCCACCTTGACCTTCTCCGTGCTCTCCACGGTCAGCAGCTTCTGCCCTTCCTGGGGCGTGGCGCCTTCCACGATCTCCACTTCCGTGACAACACCGTTGAAATCCGCCGTCATGCCGCCTTCCACTCCCTCGATGGCCGTCAGTGTATCCTGGTTGTTTATTTTCTCCATCTCGGTATTGGCCTCCAGCTGGCTTCTGCTGCCGCTGTCCATGGAACCGCCCTCGGACGCGCTCTTCTGGGATTTCATCTCGGAACGGTACTCTTTATATGCGGCGATCATCTCCTGATAAGTATCAATCTCCCTCTGCCATGCCGCCACCTCTTTGTTGTTCTGCTGCTCATAGCTGTTGTACTGGACCAGCTTCTGCAGGTTCAGGTATTCCTCCGAGTCCGGCTGATCCGCCCAGTCTAACAGAGAGATCTGCAGAAGCGTCCCCTCGTGGGCGAGCGCCGCCTTCTTGTCATTGATCTTCTGCTCCAGTTCCTTCACGTAATTCTCGCTGTCCGAAATCTGCTGCTCCAGAACTTCCAGATTCACGTTCGCTTCGCCCAGCTCTGCTATGTATTTATTGTTCTTGTAGATGGAACTCTCGTAGCCGCCCTCATTGGCCTGCAGCTTTAACTGCGCCATCTGCTTTGCTTCCGCAAGGGCATCCGGATCAAACTTAAGCAGGGACTGTCCTTTCTTCACACTGTCTCCCGCCGTCGCATCCACCGTACCCACCTTCACTGCTACGGGTGCGAAATAGGTCTTTACCTCTTCGCTCTTCACCGTGCCGCTGGTGCTCAGGTTCTGCTCCAGATCCTGCACCGTGGCCGTTACCGTGCTGACCATCATCCCCATGCTCTGTGCCGCCAGGGAATTTCTGATAAAGAAAAGCACGATCACAAGCGCCACGCCGCCCAGGATGCTGCGCCGTATGATCTTCTTTTTCCGTGCTTTGTCCATAGGCTTCTTCGGCTCCTTTGTTTTCTTCTTCCTGCCTTTCCCGGTATCTGTTCCGGTCTCCATCGTCCCGGTCAGACCGTTTTGTGTCGTTGTCACATCCTGAACGTCCTTTGCTGCCATAATTGTCTCTCCCTTGCTTCCCGCTGCGCCGTTGTTTGTATCGATCTCGTGATCCGCCATCTTCTTTGCCGCCCTGCTCATTCTCCCTTTTCCTCCAACCTGTTATCGTTAACGACATTGGAAATTATGCCATTGCCCTTTGCGCGTTCTCCTGATAGAAATCTTCCACGATCTGGCCGTCCATGATCTTCACCACCCTTTTCGCCTGCGCGGCGATATCATTGTCGTGAGTGATCAGGATAACGGTCCGCCCTTCCTCATGCAGGCTCTTAAGAATATCCATGATCTCTCTGGTAGAGTTGGAATCCAGATTTCCGGTAGGCTCATCGGCCAGTATGATCGGCGGCGCCTGCGCTATGGCTCTGGCGATTGCCACTCTCTGCTGCTGTCCGCCGGACATCTCTGATGGCTTGTGGCTCTTGCGGTTGCCAAGTCCCACCTTTTCCAGCGCCCGGTCGGAAAGTTGCAGCCGTTCCCTTTTCCCCACGCCCCGATAGATCAGCGGCAGTTCCACGTTCTCTAAGGCCGTCAGGCTGGGGATCAGATTAAATCCCTGGAACACGAAGCCGATCTCCTGATTCCGGATATCCGAAAGTTCGTCGTCCGACATACTGGCCACATCATGCCCGTGCAGATAATATTCACCACTGGTCGGCACATCCAGACAGCCCAGCATATTCATCAGTGTGGACTTCCCCGATCCGGAATGGCCGATGATCGCCACAAATTCCTTCTCATAGATCGTCAAGCTCACATGGTCAAGCGCCCTCACCTCATTCTCACCGGGATTATAAGTCTTGCAGATATCCCGGATCTCCACCAAAGCATTCCTTGCCTCCATCTTCGTCCCATGCCCCTTTCACTCTCTGCAGATCTGTCTGCACTCCAGAACGCGCCGGATTCGATAATAGCGCCCCGGCTCTGCCGCCCTTCCTGCAGGCTTCCATTACTTGTAACGGACCTGTCCTTGCATTTTCTTCAAAATATATTGCACTCTTTGTCCAAAAATAACTTTCAAACAATAAAATAGCATTTATTTCTTAAAAAGTTCCCCGCAAAACCTTAAAATAATCTTAAAAAAGGCCATAAAAAATCTGCATCATGGGCACATATCGTTCACGATGCAGATCTTCAAAACAGTCCAGCCTTCGGTTTTCCTGTTACAGCTTTTCTCTTATCTACTGATCTGTCTTTTCCCTTGTTCCTTCTCTGAGTGCGTTCACTTTTCGCTTCGCCTCCTCAATATCTTTACACCCTTCTACCGGGTCACATTCTTCACGTTGTCCGTCACCTTCCGGCCTGTCGGGACATGAGCGTTCTTTAAGATCGGGCTCAAAGGTTTGTAGATGACCAGCGTAACCCCGGAAGCCGCCACGCTCTTGATGATATTGATCGGGGCTACCGCAAAGCATACGAAACTGGTGATATTGTTGATATTTCCGTTGATCTCAGCCCCTGCCGCAATGATAGCGTCAAGCGGCATACCGAACAGCTTGGAGAAGGCCGGCAGCAGATACACGCCGTTAAAAGCCGTTCCGAACACCGTCATCACCAAAGACCCTGCCAGACAGGCGATGACCGCATTTTTCCTGGTCTTCTTAAACATATAGATGATGGAGGCCGGCAGCACCAGACTACAGCCGATCACAAAATTAGCCAGATCTCCCACGAAAGCGGTGCTTGTTCCCTTCACCACCAGCTTCAGCAGAATCTTACAGAATTCGATCATCACGCCTGCCACCGGCCCGAAGGCAAAGGTGCCCACCAATGCCGGAATCTCACTGAAATCCAGCTTATAGAAGCCGGGCGCCAGAAACAATACCGGAAAATCAAAGATATGTAAGATCATCGCCAGCGCCGAAAACAGACCGATCATCGTGATCTTCCTGGTACTCAGGATCCGCTCCGTGATCCCGTCCCTCTTATACACATACTTCTCCGCCGCATACGCGATGGCAAACAGCCCCACTGCCACCCCCACACATACCAGCACAAACACCACATTGTCCGCAATACTCTGTAATAATCCGTTACCCATTTTACTTCTTTCTCCTTTCTTCCCTGGAAAAAGTTCTAAAAAATCCCCGGAACATAAGCTCCGGGGACCATAGACAAGGCAAACAATCCGACACATAGCCGCATCATGCATGTGTCACACTGTCGTTTCTTCTCTCATCCAGACTTTACTGTCGGTTTTGGAATCTCACCAAATCAGCCGCCGCAGTTTCGCATGATACGCATCTATGTATCATCGACACCGAAGCAGGTCGCGGACTATACCGCCGGTAGGGAATTGCACCCGACCCCGAAGAACTTTTTCTTTGATTAAATTAAAATTATGATATTCTGTGAGAAAGCCGAACGGACAGATCCGCTGTCCCACAAGAAAGAGTATACAACGTAACGGCCGGTTATGCAAGTAAAATTTCGTGGTTACTTCCTGCCGAAATCAGCAAACTCGTACTCGCCAAAATCAATGAAGAAATCCTCATAGATGCCGGCCCTGACCTGATCGGAAAAGGAATAAACTTCCGGCCCGTCCTTTTTCTCCATCCTATATACCGTGATGCACTTCCGTACGGGATCCACCAGCCAGTACTCTCTCACCCCTGTCCTCTGATACAGTGCAAGCTTTCTCACATAATCCATATATTTACTTGACGGGGAGACGATCTCGACAGCCCAGTCCGGCGCCCCATGGCATCCTCTCTCATCCAGCTTATCGCGGTCGCAGATCACCACAACATCAGGCTCCACATAGTTGTGCTCATCGTTTGCGATATACACGGCGAAAGGCGCCGGCACTACCTCGCAAGGACCTCCTTTTTCCGCGATATATCGCGCTATTCTCACGCTTATCCATATAAGCAGATTCTGATGCGTAAACATGGGCGATGCCATCATAAACATCTCACCGTCGATCAGTTCGGCCCTCTTTCCTTCCGGAAGCGCCTCGATATCCGCCACCGTACAGGTTCTCTTTCCTTCGATCAGCATAAACAATTCCTCTTTCTCTGGTACTGCGTATTCCATATTCATCCTCCTTTTTGACAGAGGATCTTCCCAGGATGTCAGATATTTTGTTTTCCTTAACAAATCCAATACATCGTACAATTACATTTTCTCCGGATGATCTCTGCCGTAATTTAATTGTTTAAATGAGTAAAACGGCAGAAACTGCCAGAATGTGCGATCGCACGGTTCATTGATTACTCTTGTTGGATTAATCATACAACAGGCTTGAATTTATGTCAAGATTTTTTTGTAAATTCGTAAAAATTTCTAATAGCAATTCAGCCATGAAATAGAAATCAGACCACAGGGCAGCTTCGGACAAGGCTGAAAGCTGTTCCTAATAACAAACGCCTCCGAATCCCTGCCTGTAGCATGGGATCCAAAGGCGCGTTCATTGTATGTTGTCATTGTCAGAAAGACAATCCTCTATTGAAACATTCTCAGCATAAAATGCTGCTGGTTCATCTGTTCCCTCATCATGAAATTCTTATAATTAACCAGAACTTCTTCCTTCTTCTTCTCGGAAACCGCCTTCGGCAGATCCAAATCTTCCAGACGGCTTCTGGAACCAAGCTGCTCTAAAGACGCCCGCGTATTATAATTAAAAGTATGCTCCAGACGATTAGTATAAGCTCCCAGGCTGCTTCTCTGTGATGTCACCATCTTAAGGGCATCATCTATGGATTTCAAATCGAAATCATCTGCCGTCACGTCAAGATCCGCAATCCCCAATGCTTCCAGAGTGGAATTGGCCATCTGGATCTTCATACCACCGCCATTGGGATTCGTTGCTAATCCCATGTCAGCCATACTGCCGTCCAACAGCTTCTGCTCATTCAGTGACGTATCTTTGGCCAGCGACTGAATGCCCTCCTTCAGCTGGTCGATCTCATTCTGATAAATCTGCTTATCCTCGTCGGAATTCAGTCCGTTCATAGACCGCAGTGCAAGCTCTCTAATCCGCTGCAGATAATCCGTCACACCGCCTAACGCACCATCCGCTACATTCAGAGCGCCGATCCCGGCCTGCGCGTTCTCGGCTCCGACCCGAAGACCGGTCTCCTCCCGCTGCATCTTCTTCGCTATCGAAAGTCCCGCCGCATCATCTGCCGCCGAATTAATCCTCTTACCACTGGCGATATGAGAATATGAATCCAAAAATCCGCCCTTAATCATCATCGTACTCATATCCTTCCTCCTTCCCTGCAAACCTTCCTCTTCTTACTATATATTATATATCTTATTCCAAAGACCGTTTCTGCAATCATAAGATCAACCTAATATCACCGTCTCCTCTATACCTTAATCATAAGCTTAAACCTTACCGTCGTCAAGATATTTTTCAAGGTACGTTATCATCGATATGCCCTGAATCGTATTCCTATTTTCTCTTGAAATCAATCCAGCCATATCTTCTTAATTCTTCGCGAAATGCACTTCTTCGCGAATACTGATCCCTATACGATGTCATAAGCCTCTGTTTCGCGCCCATCTCTCCCCCGGACTCCAGTACTTCACCCAAAGCGGCGATATACGCTGCGCATTCTCCGTAATAATTTCTGCGGTTTGCATCCATAATCCCTGCCGTCCGCTTTTCCAACAGCGCCGTGATCCTTTCTACCGCACGTTCTCTAAGAGCAGCCTCCATTTGCACCATAGACTTCCATTTTAAGAATAAGCTGCAGAACAGCTCGTTTTCGTCTATCTCCTCAAGCCCGCTGGTGCCTTTTCGATATTCTTCCGCGGAAAAATTCATTGCGCTTCCGGCTGTCTTTGCCATGGCGCAGATCCCGCTGCTATTCCATTCCCCCTCATATAAATACAGCAGATACAAGGCAATTCCCTGTTTCATAAAAGAACCCGTCCAGCCTAACGCCTCCGACTTGTTCAGTCCCTTAGCCAATACGTCCGCAAACTGCCCATCCAGAAACTTGAGCAGTAAGATCATATTGCTGTCCAGTCTGTTTTCTTCCCTCTCAGAGCCTGTATGACTTCTTTCATACATACCATAAGAGTCTTCGCTTTTATGTACGGAAATCCCCATAAAGATTTTCCGGAGCTCTTCTCTTTTCTTTCCGTTTTCGCCGCCATTTAACAGCGCCCGAAGATAATTCGGGGCGGATGTATCGGATTCATATGCGGCCAGATAACACTTTTCCAGTATAAGGGGATCTCTCTTTGCCGCAATAGCATACTCAGCCGTTTTCAATGCCAATTTACTGCGTATACGATATTTCTTCGGTATCATCTCCATCGCTTTCAATCCTATGGCTACCATATCATCCGCCGTGCCATATTTCCCGGTTTCCAATAGATTCAGATATAATCCCGGATGGACGGCGGCATACTTTTCCGCATACCGAACCTCCAAAGAAACATCGTTTAACAACCCAACGGCTTCCAGGATCAGACGATCAGCCATGCGTCCTGTCCGATCACCAAGATATGCGGTCCAAAGCGGCAGGAACGCTTCAAGCGCAGGTAATTCTTCATCACCATGCTGCATGACCGCCTCTAATGTGACCTCGTCCCTTCCCGCATTTACAATGACCTCATACAAGATCTCCGGGCGTTTTGCAGGCGTCGCTGCATGATATGCGCAGTATGCCATATCCAAAATAACCTGTTGCAAGTCACAATCCAAAAGTCCCTGATTCACCATATCCTTAAGTGAAAATTCTTCACCACCATACTCGCTATCGCATAAGATCTCCATTGCCAGCATTTGCTCTCCGACCGCAAAGCCTTCCTGATATCTCTCCCGATCCATACAGATATGCACAAAATCACAGGCCTCTTTCAGCATATCTGAAATACCGCTGTCATCCTCATAATAATATTCCTCGCCGCAGTCGTCATACCAGTCGTCATATTCCTCGTTAATTATACCCGTAATAGAAACCTCCTGCGAATCGATACTCTTTAAATTCTCTCTGACACGATGATACATTTCATTGAAATCAATGTCTTCTGCCTCGTTTTTATTTGTTGCATTTTCCGCTTTATTCCCGACAGATCTCAGCTTTTCCAGAAAATCTTCCCTGCAATGTTCCGGACATCCCCTGCCGATCTCATGAATAAAAGTCCTGAGCTGCTCTGTCGAATACTGCGCCGCAAGGGCATCTGTCTGTCTTAAAAAGTTTGTCAGATTCATATCTGTTCTCCGTTCCTAATATCATTCTGTTTGACATTCTAAAAATGTATGATCCGCTCTGCATATCAGTATTTTTCTTCTCTGATCTTTCTCATTTCCTTCCACACATTATCTCAATAATTGCTGACCAGAATAGAAATGATCCCATTGTTCGGATTATATTCGGAAAGAAAACTGACCCCCGGATCGCAACCCTGAAAATACGCAAAATCCTCCCCACCCGGATTATCGATGATCCACATGCCGTAGCCGTAGTACCCTTCTTCTGCGTCGTGCCCGTCCCTGCTGCTTACATAGATCTCATGTTTCGATATCTCTTCATACTCAGGCAAGGTCCCGATCGCGCTTCTTATAATATATTTTCCCATCAGGTTATAGGTATCACCTTCTGATCTCTTGCCATTTGACAATTTACCGGTGATCCACCCTCGCCACAGCAGCCCCGGCAGCCATACTTTCTTCTGCCTTATCAGTTCTTTGGTTTGCTCGTTATTAATATCAGTAAATGCCATCAGCAAATATGACATAGGTATGCCCTGTTGAATTGCCGCTTGTCCGTTTCTACTTTCGCCTTCATACGCCTTTTATATTTTGAGACTTCTTCCTGATCGCATACCCCATCCAGTAAAAGAGATACAGCTTCCTCTTTTTCAGTATCTGGTATTTCTTCTCCAAATACTATTCTTCTGTTCATTTCCATCAGTATCTGATACTTTTCCATTTAAAATCCTCGGCCTGCAAAATAATATCAACGAGCCTGATTTCTTCGCAAATATTCTTGTCCACATTCACTATCCCATGATCGATATAAGAAAAGTCTGCTCTCTCTATAAATTCTGAGTTGTCTACATCTGTTTAACACTTCAATCCTATACGTTCTGATTATATCATTCATATCATCCACTTGCCACCATATTCTGAGGCAATCTTAAATACAATCGAAACGGCTTAGTAAATTTGCCAAATATACGTTCCAGGATGTGCATTTTCGGTTTTTAGAACGAATCTGATGCAAAGTTTCGATTGAAAATTCCTAAATGCACACCCCATAAAAATCAATTTGTTTCTGTATAGGTTAGAATTGACTAT
>CANOCU010000026.1 GCA_947564645.1 uncultured Lachnospiraceae bacterium
TTCATCCGGATTTGTGTTGCCGCGCAGCGGCAAAATGTTGGTTAGTGTGAGAAGAACTTCTAAAGCGGAAGGATCTTCTGGAATGGAGGAAGAAAATATGTTGGACGGAAAGAAAGTATTATTCAGCGGGATGCAGGCGACGGGTAATCTGACACTTGGCAATTATCTGGGGGCGTTAAAGAACTGGGTTACGCTGTGTGACGAATATATGTGCTTCTATTCGGTAGTCGATCTGCACTCCATCACGGTGCGCCAGGATCCGGCAGAACTGCGGAAAAGAGCAAGGAATCTGCTGACTCTGTACATAGCGGCGGGTATCGATCCGGAGAAGAACTGTCTTTATTACCAGTCTCATGTATCCGGTCATGCGGAGCTGTCCTGGATCCTGAACTGCTTTACCTATATGGGAGAGCTGAACCGTATGACCCAGTTTAAGGACAAGGCTTCCAAACATGCGGACAATATCAACGCCGGATTATTTACCTATCCGGTCCTGATGGCGGCCGATATCCTGCTGTATCAGGCGGATGTGGTGCCGGTGGGCAAGGATCAGCTGCAGCATCTGGAGATCACGCGGGATATCGCACAGCGCTTCAACGGTATTTACGGGGATGTCTTCACGATTCCGGAGCCTTATCTTGGCAGGACGGGCGCTAGCATTAAGAGCCTGCAGGATCCTTCGAAGAAGATGTCCAAGTCCGACGAGAATCTGAATGCCAGCATCTATCTGATGGACGATCCGGATACGATCATCCGCAAGTTCAAGCGGGCCGTGACGGATTCAGAGGCCTGTGTCCGCTACAGTGAGGAACAGCCGGGAATCCGCAATCTGATCGATATCTACTGCGCCTGCACGGGTAAAACCCCGGAGGAAACAGAGCGGGAGTTTGCGGGCAAGGGTTACGGTGACTTTAAGATGGCTGTGGGCGAAGCCGTGGTGGGCGTCTTAAAACCGCTGCAGGACAGGTTCCATGACTTGTCCGGCAACAAGGATTATATTGATAAGATCATTAAGGAAAATGCGGAGAAGGCGGGTTATTACGCCGCGAAGACGTTGCGCAAGGTACAGAAGAAGATCGGTTTCCCGGAGCGGATCCGCTAGAACGCAACAAGGATCATTTATAGATTCGGTAAAATGATTGGTAGATCTTGATTATCTCAATAGAAACTCTTAGATGTCGGAACAGCCTGCAATTCCCTGGCTTTTCCGACATTTATATTCTCATGTCCTTTTCGGTTTTCCCTCTGACAATAGTAAAAAGTGTAAGTCAATATAGAAAAACTATAATAGTTTCCTAAAAAAGTGAAGTGGACGTGGTGCTTATGCGGATGGTAAACTGAAATCAGCTTAGACAAGGGCCCGTCTGCAAAAGCCGGTATTTATGCTGTAACGGAGACAAACGTAAATTCAATAAGAATGACGGAGGTGTTGGAAAATGAAAAGACATTGGAAAAGAATAGTGACACTTACAGTCTCGGCGGTAATGGCAGGGGCCATGTTAGCCGGGTGTTCACAGGAGGCCGGGAGTAATTCACAGCCGGAGAATCCAACTGTGGAGAAGGAAAGCGATACGTCATCTGTGGAGGCAGAATTTGGCGCATCACCAAGCGGTGAGGTGACAATCTGGGGATGGGACGAGACGGAGATCCTCAAGGATCATTTGGCAGAGATTTACCCGGAAGTGACAATTAATTATGTCACGATCGCACAATCTGATCTTCCGCAGAAGATCCAGACGACATTGGCATCGGGTGCGCAGATGCCGGATATTATACAACTTGAGTCTACCACCAGGGGAAAAATGTATTCTCTGGATTGTTGGGAAAATCTCTCCGAAGCGCCGTATTATGTGGATAAAAATATATTTACCGTGGATCAGCTGCCGGTATCTGTCGATCAGGATGGGAATCTTCTGGGACTTCCGATGGGATCGGTACCTTCCGCCATGGCGTACAAACGGTCACTGACGAAAGAGTATTTTGGCACGGATGATCCCGAGCAACTGTCTAAGATGTTCAGTACCTGGGAGGATTATATCGAGAAAGGCATAGAGGTCAATGAAAAATCCAACGGTACTGTGAAGATGTTTGCAGGTCTTTCAGATCTTTACAACGTTTTAATCGGGCAGACTATCATCCCTTTTACAAAAGGGGATAAGCTGAACGTGGAAGAGAGTCTGACGCCGGCGCTCGAGGAATTAACGAAGATGAAGCAGGCAGGGATTGTCGATACTCTGGAGGAGGGGTCTCCGGCTTTGATGGCATCTTACGCGGATGATGTACATATTTTCTATCCGTGTGCGCAGTGGTCACCCCGTTGGGTTTTGAAGCCCAATGACAGCCGTGACGGAGCCTGGGGTTTGATGGAACTGGCAGGCGGAGCAGTCAACTGGGGCGGAGGCGTGTATTCTATACCGAAGACCGCCAAGAATAAGGAGGCGGCATTTGCAGTGATCAAATGGATCACTATGAATCCTGAATCTGCAGTGCCCAGAAGAGATGAACTGGAAGTGTTCACGGCGATCAAATCTGTGTATGAGGATCCTGAGTTTTATTCCAGAACCGATTCCTTTTTTGGAGGACAGGATATAGATAAGATGTTTGCATACACCATTATTCCGAAGATGGATGAGACAAATGTTCGTCCTTTGAATAAATATGATGTGGAAGTGAAGGATGCCGTGAGTAGTGCGCTGAAGACCATCAATGCTTCGGAGGACGGGAATGTGGATGTGACGGAACTGATCCGGCAGATTGAGACGGATATCCTGAGCAGATGTCCGGAACTGAGCAAGTAAGACAGACGCGGGAGGAGATTTACTATGCAAAGGCTGGAAAAGAGATGCCGGAAATTGACACCCTACTTTTTTATACTGCCGTTTTTTGCCGCGTACCTTCTGTTTTCAGTCTTTCCGTTTGCGTTTGCGTTTTTTATGAGTTTTACGGACTGGACAGGAGTGGGCACGCCTTCTTTTGTGGGCCTGGGCAATTATATTCGGATTTTTACGCAGGATGCGGCTGCGCAGAAGTCATTTCTTAACACATTTTATTTTCTCGTGATTGCGATTCCGATCGAGATACTGCTTGGGCTTTTGACAGCCATGATCATCAAAGATTTTGTGCCGAAGGCGCGGGGAGCATTTCAGCTTTTGAATTTCCTGCCTTATCTGACGGCTCCGGTAGCGGTGGGATTGATCTTTCAGTTTCTGTTCGACTGGGATTACGGGACTGTGAATCAGCTTCTGGCAAGCATACATATCGAGAATGATCATATATACTGGCTGGGAACCGAAGGGACCGCCCGTTTTGTGGTAATTGTGGTCATCATTTGGAGGCTTTTCGGATATTCGATGATTATTCTGTCCGCAGGCTTGTCAACCATATCCGAAGATTTATATGAAGCTGCGGATCTGGATGGCGCTGGCTGGTTTCAAAAGCAGCTGAGGATCACACTGCCGTTGTTGAAGCCAATTTTAGGATTTGTCTGCGTGATCTCTCTGATCAATGGCTTTCAGCTGTTTGACGATCCGTATATGCTTTTTGCATCACAGGCCGGGCAGCCTTTTGGAGGGCCGAACAATTCGGTACTCACGGTCATGATGAATATGTTCCAGGCGTCCTTTATGAATTTTCAGATGGGATACGGCGCCTCGATCGCATATACATTGTTTTTGATTATATTTATTTTCTCTATGCTGCTGACACGCATGATGAGACGGGAGGACTGCTGATGAAAAGTAAAGTATTCCGCACATTGAGGCGCGCGCCTGCGTATCTGCTGCTTTTGTTCACCACGGTTTTGGCGCTGATGCCGTTTTATATCATGTTTATCATGGGAACTTACAAAAACGAAGATATTTTTAAAGGGCTGAAACTGCTGCCGGGTAACTATATCGCCAAAAACTTTGAGACTATCCTTCAGGGAAACGTGATCCGCCCGTATCTGAACAGCTTGTTTATTTCGGTATTGAGCATGATCGTCTGCGTGCTGGTCAGTTCCCTGATCGGATACGGAATGTCGAAATTCCGCTTCCGGGGGAAAAAGTTTTTGATGACGGTTTTGCTGGCGACACTGGTGATGCCCTATCAGATCAGTATGGCCGGGTATATGATGGAGATGCGGTGGTTTCAACTGAACAACACGCTCTGGCCCATGATACTGGTCTTTATCGCAAATCCCTTCGGGGCGTTCTGGATGACACAATATATCGGGTCTGCGATCCCGGATTCTATCATCGAGAGCGCGCGGATCGATGGCAGCGGTGAACTGCGGTTATTTTTGACGATCGTATTTCCCATGATCAAACCGGCGACCATCACACTGGCACTGTTGGTGTTTCTTTGGTCCTGGAATAACTTTTTGATTCCGTTGGTGTTTGTGACGGACCCCAGGCAGTATACGCTGCCAATCTTCATAAGCACACTCGGCGGAGCATACCGGGTTGACTATGCTGCAAAAATGCTGAACCTGACGCTTGCGACAATTCCGGTACTGATTTTCTTTTCTATATTCTCCAAGTATCTGATTAAGGGCATGACAATAGGCGCTGTCAAAGAGTGAATAATTTGTGACGCCTCGAAACGGAGGTAAGAATGAAAGGAGAAAAAATGGTAAAAATGATGACACACATGGCGGTCACAGTGGTTAATATGGAGGAGACTCTGCAATTTTATGAGGCTGCCCTGGGATTTCACAAAATCTTTGAACTGAGTCATCCGGAAACCGGGGATCCATGGATTGTATATATACAGATCTGTAAGGGTCAGTTTCTGGAGCTGTTCTATGGCGGTACGAAGACGGACAAACAGCCGGGAGAGCCGGCAGGATTTAGTCATATCTGTTTCGCTGTGGAAGATGTCGAAAAGACAGCACAGCACGTTGTTAAAGCGGGCTATGAGTTGGAGATTCCGCCCTGCCGGGGATGTGATAACAATATGCAGACCTGGATCCGCGATCCCAATGGGGTACGCATTGAACTTATGCAGATTTCAGAGGAATCGCCCCATGCCGCGTTTATGTAACTTGCAGACGTATAGATTCAGGAAAGGAAGTGAAGACTATGAGAGCATTATTGATCGGAGGCACGGGCACCATAAGCAGTGCGATTACAGGCAGCCTGTCGGAGAATCCGGATTGGGAACTATACCTGTTCAACAGGGGAAAACATGAGGGAGAGATACCTGCCAATGTAAAGGTGATCCGGGGAGATATCGAGGACGAGGAACAGGCGGCCCGGCTTCTGGAAGGTATGCAGTTCGACTGTGTCGGTGAATTTACAGGTTTCCGACCGGAACAGGTAGAACGTGATATACGCTTGTTTGCGGGAAAGACAAAGCAATTCATCTATATAAGTTCCGCTGCGGCTTATCACACGCCGCCGGCGAGGCCGCAGATCACAGAAGGAATGCTGTTGAAAAATCCATACTGGCAGTATGCCCGGGATAAGATTGCCTGTGAGGAGGTTCTGCTGAAGGCTTTTTGCGAAGATGATTTTCCGGTCACTATTGTGCGTCCCAGTCATACCTACGGCGAACGGATGATCCCGTTTAGTCTGGAATCTCCCAAGGGCAGCTGGCCGGTGATTAGACGTATGATGGAAGGAAAAAAGATTATTGTTCCGGGAGACGGATCTTCGCTCTGGACGATTACGTTCAACGAAGACTTTGCCAGGGGATTCATCGGGTTGATGGGAAATCCTCATGCCATTGGAGAGGCTGTGCACATTACCACCGATGAAGTGCTCACCTGGGATCAGATGGCACAGGCGGTGGCCGATGCGCTGCATGTGGAGTATAAGCCGTATTACATTACTACCGATGTGCTCGTGGAACTGAATCCGGAACTGGTCGGCGGACTGAACGGAGATAAACGTCACTCCGTTATCTACGATAATACCAAATTAAAGCAACTGGTCCCCGGATTTGTCGCAAGGGTTCCGTGGAGGGTGGGGGTACAGCGCGCCCTGTCGAGAATCCTGTCCTGCGCCGATCTGCGTCCCGAGGATCCTGAATTTGACCGGTGGTGCGATGAACTGATCATGGTTTATGAAGAAGCGTTGGAACGGGCAAAGGAAAAATGCTGCAGCCGTGAATGATAAAGCGGGGGAAAGCGTATGGGGGATAGAAGAGTACTGGATGTTATGTTGGTAGACGATGAATCTATTGTCCGAAACGACATAAAGGAATTGATAGAATGGGAATCACTTGACTATAAGATCGCCGCGGAAGCCGAGAGCGGGCCGGAGGCTCTCCGGGTGTTGGAAAGACAAAAGATTGATATTATGATTGTCGACATCCAGATGCCTGGGATGACAGGTCTTGAGCTGGCTGCGAGGATCTTGTCGGAGGGAAAACGGATTAAGTTTATTTTTCTCACTTCCTACGATGATTTCGAGTTCGCCAGAGCATCGATGCGGATGGGGGTGCGTTCTTATATTCTGAAACATGAGGTGGACGGTCCGGTACTTTTGAATGAGTTGGAATACCTGCGGGATGAACTGCAAAGAGCAGAGCAGGAGACAAGTTTTGAGAGAAATGAGTATGCAAAGGCCGCGTTTAGGGAACAGGAATCCGGGGAGGAAGACTATAGGGAGCGAATCGATAAGGTAAAGAATTATGTTGATAAACACTATATGGAGGACATCTCTCTTGATATACTGGCGAAACTGATCGACGTTTCGGAAGCATATATGAGTCAGTTATTCAAGCAGCAGACCGGAGTCACGTTTAAGAGCTATCTGAGAGACTTTCGCATGGAGAAGGCAAAAGAATTATTGTTGTCGGGCAAGGAAAAAGTACATAACATCGGGGCAAAAGTAGGATATAGCTCAACACCGTATTTTTGTCTTGTATTCAAACAGTACTACGGTGTGACACCCACAGAATTTTTCAGGAGGAATTCCGGGAAGAATGAAGAAAAATAACAAGATTCGGAGTAAACTGACGCGGACGTTCTGTGCGGTGGTGGCCGTAGCCCTCCTGGTTTCCAACTTATCGGTATACCTTTATCTGCGACAGATCTACAACAGAGATCTTGTGAATGATTACAGGAATATCGGCGAGAACATCTCGGAACAGTTGGAGAATGATTTGTCGAATATCGAGAATTTTGCAAGGCTTGTGTGTTTCGACAAGAATCTGCAGGATCTTATGCGAAAACATTTGGAATGCGAGGGATACATGTATTACCGGACCATTCGTGAGATTACTTCTGCATTGGCCCAGTATGTGGCGCTTCGCGATGATCTGATTGATGATATCTATATTGTTGACCGGGAAAATACAGTGATATCACGCAACGGTTTTTATCAGGATACCCCCGAAAGCGACTGGTACCGTGAGTTCACGGAAGAGGATGAAAGTTTTGGTTTTAGCGGAGTGCACAAAGTAAATTCACGGGAGACAAATCTGGCAGACGAGAGGAAAGAGGTTATCAGTTACGTGGTAGGTATGTTTGACTTGACACAGGCGGCGAAAGAATCCGGCCGGATGGGATATGTTGTGGTCAATATCAAATATGACGCGTTGATGAGCGAGATGGACAGTTTTCCGGAATTTCGTGGAATATTGTTTGAGAAAGATGGGGATATCATCGGCTGTACGGATGAGAAGTGCGAAATTGCGACAATCTATCCGGAGCTGTTGGATTCGGACAGAGAAATAAATGACAATTATTATTTCTCATCCGGGATCCCGACGGCGGGGTGGATTCTGATTTCGACGGTGAAAGCATCCGTGCTGAATATGCAGATGCTTCACGTGGCGGTGCTTTCCTTCGGTATTATGCTCCTTACCATGTTCTGTGCCGGACGGGTGATCGCGGTTCTTGCCCGGAATATAACCGGTCCGCTTCAGGTTCTGACCACAGGAATCCGCCGGTTTTCGGAGGGAAATTATGAGACGTATGTGGAGGTGAAAAGCGGTGACGAGGTGGAAAAAATCGCAGATGTTTTTAATGGGATGGCGGACAGCATCAGATTACAGATGGAGGAAAACAGGCGCAAGGAAAGGGAAAAATGCAAGATTCAGATACACTTTCTGATGGCTCAGATCAAACCACATTTCATCTACAATAGTCTGAATTGTATCATCTACCTTGCGCGCAGGGATAAGACGGAGGATATTATCCGGTTTACAAAGGCCTTCATATCTCTTTTACAGGCAGTGGTCAGGACAAAACCACAGCAGGAAAATGAACTTGCCGTGGAGGTGGATTATCTGAAAAATTATATTACCTTGATTCGTTATCGCTACGAGAAGGCACCGGAGTTTGAATGTACGATCGAGGAAGGGTGTGCGTCAATACTGGTTCCTGCCCTGATCTTACAGCCGATTGTGGAAAACAGTGTTTTTCACGGCATATTGCCAAAGGGGACTCCGGGACATGTTCATTTGTCGGTGGTAAGAGAAGGGGAGGCGGTAAAAGTAAAAATAGAAGATGACGGATGCGGCATTTCTGGTGAACAATTAGAACAGATTCGCAGGGAGCTGGAAGATCCAAATCTCAGATCCTCTGAGAATGGTCATGTGGGACTTGAAAATATCAGCGACCGGCTGAAATTATGTTACGGACCGGAGTGCCTGCTGCATATAGACAGCAGATTGGGGACTGGGACAGAAGTCTGGTTTTGTCTTCCTGTTTGTTCATAATTTAAGAAATAAAGACCATGCCTTCTTGATCGAATGAAGACATGGTCTTTGTCATATAAGAAAAAGCAGACAGTACTGCGAGATGATCAGCGGATGGTCATCCCTGGAAAACATCCGTGAAATAGCCGGCGGCGGAGACCGGTTCTCCGCCTCTTGCAAGGTGGCTGGTGTCGCCGATGACCTGCGCCCGGAACTGGGCGATATTGCCGCGGCGTTCTTCCGTCCCCAGGATGGTCACGGAAGTGGGCGCCAGATAGAGGCTGTGGAACAGTAAGGCCGGCGATATGCCAAGCAGATGGCTCATCATCACGCAGATCACGCCCAGATGGCAGAACAGGACGATGGTACTGTTCGTCTTGTCGGACTTATCGCTGTGGTTTTCGTTCCGATAATAATTGTGGTGCCTTCTGTAACCGTAGGAGGCCAGAATATCGTCGATGCCTTCGCATACTTCGGCGTAGGCGGGGAGCAGCGCGGGATTGGAGCGGTAGAGATCCGTTTCCTTCCAACCCTCTTTGTCATACATCTGGGGGATCTCGGTCCAGTATTCCGGCATGAAATCCCAGGGTACGCCTACCCGTCCCGTGACGGGATCCTCCACCGGGTAGAAGAATTCTTTCATCCATTCATGCGTGACCGCCTCGCGGCCGACTTTCTCAAGGGTATAGGAAGCCGTTTTCTGTGCGCGGCCAAGGGGCGAGCAGTAGAACTGCGTTACCGGCCAGTTCACCGTGCGGTCCGAGAGCAGTTTCGCCTCCCGGATGCCCTTTTCCGTCAATGTATCATTGACATAGTCGGGATCTCCGTGTCTGATAAAAATGATTTTCATAAAGTTTCCTCCATATGTTACGCTTTAGCAAAATTTAATTAGTGTTTTTGTCCATTATAGTATATAATAACAGAGATGTATAGAAGATGTGAAGATTTCCGGGAAATTATCGTAACAGATGTGTAACGGTTCAGCCCGGGACTTGGCACTTGCCGTAAAGTCCGTAATAAAGTCCGTAAAACAGGCGGACTGGGCCGGGGAATGGAGGAGAGCTATGTTTGGCGCAAAGAAGAAAGCAAAGGAGAACCTGCATAGATTTGACAGGGGCAAAGGAAAGTCGGTCGCCGGGATCATCGTGGTCATTGCGGTTGTGGTCATTCTGGTGAGCGGATCGTACTATTCAATTCAGGAGGAGGAGCAGGCGGTGGTCTGTACGTTCGGTTCGCCGAAGGCCGTCACGACGCCGGGACTTCATTTCAAGATTCCGTTTATCCAGACCGTGAACAAAGTAAATACCACGATCCAGGGTTTTTCCATCGGTTATCATGACAATGGAGAAGAGGACGATGCGATGATGATCACATCGGATTACAACTTTATTTATGTGGATTTCTATGCCGAGTATAGGGTGACCGATCCGGTCAAGGCGCTCTATGCCTCTCATAACCCGGAGGAGATCCTGAAGAATATCGCCCAGAACTGTATCCGGACAACGATTGGCTCCTACAGCGTGGACAGTGTCCTGACGACGGGTAAGAACGAGATCCAGTCCAATATCAAGCAGATGATCTTAGATAAGCTGGAGGATTACGATATCGGCATCCAGCTTGTGAATATCACGATCCAGGATGCCACACCGCCCACCACGGAAGTGGAGAACGCGTTTAAGGAAGTGGAGACTGCGAAGCAGGGGAAGGAAACGGCTCTGAACAATGCCAACAAGTACCGTAACGAACAGATCCCCAATGCGGAGGCCGAGGCGGATAAGATCCTGCAGGATGCGGAGGCGACGAAGCAGGAGAGGATCAACGAGGCCAACGGACAGGCGGCGCGTTTCAACTCCATGTATCAGGAATACGCGAAATATCCCGAGGTGACGAAGAAGAGAATGTTCTATGAGGCCATGGAGAATATCCTGCCGGATGTAAAGGTGGTGATCCAGAGTAAGGACGGCAATATGAACACGATCCTGCCGCTTGACAGTTTCGTGTCGGAGGAAGGGGATCCTTCCACAACACGGACGACGGGCAGCATCGCAAACAGCGCCGCGGACACGCAGGCAGAGGAGGACCAGACAGAGGAATAACCGCTGCATTCGTCCGGAGGGCCCCATATATTTGAGGCACGAAGTCCAGAGAAGAGAGCGGTCACAGGAGTTGGAGGATAGTATGGCTGATTATAATCAAAATTTTAATACAGATAACAATGCCGGCGTATTTGAACGGTTCAATTCCGACGGCACGAAGAAAAAAGGCAAAGGAGAGAAACATAAGAAAGGCGCAGGGGCCGGTATCCTGCTAGTGCTTATCGCGGTGGTGGCTTTGGTCCTGCTTGGCAATTCGATGGTGGTGACGAAGCAGAACCAGTTCAAGCTGATCAGGCAGTTCGGACGGGTACAGCGCGTGGTGACGGACGCGGGACTGACTTTTAAGATTCCCTTCATCGAATCCGTGGACACGATCCCGAAGGAGCTTCTGCTCTATGATCTGCCTTCATCGGATGTCATCACATCCGACAAGAAGACGATGATCGTGGACAGCTATGTGCTCTGGCATGTGACGGATCCGTTGAAATTCGCGCAGACTCTGAGCTGCTCCGTGAACAATGCGGAGGGACGTATCGATGCGATCGTGTACAATGCGACCAAGAATACCATTTCCAATATGAAGCAGGACGAAGTGATCCGCAGCCGTGACGGCAAGATGACGATCACGGTGGACCAGGATCCGGAGGAAGTGAAGAACAATGACATGGTCATTTCCGAGGAGCATGAGGAAGTGATCGAGATCACTTCCCTGACAGAGGAGATCATGGCGCAGATCAATCATGTGGAGGAGCAGTACGGCATCGAGATCTCGGCGGTGGAAGTCAAGAAACTGGATCTGCCGGACGACAATAAGCAGGCTGTCTATACCCGTATGATCTCGGAGCGTGAGAATATCGCGGCCCAGTATACGGCGGAAGGTAAGTCCGAAGCGAAGATGATCGAGAATACCACGGATAAGGAAGTGTCGATCATGCTCTCCGACGCGGAAGCGAAGGCGGAAGCGGCTATCGCGGAGGGCGAGGCGGAATATATGCGGATTCTGGCAAATGCCTATTCCGATCCGGCGAAGATGGATTTCTATTCGTTTGTCCGGGCTCTTGACGCACTCAAGGAGAGTATGCGGGGAGATAATAAGACCATTATCCTGTCGGATGATTCTCCCATTGCGCAGATCTTCAACGGACAGTATTGATCCGGCCGGCTGCAGGAAGAAGTGACTGCCATGCACAGTCAGGAGGCGCATTTACGACTCAATGCAGCAGATACGGCAGATTATGAAAAGATATAGTAAATTGTGAGACGATACAGTTAATTGTGAGATGATATAGTAAATTGTGAGACGATACAATAAATTGTGAGAGATGACAGAGGGGGATGATCTGGGCAAAATGAAACTGGATAAATTTTACGAAGAACTGGATGCTCTTTTTGCAAAGCAGGAGATCGATAAGGTGGATCCGTTCCTGACGGCTTGTCTGGCGCAGGCTAAGGAGGAAGAGGACTACGGCGCTTATATCGGTATCTGCAACGAGATGATCGGGTTTTACCGCAGCGTGTCGGCGTTTGAGAAGGCTTATGTGGCGGCGGAGGATGTGCTGCTTCTGATGGAGGAGCTGCAGATGGAGAACACGGAGCATTTCGCCACCACGCTTCTCAACGCGGCCACGGCTTACCGCGCCGCGGGAGATTACGAGACCGCGCTGCGGTATTACAGGCAGGCGCTGCAGATCTACGAGGGCATCCTGCCGCCGGAAGACTACCGCTTCGCGGGACTTTACAACAATATGAGCATCCTGTTCGAGAAGACGGAACAGAATGAGGAGGCCATTGCCTGCGCCAGGAAGGCGCTTTCCATCATCGAGAAGTTAGAGGGCGGCGAGATGGAGACGGCGACAACCTTGACGAATCTGGCGCTGCTGCACTTTAAGACGGGACAGCCGGCGCAGGCCAGGGAACTTCTGGAACGGGCGCTTGCCCTTTTTGAGCGAAGCGGGGAGAATACGGACGCCCACTACAGCGGTGCGCTGGCGGGTGTGGCGGAAGCCTGGTATCGTATGGAAGACTATGAGAAGGCGCTGCAGTATTATGAGAAGGCGTTGGCCGAGGTCAAGGTGCATTTCGGGGAAAACATGAGTTATGCCATTCTCTGTGAGAACTGCGCCGCGGTCTGTGACAAGCTGGGGAATCAGGAGAAGCAGGCCTTTTACCTGCAAAGAGCAAAGGAAGTAAAGGAAGAACTGAAATGATGAAGGGTTTGGAACTGGCAGAAGCATATTATAAGGCATACGGGCAGGAGATGCTGCAGACGAAATTTCCCGAGGCCATGGAGCAGTCAGCCGTGGGACTGGCAGGATACGGTTCGGAATGTCTGGGGTTTGACGATGAAGTGTCGATGGATCATGACTATGGTCCATCTTTTTGTGTCTGGCTGCCCCGGGAGGCATACAGGCGGTACGGCGCGCAGATGCAGGCGGCTTACGATGCGCTGCCACAGGAATTTATGGGCTGTAAGGGGCGTGTGATACAGGAACAGGGCAGAGGCCGCGTGGGCGTTCTATGCCTGGAGGATTTCTACATGGGGATCCTGGGCCGGGACACGGTCCCGGGAACGGAGGCGGAGTGGCTGGCCCTGCCGGAGGAGAGCCTGGCGGCGGCCACCAACGGTAAAGTGTTCGAGGATCATCCGGGCAGGTTCAGTGAGATCCGGAACGGGCTGCTGCAGTATTATCCGAGAAGCGTGTGGATCCGGAAGCTGGTACAGGCGTTGGCGAAGGCGGCACAGGCAGGACAGTATAACTATGCCCGGACCATGAAGCGCGGGGAGCGGATCGCGGCGGAGCTGTCTTTGACGGAGTTTATCGAGGAGAGCATGAAGATCGTCTATCTGCTGAACCGCAGGTATGCGCCTTTCTATAAATGGATGCACAGAGGACTGCGGGAACTGGCCGTCTGTGCGGAAGTGGGAGATATGCTGAATCTGCTCTACCAGATCCCGGATCCGGCGGCTGCCTGGGAAGGGGTGAAGGCGGAGGATTATCTGTATCATCTGAACACCAATGACGGCCGGGTGCTTATTATCGAGGCGGTGTGCGGCGTGATCGTGCAGGAACTGAATGCGCAGGGATTGTCGGCGCTGCAGGATAATTTCCTGCAGAATCATCTGCAGACGCTGTTGGAGAAGATGTAGTATTATAGTGAACGAAATTTCTTATGCCGTTAACTATATAAATGATGTTGAAACGTATGTTCGGCTATGGTATGATGTTTCTATGCAGAACGGGGAGAAAAGATTTCAGAGACAAATGGCAGAAAGGATCCGGAAAGCGGATCTTGTGTTGATCGCGGTCTGTATGCTGGCGGCGGTGTTGGTCGGCGTGCTGATGCTTATACATCGTCGCGAGGGAAACATAGTAAGAATCTCCTGCAACGGAGAGATACTGGCGGAGATTGTCTTCGAAGAAGCGGGAACACAACGCTATTTCATAGGGGAGAAAGACGGGCATATGACGATAGAAGCCTGCGGAGAGAATCCGGAGGTTCCCGATAAGGGGATCTATAATCTGCTTTCTATTGCAGACGGGGCGGTGCGGATGGAGGCGGCTGACTGCCGGGATCAGATCTGTGTCAGACATCGTCCGGTATCGGCCGGGGGCGAGAGCATTATCTGCCTGCCGCATAAGCTGGTGGTGGAGATCATAACAGACGCCGGGCAGGATGATCCGGCAGAAACGTCAGACGGGGTGGTGGAGTGATGAGGAAGACTGCACAACTGGGACTTTTTCTGGCATTGGCGCTGATCCTGTCTTACGTGGAATCGCTGATCCCTTTTTCCTTCGGCATTCCGGGTATCAAGCTGGGACTGCCGAATCTGATCGTCGTGCTGCTTCTGTACCGGGGTGGCGCAAGTCAGGCAGCGCTTGTGAATTTTATGCGGATCCTGCTGTCCGGATTTTTGTTCAGCAATCTCTATGCGATCCTTTATGCGCTTGCCGGGGCGGTATGCAGTCTCTGCGCGATGCTCATAGGAAAGAAGGCGGGGGTGTTTTCTGTAGTCGGTGTGAGTGTGCTGGGCGGCGTGTTTCATAATATCGGGCAGATTCTGGTAGCTATGGCGGTCGTGGAAACTTTCTATGTCGGATATTACATCCCCTTCCTGATCGCTGCCGGGACAGTGACAGGGGCGGTGCTGGGGATTGTGGCAATGGAGCTTATACCGTATTTGAAGAAGGTCTCCTTTGAGAGAGGATAAATAGACCGGGAATAGGAAAATGGATAGTAATCAGGAGATTCCTGCATAAAAGATCCAGGGAGAGGTTATGTACGCATATCTAAAAGGAACATTGGAAGAGAAGACAGAGGATGCGATCGTGGTGGAAGTAGGCAACATCGGCTACAATGTGCGGGTGTCCACCACCACGGCAGATCTGCTGCCGGGAATCGGCAGCGAGGTCAGGATCTATACGTATACCATGGTACGGGAAGATGCCTTTACGTTGTATGGGTTTCTGAGCAGGGACGATCTGGAGATCTTCAAGAAGCTGATCACGGTCAACGGTATCGGGCCGAAGGGCGGACTGGCCATTCTTTCCGTTATGAACGCGGATGCCCTGCGGTTTGCGATCATGGCGGGGGATGCGAAATCCATCGCCAAGGCACCGGGCGTGGGGATTAAGACAGCGGAGCGGGTGATCCTGGATCTGCGGGATAAGATTTCCCTGGAGGACACGCTGCAGAGTCTGGGTGCACCGGCTGAGGCGGCCGGCGCGGCAATTGGCACAGCCGGCACGGATAACGTGATGAAGCGGGAGGCCATCGAGGCACTGGTGGCGCTGGGATACTCGGCTTCCGATGCAACGAACGCCGTGAAGAAGGTGGAAGTGGATGAGAACGGTACGGTAGAGGGCATCCTGAAGGCGGCGCTGAAGTTTATGTTCTGATCCCTTTGCAGGACCAAAGGCGATAGTTCCAATGTCACTAACTACGGAATGAATTAAGGAAATGACAGCTATGAGCAACAGAATGATCGAGACAAATCTGATAGAAGAAGATGTAAAGATCGAAGGATCCCTGCGTCCCCAGAATTTGGATGACTATATTGGTCAATCAAAAGTGAAAGAAAATCTGAAAATCTATATCGAGGCGGCGAAACAGCGGCACGATGCGTTGGATCATGTCCTTTTCTATGGGCCGCCGGGATTGGGGAAGACCACACTGGCGGGGATCATCGCCAATGAGATGGGCGTTCATATGAAGGTGACCAGCGGACCGGCCATAGAGAAGCCGGGGGAGATGGCGGCGATCCTGAACAATCTGCAGGAGGGAGACCTTCTGTTTGTGGATGAGATCCACCGTCTGAACAGGCAGGTGGAGGAGGTACTTTATCCGGCAATGGAGGACTATGCCATCGATATTATGATCGGGAAAGGTGCTTCGGCCCGCTCCATACGCTTAGATCTGCCGCATTTTACACTGGTGGGAGCGACTACAAGGGCCGGACTTCTGACGGCGCCGCTTAGAGATCGTTTCGGTGTGATCCACCGGTTGGAATTCTATGAGGTGGAAGAGCTGAAGGTGATCATCCAGCACTCTGCCCGAATCCTGGATGTGGAGATTGAAGAGCAGGGAGCCCTGGAACTGGCCAAAAGAAGCCGCGGTACGCCAAGACTGGCCAACCGGATCTTGAAGCGGGTGCGGGATTTCGCGCAGGTGAAGTACGACGGCGTCATAACGCAGGAGGTGGCGACTATCGCCCTGGATCTGATGGATGTGGACAAGATGGGACTGGATCATGTGGACAGGAATATCCTGTGTACCATGATCGATAAGTTTAAGGGCGGTCCGGTGGGACTGGATACGTTGGCGGCGGCGATCGGAGAGGATGCCGGCACCATAGAAGATGTATATGAACCGTATCTGATCAAGAACGGGTTTATCAACAGAACGCCGCGCGGGCGGGTCGTTACGGAACTTGCCTATCATCATCTCGGGCTGCAGTGATCGTCTGCAGCCCGGATGATACTATTGTGATGAAAGCCCTGCGGGTTGTTTCATGCCGTGCACTGTCACATTTATTATGCATTGTCACACTGATTATGCCATGACGTCGACATTTGCCCCCTCCACCGGGACGGGAGCATCCACGGCATCCACCGGAATCTCCATTCCGTTCAGTTCGAGGGATACGCCGGTTATGTTGCCGTAAGAATCGGAGGAAGTGTTGGTACTGCCGGAACTTCCTTCTTCCTTGTCTTTGGACAGCTTATCGAAGTAAGCTTTCAGGTATTCCAGATCGGCTTCCATAATGTCGCGCATCTCTTCGGCGCGGTGTCTCTTCTTCAGCGCTTCTAAGTCCTCGGGGGTCATCTCTTCGCTGAAGTTCTGCATGAATTCGTCCATGAAATCCTGTGAACTCATGGCTTCTTCCAGTTCTTCCTCGATCTTGCGCATTTCTTCCTGGATCTGCTTCATGAGACGTTCCATTTCTTCCTGACTCATGCCGGAAGTGTCGATCTGGTTATAGCCCTCGGATTCCTCTTCCAATTCCTGCATTTCTTCCTGGGCAGTAAGCCTGCCGCCTGTCTTTTCGTAGAATTCCTCTTCCTGCAGATTCTTCATCTTCTTTTTGGCCACCCTTGCGATCCGTTCGGCGTGCTTGAGCGCGTTATGGATCTCCGTGTAGTCGTAATCACCGCTTGCCAGCTTGAGACGCAGGTCCACGATCTGGAATTTCGTCTTCGTCGTAAGCTGTTTGGCGTTCATGGAAGATTTGGAACGCATGATCTGGTTGGAAAGCCGCTTGAAGCTGTAGTTGAGCCGTTTGGGCTTCTTCTTTGCTTTTGCATGATGAATCGTGAGCGTTCCGGCGGAAGAACCGTCCTTATTCTTTAATTCAATTTTTGTTACGTTGGAGTTTCTGACGCGGTTTACTGAACCGATACAAAGACCACTGCCCATCCCCATAATCAATACCTGTACCTTTCCCTGAGATGAATCTGTTCCCGTGATCAGAGGATATGAACCTTATAGAGTGTCCGATCCTTGAACATTGATGGAAAATCCGTTTCCTGTTTCTATAAGTAATGACAAGTAATTATAGTAAACGAAATTGCTAATGACGTTAACTATAAAAAGATATACAGAATTGTAATCTATATAACTGCTTATTTAGGTTATCGTCAGAGCAGGGGCATTTCTTAAGGTTTCGTCAAAAAAAGGTTAATCTGTTAAACGGATCTGAAATATGGTACAATCTTCTAAGTCACAAGATGAAAAGACAGGATAAAAACAAGATAAAAAGACGGGATGAACAAACAGGAGTAAGCGACAGGATCAGATCGCAGGATGGAGGAGAGAAAGATGGCAAAAAAGGTAGAAGTAAGCTACAATCCGCAGCTGGGGTATCTGGCGACGGTCTTTACGCATGATTTTGATTTTCTGACGGGGGTCAGAAGCTATGAGGTGCATGACTGCGGCGTGACTTTTGAGGTGGAGACATACCGCAAAAACAGGGCGGTGGTGACGATCGGACTTGTGGCCGCAAATGCGGTCAGATTCCAGATGTTCCCTTATGGGAATACGGACTGTGTCCGCAACGAGGTGTTTTCTTTTGCGGAGCAGGAGAAGGCGGCGGTCTCAGAGACAGAGGATCTGATCTGCATACGCGGCGGGCAGGTGGAGGTGCGGATCAGGAAGCATCCCTGGGAGGTCAGCTATTATTATGACGGCCGGCTGATCACCAAAGAGCAGGTGCGGGATTCCAATGTGGACAATATGTGTAAGAATCTGCCCATCGGTTTTACACTGGATGAAAAGAAACGGGTGCGGAAGGTACACGAGACGATGTATCTGTATGCCGATGAGAGTTTCTATGGATTCGGGGAGAAATTTACGGATTTTGATAAAAGAGGACAGACGATCCACTGCTGGCAGACGGATGCGCTCAGCACCAACACGGAGCGGTCTTACAAGAACCATCCCTTCTTTATAAGCAGCCGGGGCTACGCCATGCTGTTAAACAGTTTCACCAGATCCCGCTTCGATATGGGGACGGTCTCCGGCGTGGCCTACAATATGGAGGTGGAAGACAGCTATCTGGACTATACGCTTCTCTTTGACACGGAGCCCAAAGCGCTGCTGCAGGACTACACCGCCATGACCGGAGAAGTGCCGATGATCCCCAAGTGGGCGTTTGGTCTTTGGATGTCCAGGTGTTCCTACCAGACGCAGGAGGAGATTTACGAGGTAGTGCGAAAGGCCGAGGAGCATAAGATCAAGATCGATGTGATCCATATCGACGGCTGGCAGAGAAAGCCGGATGCCGGCGCATGGGAGTGGGATCTGGAGCGGTTTCCCGATCCGGCCGGTATGATCCGTTATCTGAAAGAGCATCATATCCGTCTGAGTCTCTGGATCTTTCCTTATATCGACGAACAGTCGGCTTTCTTCGAGATGGCCCGGGAAAAAGGGTATCTGGTGAAGGACGGGGAAGGGCAGCCGGTCAGATTCCATGCAACGGCCATGAGTGAGTCCAGGGTGGGCTGTTTTGATTTCACCAATCCGGACTTTCTGGCATGGTATAAGGAGCGGGTGAAAGCCGTGATCAAACTGGGGGTGGGCGTCATCAAGACGGACTTTTCGGAGGCGGTTCCGGAGTACGCGGTCTATCACGACGGTTTAAACGGTGTGCAGGGCCATAATAAGCTCACATTCCTCTATGCGAAGACGATCTACGATATCATGAAGGAAGTCAAGGCAGAAAGCGGGGAATGTCCGATGCTGTGGGGACGCAGCGGCTATGCCGGCTCCCATACGATACCGGCGGCCTGGGCGGGAGATTCCTCTACCCATCTGAACAACCATGCTTCCATCCTGAGGGGCGGCCTGAGCATTGCGATGAGCGGTGTTCCGTTCTGGGGCTTTGATATGGGTGGTTTCTATAATACCGATCATGACGGCTATGAGTGTCCGCCGGAGACGGAAGAATATGTGCGCAGCTGTCAGTTCGGACTGTTTGGCCCTTTAAGCAGATGCCACGGGAAGACGCCCAGGGAGCCGTGGAACTTCGGAACGGATGCGGAAGCGGTATTTAAGAAGTGCAATGATGTCAGGCATCGTCTGCTGCCTTATCTGTATACCGCCGCCCATCAGGCTCATACGGATTCCGTGCCGATGCTGCGTCCGCTTTTGATGGAATATCCGCAGGACCGGAATGTCAGACAGATCGATCTGGAATATTTTCTGGGAGACAGCCTGCTTGTGGCGCCGGTGTTCGATCAGGACGAATTTGCCCTGTATCTGCCGAAAGGACGCTGGGTGGACTTCCATACGCATGAGATGACGGAGGGCGGCGGCTGGATCCGGCCTGAGATCTGTCAGGACCATATTCCGGTCTATATCCGGGAGGATGCGATGATCCCGCTGCTGCTCCAGGTGCCGGAGGACAGTGAGGCGCCGTACGGCGAGATGGAACTGTTTGTACACCTTGCTTCGAGGATAGAGGAGAAGGTGTATGATGTTGACAGGGAATACTACTTTAACGCCGGGTGTGCGGAAGATGGTACGGTTACAATCGATACCGACCTTCCGGCGGTGCGGCTTATGCTGTATACAGCGCACAGACCGGCGGCGGTGACGGTCAACGGCCGTAAAGCGAAGACAGATGAGATGGGTGATAACAGAGGTCTGATATGTCATATTTTTTGACGTGATCCTATTGAAAATATGACAGAAATGCTATATACTCTTATTGTATAGAAAAAGAAAACCTATGGCATCATGATATAGGCATCCCTCTTTTCATATGGATCTGCATCGCAGCAGACAGGGATGCAGGTAAGAGGTGGAAGGGGGATCTACCATGAGCGCTGTTTACGAGAAATTAAAAGAAATGAGAGAACAGGCCGGTTTGAGGCAGGGACAGATCGCCGCATTTTTGGGCGTTACACAGACGTATATTTCCAAAGTCGAGACGGGAGAGCGGAATCTTACGGTAGAACAACTGGAAAGTCTGGTTCATCTTTATGGCTACAGTCTGTCTTCCTTTACTGACAGCCGGAATCATGTGCAGCCGATCCGGTTTGCCTTCCGGGCGCAGGACGTCAGTCAGGAAGACCTGAAGGTGATCGCGGATATCGGCCGGATCGCCGTCAACAGCCGGTTCATGGCAGATATACTGGAGGGTGCCAATGGTTGATAAGCTTGATCTCAATACGAAAGCCCAGGAATTAAGGGAGATATTCGGAGAGGATGCCAATTCCCCGGTTGACATTTTTGCATTGGCAAATCAGATCGACGGATTGTCCATCGTATATTATCCCCTGGGAGACAATATCAGCGGGATGTGTGTAAAGGATGACAGCGTGAAACTGATCGCGGTCAATTCGACGATGTCATATGGCAGGCAGAGATTTTCGCTTGCACATGAGCTTTATCATCTGTATTTTGATGATCTGTCCGGCTTCCATGTTTGTGCGAAGCAATTTGACCCCGGGAGCGAGACGGAGAAAAGAGCCGATCAGTTTGCCTCTTATTTCATAGCCCCGTACAAATCCCTGAGGGCAATGGTCAGGAAGATCTGTGAGAACGGAACACTTTCGCTGCAGAACGTGATCGCTCTCGAACAGTATTTCGGAATGAGCCATCAGGCAATGCTCTGGCGGCTGATCTCGGAAGGGTATCTGAACAAGAACGACTGGGAGGCCTATGGTGCAGGGGTAGTGTCGGCGGCAAGAAGCCTTGGCTATGATGACAAACTGTACAGGCCGACGGAGGCAGCATTACAGAAGAGGACCTACGGACATTATTTGAAGCAGGTAGAGGAACTGCGTCAGAAGGATCTGGTCTCGGCCGGCAAGCTTGACGAACTGCTTTTGGATGCATTTCGGGAGGACATCGCATTTGGCGACGACAGCGAAACAGGAGGCGAGGCATTTGACTGACGGATATTTTTTTGATACGGACTGTCTCTGTGCATTTCTCTGGGTACGCGGCGAAAGCATCTTATCAAAGCTATACGCCGGACGGATCGTCCTGCCGGCGCAGGTATATGATGAGCTGAAGCGGGTTCCCCACCTGTTGAATAAAGTGGATGCCATGAAACGCAACGGTGACCTGGATGTGGAAAGCATGGAAGTCGATTCGGCGGAATATCACGATTATCTGCAGATGACGTCGATGCCGGAAGCGGGAATGCGGATCATCGGCAAGGGTGAGGCTGCCGGCATCGCGATGGTGAAGGAAAGGGGCGGGACTCTTGCCAGTAATAATCTGAGAGATATTGCACCTTATGTCACGAAGCACCACCTTACGCACATCACGACCGGCGATATTCTTATGGAGGCAATGGATGCCGGGTTTATCTCGGAGGCCGAGGGTAACCGGCTCTGGTCGCATATGCTTCGGAAAAGAAGAAGACTGCCCACGGCAACCTTTTCAGATTACATAAGGGACAGGCAGACACAGTAACAGTTCAGCCCAGGACTTTGCACTTGCTGCAAAGTCCGTGAGAACGCATAAAGGTTGAGAAGAATCCGGCCTCTTTGCCGAAGGCAAACTTGGAATAGGCCGGATTCAGTAACTATGAAGCCGAAGGCTGAATAGTTACAAACGGGGTTCTGTTTTATACTTTTATACTTGAAATTATGCCGCAGGCTATTATATAATAGATATTGTATTATTTCACGAACGCGGGCGGCATATTTAGTATGGGAGGGGAACCCTATGTCAACGAAAACGGATACAGAGGTTATTATTGCCGGTAAAGTCTTTACCTTAAGCGGTTACGAGAGCGAGGAGTATCTGCAGAAGGTCGCGTCTTACATAAACAACAAGGTCGCGGAGTACAGCAAGGTTGACAGTTTTAAGAGGCAGTCTCTCGACACGCAGAATGTGCTGATGCAGTTAAATATAGCAGATGATTATTTCAAGGCAAAGAATCAGATCACGCGTCTGGAGGAAGAGATCCAGAATAAAGAGAAGGAGATGTATGATCTGAAGCATGAGCTGATCGCCTCCCAGATCAAGCTGGAGAATATGGAGAAGAATATCCGCAATCTTCAGACGGAGGCCAACGAGACAGCCAAGAAGATCGTCCGCTTAGAGACCGAACTGAAAGAGAAAGAGAAGAAGAAATAAGGACAATATAGAAGAAAAAGCCCTGTTGGGAAAACCCGCAGGGTTTTTCCTATCATAGAGGAAGCGGTAAATGAAAGGACATGGAGGATCTGGAAAACAATGGAATCCTTTACGGAAAAGAAGAAGACAAGCACGAAAGTAGAACTGCTGGCGCCTGCGGGGAATTATGAAGCGTTCCTGGGAGCGGTCAATGCGGGCGCGGATGCGGTCTATCTGGGCGGTGAGAAATTCGGCGCCAGAGCCTATGCGGATAATTTCACGGCGGAAGAGATCTGCCGGGCCCTCCATGTGGCGCATTTTATGGGGCGGAAGATCTATCTTACCGTGAACACCCTGCTGAAAGAGGAGGAGTTCGAGGAGCTGATCCCGTATCTGAGGCCTTTCTATGAAGCCGGACTGGACGGGGTGATCGTACAGGATATCGGGGTGCTTACACAGATCAGGGAGCATTTCCCGGAACTTGCGCTGCACGCCAGCACGCAGATGGCGATCACCGGGCCGCAGGGGGCCGCGTTTCTGAAAGAGCAGGGCGTGGAGCGGATCGTGCCGGCCAGGGAATTGTCGCTTGCGCAGGTGCGGCAGATCAAAGAGCAGACCGGCCTGGAGATAGAGTGTTTCGTGCACGGCGCCATGTGCTACTGCTATTCGGGCCAGTGCCTTTTCAGCAGTGTGCTGGGAGGCAGAAGCGGCAACAGAGGACGGTGTGCCCAGCCCTGCCGTCTGCCCTATCAGATCTGCGACAGCGCGGGGAGGGCGGCAGCCCCGGAGATCGCATATCCTTTAAGCCTGAAAGACATGTGCACGATCTCGTATCTTCCGCAGCTGATCGAGGCCGGGATCGATTCTTTCAAGATAGAAGGACGCATGAAGAAAGCGGAATACGCCGCCGGCGTGACGGCGCTTTACCGTAACTATATCGATCTTTACTATCGGCAGGGACGGGAAGCATATAAAGTGAGCAGGGAAGATCTTAACGGCCTGCAGAGCCTGTATCTTCGCAGTGAGCTCCAGACCGGCTACTATGAGCGGCATAATGGCCGGGAGATGATCACCCTCCACAAACCGAGCTATGCCGGCAGCGACGAGAACCTGCTTGCCCGGATCCGGGCAAAGTATCTGCGGGAGCCGGACAAGGCCGACATCTCGATGCAAGTGATCCTGGAACAGGGAAAACCGGCGGTCCTACGGATCGCTCCGTATTCCGCGGAAGTAAGCAGCGGGGAGAAGCAGCAGGTCACCGTGGAGGGAGAGATCGTGGAAGCTGCCAGAAAGGCGCCCCTGCAGGCGGAGGACGTGCGCAGGCGTTTCCTAAAGACAGGCAATTATTGTGTTGCCGTCAGGGCATGTGAAGTCGTTATGCCGGAAGACAGCTTCCTGCCGGTACGGGCCATGAATGAGCTGCGCAGGGCAGGAATCGAAGCCTATGAGCGGCAATGTATCTTACGGCGTGGTATGGTGTCCGGCAGAAGCAGTGGTAACAATGATATACCGACCGAGTCAGTCAACAATACCGGACCGGTCGATTCCGTATCCCGTACGGTGGATGTGGATATCCTTGTCTCAACCTGCGACCAGCTTGCCGTGGCGTTAGAGTTTTCCTGCCGCCGGATCTATATCGACAGCGATCTGTATCTGACACGGCATGAGCAGGTCGTGGAATGTCTGACAGGCTGTATGGCAGAGCACAAGGGTATCTGCGGGCCGCAGCCGCAGTTTTATCTCGCACTGCCCTATATTCTGCGGTCGGACGACGATGCCTATATGGAACAGATGAAAGTACTTCTTGACAAGGAGCAGGACATTGTCCGCGGCTTTCTGGTGCGCAATTACGAGGAGGCGGCCTTTGTGCGGAAGTTGAAGGGCGGCTATGAGACGGTTCTCGATGCGGGATTGTATTGTTATAATGCGAAGAGCGTGGATTTCTGGGCACACTATTGTAAGGAGTACACGCTGCCCTGGGAGCTGAACCGGAAGGAAGCGGGAAGACTGGCCGGTCAGGCGGCGCAGATCGGGATGCGCACCGCGATGATTGTCTATGGCCGGATCCCGATGATGATCACCGCCAACTGTATCCGCAAGACTGCCGGGCAGTGCCAGAGAACAGGGCAGACAAAAGAGCTTATGCAGTTAAAGGATCGCTACGGCGTTATTTTTCCGGTGGAAATAAATTGCAGGCACTGTTATAATATCATCTATAATTCTGTCCCTTTTTCTTTACACCGGCAGGAGAATGTGGTAAAAAGAATCGGGGCGGATGTAAGACGCTATGATTTTACTACGGAGAGCGCCGCAGAGTGCAGGCAGATCCTGACAGGCGGGCTGCCATCCGGCGTGCCCTGTACCACAGGTCATTTGAAAAGAGGCGTGGAATAGTTTTTTATGGAAATATATATTACGGAGCTTTCCAAATATTTTATTACGTTGTTTATGGCATTATATACGTTGGAGTGCTTTCTCGTATTCCGCTATCAGGACGAGGAGAGCCGGAGCGGCTGTTATCTTCGCCAGAATCTGCTGATGTTTCTGGTGCATTTTTCGTGCTTTCTGGTCATATGCTTTGAGACGGGGAACATAGAATATCTCTTTTTCTATGTGCTGCAGCAGATCCTTCTGTTTGCCACGGTGATGCTTTTCCGCATGGTCTATCCCAAGGGAAACCGGCTGATCGTCAACAATATGTGTCTGTTACTCAGCATCGGCTTCGTGATCCTGACCAGACTGTCCTTCGAGAAGGCGATCAAGCAGTTCTTTATCGTGACGGTATCGATCGTGGCGGGCATGTTGATCCCCTATTTCATCCATAAGCTGAAATTCTTAAAAAGTCTTACCTGGGTCTATGCGGCAGTGGGGATCGTGGCGCTTGGCATTGTGCTAGTCATGGGAGCCGTGACCAACGGCTCGAAGATTTCCTACTCCATCGCGGGCGTAACCTTTCAGCCTTCGGAGTTTGTGAAGATCGTATTTGTGTTCTTCCTGGCAAGCGCCCTGTATGAGTCCCATGAGCTGCCCCGTGTCATCCTGACGGCGGTGCTTGCGGGTATCCATGTGCTGATCCTGGTGGCTTCCAGGGATCTTGGCAGCGCCCTGATCTTCTTTATCGTCTATGTGATGATGGTTTTTATCGCCACGGCCAGGTGGATCTATCTGCTTCTTGGATGCGTCGGTGGATGCGGCGCGGCGGTGTTGGCCTATCAGTTTTTCAGCCATGTGCAGGTGCGCGTCCAGGCCTGGAAGGATCCTTTCAGCTGTATCGACGATGCCGGGTATCAGATCACGCAGTCTCTGTTTGCCATCAGCAGCGGCGGATGGTTCGGTCTGGGATTGTTTCGGGGGACGCCGGCGTCGATTCCTTTTGTGGAGGCCGACTTTGTGTTCTCAGCGGTGGCGGAGGAACTGGGGATCCTGTTTTCCATGTGCATGATCTTAGTCTGCATCAGCTGTTTTATCATGTTCATGGACATTTCCGTCAGGCTGCAGGACAAGTTCTACCAGCTGATCGCGTTCGGACTGGGCGTCACCTATATCTTTCAGGTATTTCTGACGGTCGGGGGCGGGACGAAGTTTATCCCCATGACCGGTGTCACACTGCCGTTTATCAGCTATGGCGGCAGTTCCGTATTGACTACACTGGTGATGTTTTTTATCATAGAAGGGTTGTTTATCATTCGACAGGAAGAAGGAGCAAAGCGTGTCAGGAGAAAGAAGAGAAGGCGGCCGGTACAAAGGGAGCGCACCCGGGCCGAAGACCAGGAAGAGGAAGAAGAGGAATAAACAGATCCTTGCAGTCACCTGGCTTTTTGTCGCTGTTTTTTTAGGGATGATGGGGTATACGTGCTACTATGCCGCCACCAATAAGCAGGAGCTGATCAACAACAGCTATAACGGCAGGCAGGAGATCTTCGCCGCACAGAATACGCGGGGAAGCATCTATGCGGCGGGCGGACAGGTGCTGGCCGAGACGCAGACGGACGCAGACGGCGGGGAAAAGAGAGTATACCCTTACGAGAATCTTTTTGCCCATGCCGTGGGATACGCCTCCAACGGCAGATTCGGCATAGAGGCGTCGGCCAATTACTATCTGATCAATTCCAACGCCAGACTGGCGGACAAAGTGGCAAGTGACGTGGCCGGCGCCAAATATCCGGGAGACAGCGTGGTGACTACACTGGATGTGAGCCTGCAGGATATCGCGTCCCGGTCGCTGGGTGTCTATAAGGGGGCGATCATCGTCTCCGAGCCGGCCACAGGCAGGATACTGGCCATGGTCTCCAAGCCGGACTTTGATCCCAACGAGATCGATGCGATCTGGGATGAGGTGATCAAGGATAAGGAGAGCACGGTTCTCTTAAACCGGGTGACCCAGGGGCTGTATCCGCCGGGTTCCACCTTCAAGATCGTCACGGCGTTAGAATATATCCGGGAGAATCCGGACACTTACGGGCAGTACCGCTACAATTGCAACGGCAGATACAGCGTCGGGCAGGATACGATCAACTGCTATCACGGGTCGGTGCATGGGAGTGAAGATTTTACCAAGTCTTTTGCCAAATCCTGCAATGCTTCCTTTGCGAATATCGGTATGCAGTTAGACCGGGCGAAATGGGGGCGGACGCTGGACGGCCTGCTGTTCAATCAGGAACTGCCGGTGTCCTTTGCCTACAACAAGAGCAGGCTTGTGATAGATGCCGCCACATCCGACTCGGATATCCTGCAGGCGTCGATCGGGCAGGGAACCACCCAGATCACGCCGCTGCATCTGAACATGATCACCTGCGCCATCGCCAACAAGGGCACGGTCATGAAGCCCTATCTGGTGGATCAGGTCAGGAACAACGAGGGAACCGTCATCAAGCAGTTTTCTCCGGATGCTTATAAGAAGCTGCTCTCGGAGGAAGAGGCGGCCGCGTTGACGGAGCTGATGAGTGCGGTGGTTCAGAGCGGTACGGGCACGAAGCTGTCCGGACTGACTTATACCGCGGCCGGTAAGACGGGGTCGGCGGAATACAATAATATCAAGACGGATTCCCATGCCTGGTTTACGGGCTTTGCCCCGGTCGAGGAACCGGAGGTGTGCGTCACGATCATTATTGAGGGCGCAGGAAGCGGCGGCGACTATGCGGTGCCGATCGCCAAACGGATCTTCGATGAATATTTCGGGGCATAGGGAAGGAAATGGAGTAAAATTGGTGCAGTATCGCAGGCACGGCCTGCGACAGGCAGAGGTGTGAGATTATGATTGAGGCTGTGAGCAGCGGTGGGGTTGTTATTTTTCGCGGGAAGATACTTGTGCTGTATAAGCATCTGCACAACAAATACGAGGGATGGGTACTGCCCAAGGGGACGATAGAAGAGGGGGAGACGCAGGCCCAGACGGCGCTCAGGGAGGTCTATGAGGAGTCCGGGGTGCAGGCGTCCATTATGAAATACATCGGCAAGAGCCAGTATACCTTTCTCGTCCCGGAAGATACGGTGTCCAAGGAGGTACATTGGTATCTGATGATCGCGGACAGCTACTACAGCCGTCCCCAGCGGGAGGAATATTTTACGGACTCCGGCTATTATAAGTATCATGAGGCGTATCATCTGCTCAAATTTCCCAACGAGAAGCAGATACTGGAGCAGGCGTACGGGATCTATCTGGATCTGAAGAAGAAGGAACTCTGGTATAACAAAACATGACCATTACCTAATTAAGGAAAAGTTAATGGTTTATGGCTGTTTTATTGCGGGGAAGTGTGTTAAAATAATCTAAGTTTATATTTGCCGGGACAACAACGAAGAAGGATCATATTTTTGTCGGGAATATCCATGAAATTTTATAAAAATCTTTATATTGGGGATACTATTAGAAATCCGGGGAAGACGCGGAGAAAATTAAAAAGATATGCAAAGCTGCAGAATGTATATGTGATCGCGTATATGGAGGAGAGCGGCCAGCTGTCGATCTATCATAATCTGATGTTTCAGCAGCGTTATTACAGGGAACATCCGCCGTATGTGATCGGGATCGCCGGCAGTCATGACGAGGCTGTGGAGATCGTCTGCCGTATTGCGAAGGAGGCTGTCTGCAAGACCGGACAGGCTGATTTGACTGCGTATCTTTTTGGTGGAGCCATGAGTTGAGAAGAGGGAACCTACGTTAAATTCTATGTTACATATTATTTTGCTCATTTTAAAAATCATAGGCATTATCCTGTTGTGTATCCTGGGTGTTTTGCTTCTCGCGGTCTGCTGTGCGCTGTTCGTGCCGCTGCGGTACCGGATCGAGGTGTTCCGGGAAGAGGGGGAGGGCAATCCGCCCTTTGTGGTGCGGGCGAAGGTTACCTGGCTGCTCCATCTGGTCAACGTCCTGATCCGTTATCCGGCGGATGTGTATGTGAGAGTGCGGCTCTTCCTGTTTACCCTGTTCAGGATACCGGAGGCGGAGAAGAAGCGGACGAAGGAAGCGACGGAAGGAGAGAAGAAGCAGAAGAGACAGAAGAAGGATAAAGGGAAAGAGAAAGACAAAGAACAGGCTGCCGGGCAGGCACAGCCGGCGGCGAAAGAACAGGCCTGGCAGGTTACAGACGAGGCGTCAGGGAAGGATGTGTACACGGGTGAGGAGGCAGGTGCGAGAGGCGGTACGGCCGGAGCCGCCCCGGATCCGGATACCGGGAAGCCGGATACACAAAGCAGGGAATCGGCGGATGACACGGAACCGGAACCTTCCGGGTTTCCCGGTAAATTCTTTTATAGGATCCGTCAGAAGATCCGTGAACTAATCGCCAGGATCAGGCAGCTTGTCTTGAAATTAAAGGCCGCGTTTCAAAATATAGTGTACACAATCCGGCATTTGTGTGATAGAATAAAGTCTGCGTCGGAGACGATACAGTACTATAAAGAGGTGTTGGAGAGCGATGCCTTCCGTCAGTCCTGGGCACTGTGCAAGGGACAGACCGGCATCCTGCTAAAGGCCCTGAAGCCCGATAAATTTGAGGCGGATCTGATCATAGGAACCGGGGATCCGGCGTCCACGGGGGAGATCCTTGCATGGTACGGTATGCTGTATCCGTTTCTGGGAGAGCATGTGCGGATCACAGGGGATTTCGAGCGGGCGCATGTAGAGGGGTTCCTGTTTATCAGGGGTAAGATAAGGGCGTTCACTTTCCTGCGTGTGGCATGGAAGGTTTACCGGAATAGAAATGTAAGAACATTGATCAAGCTGTTTAAGAAGGAGGCTGTATAAATGGCAGATAATAATTTCTCTGGGGTGATCGAATCTTTAATGAAAGGCATGAATGCGGTGATCGGCACGAAGACGGTGGTGGGCGACGCGACACAGATCGGCGATACCATTATCCTGCCGCTTGTCGATATCAGCTTCGGCGTGGGAGCAGGCGCCAGCGCCAGCGATAAGAAGAACGGCGGGGGCGGCGGGTTTTCCGCCAAGATGACACCGAGTGCGGTGCTGGTGATCAAGAACGGCTCCACGAAGCTAGTCAATATCAAGAATCAGGATACCATCACGAAGGTGCTCGACATGATCCCGGACATCGTGGATAAGTTTACTTCTCCCAAGGAAGAGATGATCGAGGACGATAAAGCGGTGGACATCGCATTTCCGGAAGAAGAATAGCGGGATCAGGGAAAGACCAGTACTATTTTGACGGAGGGCAGAACGATTCGGGCTGCAGGTTCATATACTATATAAAGAGCATAAGCAGGGGTAGTATATGAAGAAATTGATAGGTTTTGTGGCGGTCTGTATTGCGGCAGGGATGCTGTTTATGCTTTTTTTGACCAACCGGTTTATCGGTCTGGTTCTGATCGTTCTGCTGTTGCTGATCGGGTACAATTTTTTCTGTTGTGATTGAGGGGAAGGCTAAGACAGGTAATTTTACAGGAGCCGTTTTTACAGGCTCGGGTGATCGGGGTTTATCTATGAAGAGGGTAGAAGAGATACTTGTGCAGGGATCCGAGGAGGAACTGCAGGAGTTAAAAGCATGGCTTTTTCGGGAAAATATACGGATCGAAGCGGCATCGAAAGAGTTAAAGAGTATGCAGGAGCAGTTCCTGAAGGAGAAGGTGCAGTTTCAGGAAGAAATGAAGATCCTAAACCGCAAGATGGTGGGAGAACGCCAGCGGTTAAAGGAGGACAACCAGTTCTTCGAGAAGAAGATGGAGATATTGCAGAACGGATTCAAGCAGCTCGACCTTGACCGCAGGCGGTTAGACAAAGAGTGGGCGCGGTTATCCGCGGAGAAGGAGCTGTTGGACGAGCATCTTCTTTACGGGAGTCATCCGGAGGTCTCGGTCTTCTTCCAGGGGGTGCGCAACCTTCTGTCTTTGAAGAAGCGTTATAAAGATCTGATCAAGATCTTCCATCCGGACAACGTGGCCGGAGACAAGGACGTGATCCAGCGCATCAACAAAGAGTATGAGAGCCTGAAAGAGCATTACGAGAAAGAATTCAAACATGCGTAAAACGCAAAGCTCCAACTTAAAAATCCCGGCTGATGGTCAGTCGGGATTTTATAAGTTAATTAAGCTCTTTCCACTTTTCCGGATCTTAAGCAGCGTGTACAAACGTGAAGTTTCTTATTGCCGCCGTTCACTTTGCACATAACGCTCTTAACATTAGAATTCCAAATTCTGTTAGATCTTCTATGAGAATGGCTTACGTTATTTCCAAAATGAGCGCCCTTACCACAAACATCACACTTAGCCATCTTTGCACCTCCTAACGATACAATCGATTCTTTTTTTGCGTTCTTTGCTCACACAACATTTGTATAATAGCAGAAAGTAAAACGGAATGCAAGCGGAAATTACATATTTTGCCTGAAATCATGTTTCTTTTTTTGAGCAAACAGGTTATAATATGGATGTATATTCAGAATAATAAGGAGGTAGCTTATGAAAGTTTCTTCGATGGACACACATATGGGGAATATTTCTATCGATCAGGAAGTCGTTGCACAGTTCGCCGGCACGGTAGCCATGGAATGTTTCGGCGTGGTCGGCATGGCAGGCATGAGCGTGAAGGACGGACTTGTTAAATTACTTAGGAAAGACAGCATGACGCGCGGCATACAGGTATTTTTGAATAACAATAAGCTGACAATGAACTTTCATATTATTGTTTCTTACGGTGTGAGCATCCTTGCGGTATCGGATAATCTGATAGACAGTGTGAAGTACAAGGTGGAAGAATTTACCGGAATCGAAGTGGAAAAGATAAACATCTTCGTCGAAGGTGTGAAAGTGATTGACTAAGGGAGGAAGTGTAAGGTGGCTTCAAATACAATGGATGCCGGTATGCTGGCAAAATTGTTCCTGGCAGGAGCAAAGAATCTTGAGAGCAAGAAAGAATGGATCAACGAATTAAATGTTTTCCCGGTGCCGGACGGCGACACGGGTACGAATATGACACTGACGATCATGTCCGCGGCCAGAGAGGTGGCTTCGCTTTATGAGATGGGCGATGTGGATATGCGGTCTTTGTGCAAGGCCATTTCCTCCGGTTCCCTGCGGGGAGCGAGAGGCAATTCGGGCGTTATCCTCTCCCAGCTGTTCCGCGGCTTTACCAAGGGCGTGAAGGAGTATGACGAGGTTTCGATCCCGCTCTTTGCGTCGGCCTTCGAGAAGGCGGTGGAGACCGCTTATAAGGCTGTTATGAAGCCTAAGGAGGGCACGATCCTGACCGTTGCCAAGGGGGCGGCGCTCAAGGCGAGAGAGCTGGCGGACGGCGGCATGGAGGATCTGGGAGAATTCATGGCACAGATCATTGCCCGTGCGGACGAAGTGCTGGCACAGACGCCGGAGATGCTTCCCGTGTTAAAGCAGGCAGGGGTTGTTGACTCGGGCGGTCAGGGACTGATGCAGGTTTTAAAAGGCGCATATGACGCTTATCTTGGCAAGGAGATCGACCTGTCCTTAGATACGGCGGACACGGCGCACACAGGCGGGAGAGCGGCCGGGGGCAATCTGGAGGCCCAGGCGGCGGCAGAGATCAAATTCGGTTACTGTACCGAGTTTATCATTATGCTCAACAAGGTATTTAATATCAAGATGGAGATGGA
This sequence comes from uncultured Lachnospiraceae bacterium, assembly GCA_947564645.1. Classification (GTDB taxonomy): domain Bacteria; phylum Bacillota; class Clostridia; order Lachnospirales; family Lachnospiraceae; genus UBA3282. The sequence goes on from CANOCU010000026.1 coordinate 32,879, forward strand.
TTTTAAGGCGTATCTGGAATCGATCGGTGATTCGATCGTGGTGGTGGCAGACGAGGACGTGGTAAAGGTACATGTACATACCAATGATCCCGGTCTTGCGATCCAGAAGGCGCTCAAGTACGGCGCACTCTCCAATATGAAGATCGACAATATGCGCCTGGAACACCAGGAGAAGCTTTTCAAGATGTCGAAGAAGGAGGAGAAGGCGCAGGAAGCTCCTGCGGTGCTGGAACAGCCCAGGAAGGATGTGGGCTTCATCGCCGTATCCGTGGGCGACGGTATCAATGAGATCTTCAGGGGACTGGGTGTGGATCACATCATCGAAGGCGGCCAGACCATGAATCCCAGCACGGAGGATATGCTCAATGCCATCGATCAGGTGAATGCCGATACGATCTTCATCCTGCCCAACAATAAGAACATCATCCTGGCGGCCAATCAGGCGCAGTCTCTTGTGCGGGATAAGAAGATCGTGGTGATCCCTACGAAGACAGTGCCCCAGGGGATCACGGCCGTGATCAACTATGTGCCGGATCTTGGCGTGGAGGAGAACGAGAAGGCCATGACGGCGGAGATCGCCAGTGTTTCCACGGGACAGGTCACTTATGCGGTCAGAGATACCAATATCGACGGCAAGGAGATCAAGCAGGGTGATTTCATGGGAATCGGTGACAAGGGCATCCTGTCCGTGGGCATCGCCATCTCGGAGGTGACGCTTAAGATGATCGATGAGATGATGTCCGACGAGCGGGAACTGATCAGCATCTATTACGGTCAGGAGATCCAGGAGGAGGATGCCGGTTCCCTGCGGGCACAGGTGGAAGAGAAGTATCCCGGATGCGATATCGAACTGCAGTATGGCGGGCAGCCGATCTATTACTATATTGTGTCAGCCGAATAAAACGAGCAGAGTTTGTTTGAGATCAGTTCTGCCAGACGGGCGTACGCGCTGTTTTGGCAGAACTGATTTATAGTTAACGACATTGGAGATTTCGTTTACTATATGTTACGATGAAAGGGCCGGCCATGACCATTACATCCCTGAAAGGCATCGGCGAGAAGACCGCCGGACTATTCGAGAAACTGAACATCACGACGACGGATGATCTTCTGACGTATTACCCACGCGATTATGAATATTTCTCCGACCCGGTGACCTTAGAGCAGGCAGCCGCAGACGAAGTGACCGCCATTTCCGGTCACATCCGGGGCAATATTGCAACCAGGCATGTGCGGGGACTGAGCATAACCGCCTTCGAGCTTTGCTGTGCGGGCGGGGGAAGCCTGCAGATGACCTACTTTAATATGCCTTACTTAAAGAACAGCCTGAAACGCGGCACCCAGTATATTGTACGCGGTTATCTGCAGAAAAAGGGCGGCCGCTTCGTGATGGAGCAGGCGAAGCTGTACAAGCCGGAGGAATACGGGAAGATGGCAGGACGCATGATGCCCTGCTACGGAACGACGAAGGGGCTGACCAACAATGCCATCACCAAAGCCGTAAGGCAGGCTCTTACCGTTTCTGTGTTCCCGCCGGACTATCTGCCGGAATCCATTCGGGAATCCGAGCATCTTTGTCCCTTGGAGGAGGCCATGCGGCAGATGCATTTTCCGGATAGCAGGGAGACGCTTGTACAGGCCAGAGAGCGACTTGTTTTTGACGAATTTCTGCTGTTTATCCTGATGCTGCGCCGGATGCGGGAGGATAATCAGGCTGTGCGGAATGCATATCCGATGATCGAGGTGGCACAGACCGGACGCCTTCTGGAGGCGCTGCCCTATCGCCTGACAGACGCCCAGCAGAAAGTGTGGAAGGAGATACGGTCCGACCTGACATCAGAGAATGTGATGAACCGGCTGATCCAGGGAGACGTGGGATCCGGCAAGACGATCCTGGCGTTTCTTTCGCTGCTCATGTGTGTGGCCAACGGCTACCAGGGCGCCATGATGGCGCCTACGGAAGTGCTGGCGGCGCAGCATTATGAAGCGCTGACTGCAATGCAGCGGCAGTATGACCTGCCGATTTGTCCCGTGCTGCTGACAGGTTCCACCACCGCGAAGGAGCGAAAGCGGATCTATGCGCAGATCGAGAGCGGGGAAGCGAATGTCATCCTCGGCACACATGCGCTGATCCAGGACAAAGTGGTCTACCATAATCTTGCGCTTGTGATCACGGACGAACAGCACCGCTTCGGGGTCCGTCAGCGGGAGAGTCTGGCGCAGAAGGGGAAACAGGTGCACGTACTTGTCATGAGCGCAACTCCGATCCCGCGGACGCTGGCCATCATCCTGTACGGCGATCTGCACATTTCGGTACTGAACGAGCTGCCTGCCGACCGGCTGCCTGTTAAGAACTGCGTGGTGAACACTTCCTATCGGGATACGGCCTATCGTTTTATGGAGAAGGAGATCGCAGCGGGCCGTCAGGTCTATATCATCTGTCCCATGGTGGAAGAGGGGGAGATGGCGGAACTGGAGGATGTGGTCTCCTACACCGCCAGATTGAAAGGCATTCTGCCGGATACGATCCAGATCGCGGCGCTGCACGGCAGGATGAAGCCGGCACAGAAGAACCGGATCATGGAGGCCTTTGCCGCAGGCCAGATCGATATCCTCGTTTCCACCACGGTGATCGAGGTGGGAATCAATGTGCCGAATGCCACGGTAATGATGGTGGAGAATGCGGAGCGGTTCGGTCTGGCACAGCTGCATCAGCTGCGCGGACGCGTAGGCCGCGGCAATGCGCAGTCCTATTGCATATTCATGAGCAAGTCGTCTAAGCCGGAGACCATGGCAAGGCTGAAGATCTTAAACGAATCCAATGACGGCTTCCGGATTGCTAGCCAGGATCTGAAGCTGCGGGGACCGGGAGATCTGTTCGGCATCAGGCAGAGCGGCGCGCTGAAATTCACGCTGGGCGATATTTTCCAGGACGCATCGATCCTGCAGCGGGCCAGCGAGTGGGCCGACAGGATCCTCTCAGAGGACCCTGCGCTTACATCAAAGGTCTATGCAGCTTTATCGGAACATTTGCGGAACAGTGTAATAAATGAGGTTGACTTTAGGACTATCTGAAAGTAATATGGTTAGGTAGATGTTTCCCTGCAGCAGGTTAGCCGGTTCTGTATGTATACGGCACGAAGGCTATCTGCCGGCATCGGGATATTGCTGTCAACAGGGATTGTTTTCAGGATTAAAGCGAAGTGACGGAGAGTGGAACAGATATGGCAAAGAAAATCGCGGTCGTTACCGACAGTAACAGCGGAATTACGCAGAAACAGGCAGAAGAGCTGCAGATTCATGTGCTGCCCATGCCTTTTATGATCGACAACGAGACTTATTATGAAGATATTACGCTGACGCAGAGTGAATTCTATGAGAAACTGGCGTCAGGCGCCGATGTGATCACCAGCCAGCCTTCACCGGATTCGGTGATGAAATTATGGGATGAGCTGCTAAAGGAGCATGACGAGATCGTACATATCCCGATGTCAAGCGGACTGAGCGGTTCCTGCCAGAGCGCGCTCATGCTTGCCGCAGACTATGAAGGGCGGGTACAGGTGGTCAATAACCAGAGGATCTCTGTCACGCAGAGACAGTCGGCCTTAGACGCGCTCTGCCTTGCGGACAGAGGCATGGACGCCGCACAGATCAAACAGTTTCTGGAAGACGACAAATTCAACTCCAGCATCTATATCATGCTGGATACGCTGTATTATCTGAAGAAGGGCGGCAGGATCACACCCGCTGCGGCAGCGCTGGGGACGATCCTGCGGTTAAAGCCGGTGCTGACGATCCAGGGAGATAAGCTGGACGCTTTTGCCAAGGCAAGAACCGTCTCTCAGGGCAAGACCATGATGATCAATGCGATCCGCAATGATATGGAGAAACGTTTCGGCGGTGCGGATAAGGACAATATATGGCTGCAGATCGCCTACACCTATGACCTGGAAGCCGCTTCCCAGCTGCGGGACGAAGTGGCGGCGCAGTTCCCGGGATTTGACATCCATATGGACCCGCTGTCTTTGAGCATTGCCTGCCATATCGGCCCCGGGTCACTGGCTGTTGCATGTTGTAAGAAGATATCGTAGGGTAGGGAGTGGGATTCTTTATAGAAAGACAGACAATAATGCAAAACAGGTTATCGTCCACGGGTGCGGCAGATCAGTGAGGATACCTGTTTTGTTTTCACGTTATGAGAAATGAGGTTTACGATGGGACAATATGCGTCCAGAAACGATGAGAAAGAGCTGGCTTTGCAGCAGGCATATATGAAGAAGGCGGCTCATCATGTGGCCGAACTGCAACAGCGGCTGGGGCGGCAGCCGCTTTGCTGTGTCACTACCTTCGGCTGTCAGATGAACGCCAGGGATTCCGAGAAACTATTAGGGATCCTGACACAGATCGGTTACGCGGCAACGAACGAGGAAGCGGAGGCGGACTTTGTCATCTACAATACCTGTACGGTGCGGGATAACGCCAACCAGAGAGTTTACGGCAGACTGGGATTTCTAAACAGCATGAAGCGGAATAAGCCTCATCTTAAGATCGCTCTCTGCGGCTGTATGATGCAGGAACAGACCGTGATCGACAAGATCCGCAAAAGTTACCGCTTTGTGGATCTGATCTTCGGCACCCACAACATCTTCAAGTTCGCACAGCTTCTGGTGATCATGTTCGAGAACAGCGAGATGATCGTGGATATCTGGCAGGAGACGGATCAGATCGTGGAAGAGCTGCCGGTCAGCCGCAAATACGCCTACAAATCCGGGATCAATATCATGTTCGGATGCAATAATTTCTGCAGCTACTGTATCGTGCCCTATGTGCGGGGACGGGAGCGGAGCCGGGATCCGAAGGAGATCTTACAGGAGATCGAACGTCTGGTGGCGGACGGCGTAGTGGAAGTCATGCTGCTTGGGCAGAATGTCAATTCCTACGGGAAAAATCTGGACGAACCGATCACCTTTGCCAGACTTCTGCAGGAAGTGGAGCAGATCGAGGGGCTGAAACGGATCCGCTTTATGACGTCCCATCCGAAGGATCTGTCCGACGAGCTGATCGATGTGATGAGACAGTCTAAGAAGATCTGCCGGCATCTGCATCTGCCCGTACAGGCCGGTTCCGACAGGATCTTACAGGCCATGAACAGACGTTATACGAAGGCGCAGTATCTGGCCCTGGTGGACAAGATCAGGACCGCTATGCCGGATATCGCCCTGACTACGGACATCATCGTGGGATTTCCGGGCGAGACACTTGCCGATGTGGATGAGACCATTGACGTGGTGCGTAGAGTACAGTATGACAATGCCTTTACTTTTATCTATTCGAAGCGGACGGGGACGCCCGCGGCGGCCATGGAAGACCAGGTGCCGGAAGCGGTGGTCCGGGAAGGCTTCGACAAACTTCTCAGGGTGGTGCAGGATACGGCTAAGGAACGGGCGGCGCTCTTACAGGGCCAAGTGATGGAGGCGCTGGTGGAGGAAGTAAACGAGCAGGATGCTTCCCTCATGACAGGCCGCCTGTCCAACAACATGCTGGTGCATTTCGCGGCAGCCGACCGTCTGATCGGCCAGCTTGTGCAGGTCTCCCTGGACACCTGCCATGGGTTCTATTATACGGGACACATAGTTGAATAATATAGAATAAATGGTTATGATAGTTACAGTAAGCGACAGAATTAATTTCTGTTTCCGGTTCTGTCAAAGCGGTACACGGAAGCTTTTGCAGGGACGAAAACGAAGAAGGACAGGTTACAAATGGCAGAACTTACACCAATGATGCAGCAGTATCTGGAGACGAAGAAGGATTATCAGGATTGTATCCTGCTTTATCGCCTGGGCGATTTTTACGAGATGTTTTATGAGGATGCACTGACCGCATCGAAGGAATTGGAGATCACACTGACCGGCAAGAACTGCGGGCAGGAGGAACGGGCGCCCATGTGCGGCGTGCCGTATCATGCCGTGGAGAGCTATCTGAATAAACTGGTGTCGAAGGGCTATAAGGTGGCGATCTGTGAGCAGGTGGAAGACCCGAAACAGGCTAAAGGCATCGTCAGGCGGGAGGTGATCCGGATCGTCACGCCGGGTACCAACCTGAATCTGCAGGCGTTAGACGAGAGCCGGAACAATTATATTTTCTGCATCGTGTATTCTCCGGGCAGGACGGGCATTTCCATGGCGGACGTGACGACCGGCGACTATTACCTGACGGAGGTGGACGATATCCGCAAACTGCAGGATGAGATTCAGAAATACGGACCTTCGGAGATCATCTGCAACGAGCAGTTCCTGGTCAGCGGTTACGATATCGAGGATCTGAAGAACCGTCTGGGGATTACGGTCTATTCCTTAGCGCCCCACTATTTTGACGAGGAAGGCAGCCGCAGGAACCTGATGAAGCACTTTAAGGTCAGCTCCCTGTCCGGGCTTGGGATCGAGGATTTTCCGTCCGGCATGATCGCCGCAGGGGCGCTGCTTGCCTATCTGTATGAGACGCAGAAGACGTCGCTTGCGCATTTTACCCATCTGTATCCGTATCTGATCAGTAAATATATGCTGCTGGACAGCGCCACCAGGCGGAATCTGGAGCTGACGGAGACCCTGCGCGAGAAGCAGAAGAAGGGGTCTCTTCTGGGGGTGCTGGACCGTACGAAGACAGCCATGGGCGGCCGTCTGCTGCGCAAATATATCGAACAGCCGCTGATCGACAAGGAGCAGATGAACCTGCGGCTGGATGCGGTGGAGATGCTCTGTAAGCGGAGCGTGGACAGGGACGAGCTGCGCGAATATCTGAATGCGATCTACGATCTGGAGCGTCTGATGGGCAAGATCAGCTATAAGACGGCCAATCCGAGGGATCTGATCGCCTTCCGCAATTCCCTTGCCATGCTGCCGTCCATCAGGACGCTGCTGCAGGATCTGGACAGCGCTCTTCTGACGAAGATCCGGAACAATACGGATACCCTGGAAGACATCTATCATCTGATCGACGACGCGATCCTGGAGGAGCCGCCTATCTCCATCCGGGACGGCGGCATGATCAAGGAAGGGTTCAGCGACAGCATCGACGCCCTCAGAAATGCCAAGCGGGACGGCAAGAACTGGCTCGCCGCGTTGGAGGAGGAGGACCGGGAGCGGACCGGGATCAAGAATCTGCGGATCAAGTACAACAAGGTGTTTGGCTACTATTTCGAAGTCACCAATTCCTATAAGGATCTGGTGCCGGAAGATTATGTGCGCAAACAGACGCTGGCCAACGCGGAACGCTATACCACGCCCCGTCTGAAGGAACTGGAAGATACGATCCTGAATGCGGAGGACAAGCTTTCCTCGCTGGAATACGATCTTTTCTGCCAGATCAGAGACGCTATCGCCGCTGAGGTGGAACGCATCCAGCGGACAGCCAGGGCCATCGCCAAGTTGGATGTTCTTGCGGCATTGTCTTATGTGGCGGAGCGGAATCAATATGTGCGTCCGTCCCTCAACGAGAAGGGCATCATCGATATCAAGGACGGCAGGCATCCGGTCGTGGAACAGATGATCAGTAACGATATGTTTATCGCAAACGATACCTATCTGGACAACCAGAAGCATTGCATTGCCGTGATCACAGGCCCCAACATGGCCGGTAAATCCACCTACATGCGGCAGACGGCGCTGATCGTGCTGTTAGCGCAGATCGGTTCCTTCGTACCGGCGAAAAAGGCCAATATCGGCATCGTGGACCGTATTTTTACTAGAGTGGGGGCCTCCGATGATCTGTCCAGCGGTCAGTCCACCTTCATGGTGGAGATGAACGAGGTGGCCAATATCCTGCGCAACGCCACCGCCAACAGCCTGCTTGTGCTGGATGAGATCGGCCGGGGCACATCCACCTTCGACGGCTTAAGTATCGCCTGGGCGGTGATCGAGCATATCAGCAACCGCAAGATCCTGGGCGCCAAGACGCTGTTTGCCACCCATTACCATGAACTGACGGAGCTGGAAGGCAAGATGGACAACGTGAACAATTACTGCATCGCCGTGAAGGAGAAGGGCGACGATATCGTTTTTTTGCGTAAGATCATCAAGGGCGGCGCGGACAAGAGCTACGGGATCCAGGTGGCGAAGCTGGCGGGGGTGCCGGATATGGTCATCGACCGCGCCAAGGAGATCGTGCAGCAGCTGAGCGATAACGATATCACGGAAAAGGTGCAGAATATCGAGATCAACATTAAGAACGAGAAGCGCAAGCCGGTAAAATACGACGAGGTGGACTTGGAGCAGATGTCGCTCTTCGATACCGTCCGGGACGAGGACGTCATCAAAGAGCTGCAGGAGATCGATGTGGGGAATCTGACGCCCATCGATGCGCTGAATGTGCTGTACCGGCTGCAGACGAAGTTGAAGAACCGGTGGCAAAAAGACGAAAAGATTTTCTAAGGCGTCAAAGAACGCCGCCTAAGAAAATCTAAGTTTCGTCCAAAAGAATGCCGCAAGCGTGCATTCTTTCCATTGGCTAACTTAAAAAGAAGCGGGGAAATAAATGGCTACGATAAATATCCTGGATCATCAGACGATAGACAAGATTGCGGCCGGCGAGATGGTGGAGCGGCCTTCCAGTGTGGTGAAAGAGCTGGTGGAGAATGCCATCGACGCCGGCGCGGATGCGGTCACGGTGGAGATCAGGGACGGTGGAACTTCGCTGATCCGCGTTACGGATAACGGAGGCGGGATCGAGAAATCCCAGGTGCGAAACGCCTTCCTGCGCCATGCCACCAGTAAGATCACATCGGCAGATGATTTGACTGACTTAGTCAGTCTTGGGTTTCGCGGGGAAGCGCTCGCCAGCATCGCCGCCGTCTCCATGGTGGAACTGATCACCAAGGTGCCGGAGGATCTGACAGGGATCCGCTATGTGATCGAAGGCGGTTTAGAGAAGGAGCAGGAGGAGATCGGCGCCCCGGAGGGTACCACGATCCTGGTGCGGAACCTTTTCTTTAACACACCGCCCCGGAAGAAATTCTTAAAGCAACCGCAGACGGAAGGCTCTTATGTGGCGGACCTGATGGAACATCTCGCCTTGTCCAACCCGCAGGTCTCCTTCAAATTTATTCTGAACGGCCAGACCAGATTCTATACCACGGGCAACAACGAACTGCGGGAGATCATTTATCGTATTTACGGTAAGGATATGGCGGCGCAGCTGCTTCCTTTTTCCTGGCAGGGGGAAGGAATGGCAGTCAGCGGATTCCTGGGTAAGCCGGTGATCAACCGCGCCAACCGTAACTATGAGATTTTCTATATCAATGGCAGATATATTAAGAGCAGTATGATCAGCAAGGCCATAGAGGAGGGCTACCGGGAATACTTAATGCAGCATAAATTCCCGTTCTGCGTACTGCATTTCCGGATCGATACGAAACGGATCGACGTCAATGTGCATCCCACGAAGATGGAAGTGCGGATCGCCGACGGACCGGCTTTCTATGAGGCGGTAAGAGAGGCCATCCACGACGCCCTCGGCAGGCAGGAGATGATCCCGGAAGTCAGTCTGGCAGACCGGCAGGAACAGGCGAAGGAGCGGGCAGATGAGAAGAGCGCCAGGATGCGCGACGCCGCCCTGCCCGTGCCGGAACCCTTCGAGCGAAGGCGGATCGCCGAAATGCCGGAATCTGAGCGGAAGATACAAAATGCCGGCGCACTGCGGCATACCGCCTCCGATAACACTGGCCGCATGGAGCAGAGACGCACAGACTATGAGATCACGACCGGGGAACGAGGAGATCCTTCCCGCAATACGATACATTCTCCCGCGGCCTATCACACGGACAAGGGGAGCGGGAGCTTTCAGGACGAGACGGCGGCGAAACCTGCAGCTGTAGCGCTGCCGGAAGATACGGTATTGCCGCCGGCAGAACCGGCAGCACAGTCGGTTCAGATGGAACTGTTCGCGGATAAGATACTGTCGGAGCCTGCCAGGCAGCGTTTCGAACTGATCGGCCAGATTTTCGATACCTACTGGCTGATCTCTTATGAGGACAAACTGCTGATCATCGACCAGCACGCGGCCCATGAGAAGATCAAATATGAGCGGTTTATGAAGCGGTTCAGAGAACATGCGATCGTCTCCCAGACGATGAATCCGCCCGTGGTGGTGACGCTGACCGGTAAAGAGCGGGCGTGCTATCTTGGACATGCCGGCGATTTCGAGGCCCTCGGATTCCAGATCGAGGAGTTCGGCGGCAGCGAGTATGCCATCCGGGGCGTGCCCATGGATCTGTATGGCTATGAGGAGAAGACCCTTTTTCAGGAGATACTGGATGAACTGGCGGGAGAATCCGTGACCGGTACGCCGGAGAGCATCCGGATGCGCATCGCCACCATGGCCTGCAAGGCGGCGGTCAAAGGCAATATGCGGCTGGACAGACAGGAGGCGGAACGGCTGATCGACGAGCTGCTGACGCTGGACAATCCTTATCATTGTCCCCACGGCAGGCCGACCGTTATCTCCATGAGCAAATATGAACTGGAAAAGAAATTTAAGAGGATAGTGAGTTGACATTGACACAGACGGTGCATAAGCCCGGCCTCGTGATCCTGACCGGACCGACGGCCGTCGGAAAATCAGAGCTTTCCATAGAACTTGCCGGACGGATCGGCGGGGAGATTATTTCCGCCGATTCGATGCAGGTCTACCGGCGTATGGATATCGGCTCGGCCAAGATCGGGCCGGAGCAGACGGGCGGTATTCCCCATCACCTGATCGACGTGCTGGAACCGACCGAGGAATTTAATGTGGTCGCCTTCCAGAGGCTGGCGAAGGAAGCCATGGCAGGGATCTATGCGCGGGGGCATATTCCCGTGGTGGTGGGCGGCACGGGGTTCTATATTCAGGCGCTGCTTTACGACATCGATTTTACCGAAAACGATGAAGATACCGCACTGCGCGCCCGTCTGGAGGAGACGGCCGCCACCCGGGGAAGCGAGGCGCTCTATGAACGGCTGCGGCAGATCGATCCGGAGTCCTGCGAGAGCATCCATGCCCACAATGTCAAGCGTGTCATCCGGGCCATCGAATTCTACGAAAAGACCGGAACGAAGATCTCGGAGCACAACAGACAGCAGCGGGAGCGCACTTCCCCTTACAACTTCGCCTATTTCGTGCTGAATGACGACAGACAGAGGCTGTATGACCGGATCGAGGAGCGCGTCGATCAGATGTTAAAGCAGGGGCTTCTGGAGGAAGTGTCCGCACTGGCCGCCGAAGGCTGCACGAGAGACATGGTGTCCATGCAGGGGCTTGGCTACAAGGAGATCCTGGATTATCTGGACGGCAGATGCACACTGGAAGAGGCGGTATACACGCTGAAACGGGATACCCGGCATTTTGCCAAGAGACAGCTCACCTGGTTTCGCAGAGAGCGGGACGTCCTTTGGATCGAGAAACCGGCGTACGGATATGACAACTCCCGCATTCTGGAATATATGATGAGAGAATTAAGAGACAGGAATATTATGTAAACCAAAAGACTTATAGTAAACGGAATTTCTAATTTCTAATGTCGTTAACGATAGAAAGGCAGTTAAGATCATGGCAAACACGACCAATTCCATTTATAATGCGGCCCTGACCGGCCAATACGCCCGTTTCGGCATCTCCGAGCCGGTGCTCCGTTTCGGAGAGGAGATTCTTTCCTCCCTGCAGGAGCGTTTCCGGCAGATCGACGAGACGGCAGAGTACAATCAGTTGAAAGTGACGCTGGCCATGCAGGAATGCCGGGTCAGCGAGGCCTGTCTTCTGGGCACCACGGGCTACGGCTACAACGATCTGGGCCGGGATACGCTGGAACGGGTATATGCTTCCTTCTTCCACACGGAGGACGCGCTGGTGCGTCCGCAGATCACCTGCGGCACCCATGCGCTGGCGTTAGCGCTGATGAGCAACCTGCGTCCCGGTGACGAACTGTTATCCCCGGTGGGAAAACCCTACGACACGTTGGAAGAGGTGATCGGCATCCGCCCCTCCAGAGGGTCCCTGAGAGAATACGGCATTTCCTACAGACAGGTGGATCTTCTGCCGGACGGTTCCTTCGACTATGAGGGCATCCGCGCCGCCATCCAGGAGCAAACGAAGCTGGTGACGATCCAGCGCTCCAAGGGCTATCAGACTAGACCGACGCTGTCCGTGGCCCGCATCGGCAAACTGATCCGCTTTATCAAGGAGATCCGCCCGGATATCCTCTGCATGGTGGACAACTGCTACGGGGAATTCGTGGAGACCATCGAGCCCACGGATGTGGGAGCGGACATGGTGGTGGGTTCCCTGATCAAGAACCCCGGCGGCGGTCTGGCCCCCATCGGCGGCTATATCGCGGGCCGGAAGGAGTGCGTGGAGAACGCGGCCTACCGCCTGACCTCTCCGGGCCTCGGCAAAGAGGTGGGCGCCTCCCTGGGGGCATTATCCTCCTTCTATCAGGGCCTGTTCCTCGCCCCCACGGTGACGGCAAGCGCCCTGAAAGGCGCCGTTTTCGCGGCCAATCTCTATGAAAGGCTCGGGTTTCCGGTGGTGCCGGACGGACAGGAGAGCAGGCACGACATCATCCAGGCCGTCACCTTCGGTTCCCCCGAGGGCGTGATCGCCTTCTGTCAGGGGATCCAGGCCGCAGCCTCCGTGGACAGCTTCGTGACCCCGGAGCCCTGGGATATGCCCGGCTACGATTCCAAGGTGATCATGGCCGCAGGCGCCTTCGTGTCCGGTTCCTCCATAGAGTTGAGCGCTGACGGCCCCATCAAGCCTCCCTACGCGGTCTATTTCCAGGGCGGCCTGACGTTTCCACACGCCAAGCTTGGAATCCTGAAGACCCTGCAGAATCTGATCGATCAGGGCGTGATCTTGGCCGATCTCTGCAGAGTTTAGAAATTATACCGGAACTTTTAGTGAAAATTTACCAATTTTTGTATACATCAAAAAGGGGTTGTGATAAAATGAGCGTTGAGAAAGGAGAACCTGTTTCCTATGCGTAAGAACAATTGGGCTTGTTTTCTGTTGATTTTGGCAGGTATTGTGATCGGAGGGTTTATCGGAAGCCTTTTTCCGAATACATGGCTTAATTATGGTCAGTCCTTCGGGCTTTCGTCGCCTCTGGTGTTGGACCTTGGTATCTTAAGCGTTACGTTTGGCCTGTCGATCAAGATCACGATCGCAAGTATACTGGGTATTGCAGCGGCAGTCGTTATCTATCGTTTTATTTGACCGGCGTCCGTTATGCATTGGCTTCGTACAGGAAGCAGATCATTGGTTTGGATCAGGAGCTGGCCGATTCCTGATCAGAAATCTTCCCCGTCGTGTCAGGAGAGAGAAGCTGTCGGGAAAGAGGTTGCATGAAATCAGGCAAGTGTGAGAACAATGAGTATTACAGGATACAGAATCTTCCATATGAGAAATTTATTGCCTTTGGAAGCAGGGCGCTTACGGACTCTGAACTGCTGGCGATTCTCTTACGATCGGGAAGCCATGGCAGGAGCGCCTGCCTGTTGGGAGAAGAAGTTCTGAATAAGATCACCTGCTATGGCAATGGACTGTCGGGGTTATATCATATACCGCTCAAAAGTCTGCAGGAGATTGACGGAATCGGTGAAGTGAAGGCGATTCAGCTTAAGAGCGTAGCGGAACTGAGTACCAGAATGGCACAGGCGAAGGCGAAGGACGGACTGTCTTTTCTAAGACCCAGTTCCGTGGCAGATTATTATATGGAACGATTTCGCCATGAAAATGTAGAATATATCATGCTGCTTCTGGTAGATTGCGGAATGCATCTGATCGAGGAGCACATTCTTTCAAAGGGGACGGTCAATGCGTCATTGATCTCACCCAGAGAGGTTTTTATCTATGCATTGCAGGTACAGGCAGCCGGGGTCATGCTTTTGCATAATCATCCCGGCGGCAACCCGATTCCCAGTGACAATGATTTCAAAGTCACAGAGCGTATCAGGAAAGTAGGTGTGCTAACGGACATACCGCTTCTTGATCATATCATCATCGGGGACAATCAATATTTCAGCTTCAAAGAGAGTCAATTGATGAAGCTAGAAGAAAGAGAGGACGGGCTGTAATGGCTAACAACGCATTTGGAATTGACTTAGGAACCAGTAACATCAAAATATATAATCGTGCGGATGATGAAGTCTTTGTGGAAAAGAACATGATCGCCATTGAGAATAAAAAGAATCTTTTCGCTTATGGAGATTCGGCTTTTGAGATGTACGAGAAAGCTCCCAGTAATATCCATATCTCTTATCCGCTCAGTAACGGGGTGATTGCGGATATTCAGAACATGGAACTTCTGGTGAAATATTTTCTGAGTGATCTGATGAAGAATAATGTGAAACCGGCAGACTATTATATTGCGGTTCCCTGGGATGTAACGGAAGTGGAGAAGCGGGCTTTTAAAGACCTGATCAAGGAATCCAATGTGAAAGCAAAGAAGGTCATGGTAGTGGATAAGGCTGTTGCAGACGGACTGGGGTTGGGGATCGATGTCAAAAATTCCCAGGGCGTTCTGGTCGTAAACGTCGGATTTGACACGACCGAGATCTCCATCCTGTCTCTTGGCGGAATTGTCTTAAGCAAGCTGATCAAAGTGGGAGGCCGCAAGTTTGATGACGCGATCAAGGCGGCGGTCCGCAGGGAATACAGTCTCATCATCGGCGGCAAGACTGCAGAGGTGGTCAAGACCTCACTCCTGGAACTGGAGGAAGCGCAGACGGGAGCCGTGGTTTATGGTCGCGATATTGTAACAGGGCTTCCGGTAGAGCGTGAGATACCGACGCAGCTGGTTGACGAGTGTCTCATAGAACATTTTAATACGATAATCGATAATGTGAAGGTTATTTTGGAGCGCACGCCTCCGGAGCTTGCAGCAGATATCTACCGGCATGGCGTTTATCTGACCGGCGGCGCATCCCAGGTCAGTAAACTGGCGCAGCTTCTGAGCAAGGGGACCGGATTGAAAGTCAATGTCTCGGAGAATCCTGTGACCAGTGTGGCGCTTGGACTTGCCAAGATTATCAACGAAGATAATTATAAAACGGTGGCATATGCAATAGAAGGAATGAGTAAATGAGTCCGATCGTAAAAAGAAAAGGAGAGAAATTTACTTTACCAAGTAAATATCTCCTTTTTATTTTAACAATCCTGTGCACCGGTATGGTGCTGCTTACTTTTAATACAACGGTCTTTAGCGGACCATTAAGTTCGATAGCCGGTTATACGATCGTTCCCTTCGCTGAAGGGATCAGTTCGGTTGGCAGCTGGCTTGCAAACCGGTCTGAGGAGTTGGCGCAGATCAGGGATCTGATCGCGGAAAACGAGGACCTGAAACAGCAGATCGACGAGCTGACGATAGAGAATACCCGCCTGCAGCAGGACCGGTATGAACTGACAAATTTAAGGGAATTATACAGCCTGGACGCTCAGTATGATGAATATGAGAAAACGGGAGCGCGTATTATTGCCAGGGATCCCGGCAACTGGTTTTACTCCTTTGTGATCAATAAGGGAGAGCAGGACGGGATCGCTGTGGATATGAATGTTATTGCGGGCAGCGGTCTGGTAGGGCGTATCGTGGACGTCGGGTCGAACTGGGCAAAAGTCAAGGCAATCATTGCGGATGATTCCAATGTGAGCGCCATGGTATTGTCCAGTTCCGATACCATGATCGTTTCCGGCAATCTGAAGCTCTATGCTACGGGCGTAATTGAATTTGGGCAGCTGATAGACAGTGAGAATATGGTCGTGGAAGGCGATAAGATCGTTACATCCAATATCAGCGATAAATATTTGCCCGGGGTTCTGATCGGATATATCAGCAAGATCGACCAGGATTCCAATAATCTGACCAAATCCGGCAATATCACACCGGCAGTGGATTTTGAGCATTTGGAGGAAGTGCTCGTTATCATGCAGCTGAAACAGACGATCACGGATTGACGAAAAGCGGCTGCAGGGGATAGTTTGAAGTAGAGGTGGATATGAAACTGAGACGCGGGTTGATCACAGCCTTTTTAATCTTTATATGCTTCTTATTGCAGTGTACTGTTTTTCGAAGCCTGGCTTTTGGCGGAATTGTTCCGAATCTTATGATCGTGCTGTCCGCTTCCTTTGGCTTTATGCGAGGGGAGAAGACCGGCCTTTTGATCGGTTTTTTCTGCGGTCTTCTGATAGACATCTTTTTTGGTAATACGATTGGCTTTTATGCCCTGATCTATATGTATATAGGATATATGAACGGCAAGTTCTGTACTGTTTTTTATCCGCAGGATATCAAACTTCCGATAGCGCTTATCCTGGGAAGTGATCTTTTCTATGGGTTTATCTGTTATGTGATCATGTTCCTGTTACGGAGCAGATTTGAATTCGGATATTATTTTGTGCATATTATATTGCCGGAAATTGTCTATACGATCGTTATTACTATATTTTTGTATCCGCTCATTCTCTGGATCAACACCAGTCTGGAGCGCAGCGAACTAAGGAGTGGCAAGAAGTTTGTTTGAACATATATGGGAGCGTTTTAAAGAAAATTTCATAAATATGGTCACGTCCAGACTGCTTATTCTCGTATTTGTCTTGTTTGGCATGGGTGGCTATCTGATCTATACGATTTTTCAGCTTCAGATCGTCCACGGCGAAGAGTACTTTAACAATTTTCAGCTGAGTATCACAAGGGAGCGTGCCATTCCGGCAACAAGAGGCAATATTCTGGATCGGAACGGGAATCTGCTGGCTTATAACGAACTTGCCTATTCCGTCACGATAGAAGATGTGTACGAGTCCGGAAGCAAACGCAAAAATGCCAGGCTGAACGATACGATCTTTCAGCTGGTATCCATCATCGAACGCTGCGGTGACAAGATCATCAATGATTTCCACATTGTACTGGATCATAACGGAAATTACTGCTTTAATGTAGAAGGGACGCAGCTTCTTCGTTTTCTTGCCGATGTCTATGGACATGCCTTGATCGATGATGAAGATTTTAAAGAAAAAGAGAAGAATGCCACGCCGGATGAGGTGATGGAATATTTATGCAGCAGTAAGCGTTATGGGATTGGCGATTATACGGATCCGGACGATTCCTCCACGTTTGTTCCCGGAATGGGATATACAAAGGAGGAAATATTGAAGATCGTTACCATACGGTTTGCCATGAGCGCCAACAGCTATCAGCGCTATATCGCAACGACAGTGGCTAACAATGTGTCTGAGGAAACGGTGGCGGTAGTGATGGAGAACGCCGATGTACTTGACGGCGTGTCCATTGCCGAAGGTTCGATCCGTAAATATAATGACAGTATCTATTTTGCCCAGGTGCTTGGCTATACCGGCAAAGTAAATCCGGAAGAACTGCAGGCGCTGCAGGAGCAGGATAAATCCTATGATCTGAATGATACCGTAGGCAAGTCGGGGATCGAGGCCTCCATGGAGACGAATCTTCAGGGAAAGAAAGGCTCTGAGACCGTTTATGTGGATAATCTGGGCAAGGTGATCGAAACCAGCGACAGAGTGGAACCAAGTGCAGGGAACGATGTCTGGCTTACCCTGGATACCGATCTGCAGAAGGCGTGTTATCATATACTGGAGTCTAAGCTTGCGAGTATTTTGCTAAATAGTCTGCAGAATATCAAGGAATATCATGTTCCGGAAGGCGGCAGCGGCGGCAATATCCAACTTCCGGTCTATGATGTTTATTTTGCATGTATCAATAATAATATCATCGATACTGCACATTTCTCCGAGAAGGATGCCGCAGAGACGGAGCGGACCGTATATCAGGCTTATATAGATAAGAAGGCCAGGGTAGAGGTGACGCTGCGGGAAGAATTGGAGGAGACCTGCACTCCTTATCAGGATCTGAGCAAAGAATATCAGAATTATGAGAGTTATATTGTATCCATGCTCTATGATAATGATATTATCATGCGGTCGGCAATCGATAAGAAAGACGCTACCTACATTGCATGGACGACGGATGAAGTCATCAGCCTGAATGAATATCTGAATTATACGATTGCCCAGAACTGGGTCAACGTATCGAAACTGGAGATCAATTCCCAGTATTCGGATTCCGTTGAGATCTATCAGAAGCTGTTACAGTATATTTTTGACCAGCTTGACAGGGATCTGAAGTTTGAAAAGAGGATTTATCGTTATATGATCAATAATGATGAACTGACCGGCAGACAGGTCTGTCAGCTTCTGCTGGATCAGGATCTTGTGGAGATCCCGGAGGATGAGCTGCGTCAGTTTGAGGCCGGCAATGAGACGGCTTATGTCTTTATGCGCAATCGGATTGAAAATCTGGACATTACACCGGCACAGCTTGCCCTGGATCCCTTTTCGGGTTCCATTGTCGTAACGGATGTCAATACCGGTGATGTGCTGGCGTTGGTTTCTTATCCGGGTTATGATAATAATAAGATGGCCAACGGTGTAGACGCTGCTTATTTTGCCAAACTGCAGAATGATCTGTCTTCGCCGATGCTCAATTATGCTACTCAGCAGAGGACATCTCCCGGCTCCACCTTCAAGATCGCTTCGGCCACTGCAGGACTGACGGAAGGAGTGATCACTTTGTCGGATACGATTTTGTGTACGGGAATCTTTGATAAGATCTCGCCGCCGCCAAGATGTTGGAACAGGGGCGGACATGGTTCTCTGAACATGACAGGCGGGCTTCAGCATTCCTGTAACTGCTTCTATTATGAGGTGGGATATCGGCTGGGTATTGTGGGAGATACTTATAATAACGACGTGGCGCTGCAAAAGCTTGCGAAGGCTGCGGATCTCTATGGTCTGACAGAACCTTCCGGTGTGGAGATAGAGGAATATATGCCGGAGGTATCCGATACGGATGCCGTCCGTTCCGCTATCGGTCACGGCACCAATAACTACACGACCGTTGGACTTGCGCGATATGTTACAACTATCGCCAACAGCGGAACATGTTATAATTTAA
>CANOCU010000027.1 GCA_947564645.1 uncultured Lachnospiraceae bacterium
GACATGGCTAACTGGCTGAAGAACTTTGGCAAAAAATAATGTTGAGCAATTAAATCCCTGATGATAAGAAAAGCACTGGTTTATGTCAGTGCTTTTCGTCTGCTCCACATAATCACTTACTCCACATAAAACTGCCCCGCATCACATCTACCATCCTCACCGCCTCGGCGAATTGCTCCTCATCGTCGATGTCAATCCATGTTTTACCCCCCCCCAACCAGAATATAGGGTGCATGAATTATCAAATTCTCCAGAAGGCTTCCGGCTGTCATGCCTGTCAATTCCGGATGTATTCTCCACTTACAGCATTTAGAATCACAAAGAATTAAATCTCCCTCCATGTCTCCCGTAATGTCTGTGATCTCCGGTTCGTAACAGGTACCCTCTTCCCTGCCCGGAGCCAGGAGAGAAGCAAGAACAATCTCCCGGTACGGAATCTTATATCCGCCGTGATCCGGATCTGAAATTTTCATGCTGTGACTGGAAAATTGAATTCTTTCCGGCCGCAGCGTAATCTGCGATTTTTCTTGCATTTTCCTTAGGCGCTCCTTTAACCGCATATTTTTACACAGATAATTAGTTCGTCAAACTACAGTTTGACGGATTGTTTTAATATGGAAAAAATACACAAAATTTATCCTCGAATTATATGTATTTTGTAAATATTATATGCATTTTTTACTATCATATCAACTTATTTAGCAAATTAAAGCGGTGAATAATGCAATCCGTCAAACCGTAGTTTAACGAATGATTCTGAGACGCTCAAAATCCTGCAAATGAACAAAATAAAGCAGCCCCTGCATAATTAAATGCAGGGGCTGCAACAAACTATGCAGCACTAACAGCAATCCTTAGCCCTAAAATAATTTCTAATTCTTTTAAAGCTTCATTTAACTTTTCTTTTTCAGCACCGTCTTCCACTTTAATTGTTGCATTGGGAATAGATGCTAACGATGGAACCATTATCAAACTATGATATGTTTGAAACCAGAAAGCGATATTTAACTTAATAATCTGCTCAATGAAGCACTCATTCAGATTTTGAAAGACGATCTGACTTTTTAGTTTTTCAAAATCATAATTTGCTTTCCACAGGAAATTATAAAATCCGTCTTCATCCGCTGGTTTGGGTGCATCTTGTGCAACCGGAAAATTCTCGTTTCCTGCCAGTTCTTTATTTATAGTATATTTATATTTTGGTAATGCCCCCTTATGCTGAGCTATTTCTAACAATGATTGCTTCTCGAGAGTCTTTTTAATGATTTCTGCCTGCAGTATCACATGCCTAATGTCATTTTGCAATGTCAGGTAAGCTTTCTTCTCCTTCCTTAATTGCGGAATTTCAACCTGTATTAAAAAGAATAAGTAACTGGCGACATATCCGACAGCCAAATCATATGGAATCGGATCGTTCGGGACAGGGCCATTGAGTATTGTCAGAAATGGAAGTATTGATGGCCATGTGCTATATCTTGCAATAATCAGTACTGCCGGTATCAGTATTACAGTTAAAATAATAAAAACACTATGCTTTTTCCAAAATTTTTTTCTCAATTACACCCCTCCAATCAGAACAAAACCACACCAGCACATTGGGCTGCTAAATGGACATTCTTTTAAGCTCTCGGTATATAAGCTATGACGTAATTCTCTATTTTGTGTATTATTCTCTAACATATTGCAAAATTTTCTCAATTGGCATCCTTTATAATTTTTTAATCTGTCTATGGCGATCCAGAACGCTTCCATTATTGTATGCTTCTCCCTTATTGCGCAGAAAAATTCATATTCAAACACTAATGATGCCGATGAGCGAACATTCCAAAGTGTTTCTACCGTAGCTCTGGCGCCTGCAATCCTACAAGCCGCCCCAATACCAAAGATACCGAAATTAGCATACACTCTTCCATAACCGCTTTGACAAACTGGAAGCATAACGAGCTCCAGATTTGAAAGATCGGTTTCCATAAAATCCTTACTATAAAGTGTTTTTCCCTCTGGTGTTAAAACATAATTTCTTTCTTCTGCATTAAGTGAATTAATGTCCTGATATATGCCGTGTCCAGACAGGACAAGTGCACCCTTCGCTTCCGGAAGTTCCTCAGATAATGTTGTTTTAAAGACATTGCCAACAACTTGATAGTCAACAGATTTTTCCAGGAAATCAACTTCATCGATTGCACTCATTGGCATATCAATCAGGAATAACTCTCTCTCTGATGCAACAACATGAACATTAACTGCGATATGATCATGAATTGCTGAAGCAATTGGAAATTCTGTAATCTGTTTCTGGAGATTCAAATAAATATCCTTGTAACAGAATAAATGTTCCTTCATGATCTCTTCCAATTTTCGGGTAATTTTATATGCAGCCATAATTTTTTCTTCAACAGAATATTCCTTCTTGTCAAGTTGAATCACATCAGAGAATTCGGCATCCTCAAGAAAAGAAATATCCTCGTCATCAACCATCTGAAGTCTTTCAAAATAGATATCATTCTGATCAATCAGAAACACAAGCCATCCGTTAGCTTCCTGCCATATATCGATATAAAGCCCTTCAAGCGAACGCATTCTGTTCAAAAGCTGATCAACTTTGATTTTCGAGAAGTGCTCCATGCTGTTATTTCGTTTTATAAAACCATGTGCCTCACATTGCATATCATAAATGATATTTTTATACGGCGCCACCTGATTGTAGAATTCTCTCAGGTCATGCGGAATGTCCAATGAAGCAGAGTTATCAAGTAACCAAAAATACTGATATAATTCTTCTTCCAGCAAATGTAGAAACTGACTCTGTTTCTCTATACTGTCAATATAGGCTGCCTGTTCAATTCGAAATGCAATTTGTTCAATTAGTTCAGCGTGTAATTTCCATGAATGCTCCATCCCGTGTTCTACGTTTCCCTGCAGACAACGAATGAGCTCATTACTCTGCACAGCATTTGTATAGAAAGATAGCGCTTCCACGGTTTCTCCGTTCAGATCACCTAAATACTCTTTCTTTGTTTCATAACCATATCTCAATATCAATTCAGGATCAATTTCATCTATCCATTCCGGAACATCAGCACTGCACTGTTGAACTTCCAGTACTAATGACCCATATCTTACGGCAGCATCCGCTGTCTCCATACTATCTTCTGTAAGCAGATCTTTCGTAGATTCATATATGGTTTTCAGTTCCCAAATTGCAGCTTCCAGGTCACCCTTTTCCGCAAGAATTTCTGACAGGCTCCTCCTTACGGTTAATGCAAACAGTGTCTCATTCACTCGGGAAGATACTGAGCGCTCGTAGGCATCCTCCATGTATTCTTGTGCCTTCTGAATATAATTTTCTTTTTCATCGTCATCTGCCACATAATATAAATCAAAACAAGCGACGCCCAAATTATATTCATAGAGAAGCGTGTCCCTATTATTAGCGCCATATCTTTTACGGCTTTCCTCATACACAGAAAGCATTCTGTCATAATGTTCTTTCTGATTCATAAGACTGCCCTCGATATTTCCGGCAATGTTCTCGAATTGAAGGCGTGATGGATGTTCTAAACAAGAGGATGCCGACAGTTTTTCCCTTACCAATCGGATTTTCTTTTCCGCAGTTACAATATCTCCGGACAGATAATATGCATGGGCAAGCTGCGTATCTATATTGAAAAGTTCATCCTCGTCAGCATTCTGCAGATCGGCATTAGAAAGAGCTTCCTCCAACAATTGTACTGCCATTTGATATCGGCTGCATGATATATAAATATCTGAAATTCTACGATAGAAATAAAGTTTGTTGCCCATCTCCTCGTCGTCAATTTCATTCAACCATATCAATATGTTTTCTACATTATCCAAAGACTGCTTATAAAAACCAAGTTCTCCCAATAAATTGCTGTATTCAATCCATGCATGAAACACTTCTACGTCAGATTGCAAATTCAACGGATGTTCACTGGCCCATGATCGAAACACCTCCAGTGCTCTTGCTTTTTTGCCAGTATGAATATATTCATCACAAAGCATAACCGTAATATAAGTCCCATACAATGGATGTGCATGCGAATGCGTAAAAAGATCCTCAAGCCTGTCGATCATTTCATCTGACTTAATATCCGGCGGCAGGCAATCGTGTTCCTTTCTATACAATTGAATGCATGTTACTATCTGAAGTTTACATTCAATAGTTTTTTCACCAGTCTCCTGATAAAGAATGATACAGCCTTCCAAAGCATGCTTATAGATTGACAGCATGTCCAGGAACCGGTTTTCCAATGCTTCAGCCTCCTCGAAAAGTAAATCAATTGTTACCGGATTTGCAATTCCGTGAATATTTTCATAAATCGTACTGAGTTGTCTTCCCTCCATCAGGCTCTCACGTTCCTCATGGCATTTTTTCAACCGTTCATACGCTTCCTCCTGATTAATGTCTTCATTATATTCATCCAACAGCCTAAGCTCTGTATCATATAAATCACATATTTTCTTTTCATTCATCATGATCGTATCTCCGTTGCGTGAATATACTGGCTACATGGATTCAATCCTTAAAGATACAGGCTCACATTCCTTAATCATTATGTCAGCCAGGTACTCGTTCAGTTCTTCTATAAACTGCGCAGTCTTAACTTCATCAATTGTATGAATGTTGAAACCGGCCTCACTATATATGCATATTCTAAATATTCCATCTTCCACTACATCTGCATTCCATAGGTACAGATTCTCATGCTCAGAGGTAACGCCGCTAAATTTCTGATTCTCTTCACGGCCACGGACATACTGATCAATAACTTCAAATTTTTGAACTATTTCATTTGTTGCGGCATCTATAATGTATATATAACCGCCATCAATTTTAACTATGTATGATTTACCATTCTGCTCCATTATAGTCCTCCGTCTAAGTATCTATAGGTAATATTGGTTGGCTGTCCAAAAGTCTTAAGAGCCTGGAAAGCATTGCAAGCAGTGTTAAGAGTACATGGCGCAGAGGGCGCAGATGCCGGATCCCCCAGAGAAATATTACAGCTTGGCTATAAGCTTGGGTTTGTGGAAGATTCTGCCGTGTGGCTCACTATGTTAAAAAAGCGCAATACTTCGGTTCATCTCTATAACGAGAACGAACTTGACGAAATGCTTCTGCCGATCCGCGACAGCTTCACGCCCGCTTTTCTTGCACTGGAAACGTTACTTCGTGAGAAACTCAGTGAAGCGGGGGATGACTGGTTCTAACAAAAGCTCCTATGAACAAAAGTTCCTATGAACTTTGGCCATAGGAACTTTGCCATAAGAACTTTGCCCATAGGAACTTTTAGATTGCTTATTCTGCTCTGTACTTTCTACTTTTCACGTACACTATGTAGTCATGCCAGCTTCTGAATCATCCCCAGCACTCTCTTTGCCGCCAGCTGCAGCTCCGCCCTGCTCAGCGCATACGGATGACTCTCGTCCGAGAGCGCTTTCAGGATATCCGCCTTGTCGGAAGGGATGCCCGGCATGGTGATATCGTTGCCGGCCTTCACATTGCCCGCGCAGGATGCGCACGGCCACTTCTCACCCTTCGGACCCATGCCGCCTGTCACCAGCCAGTCGGTCATCACAACACCCGCAAAGCCCCACTCGTCACGCAACGTATACGTCTGAATATCCTTCGTGCTGCAGGCATGTTCACCGTTGATCAGATTGTAGGACGTCATGATAAAATGCGGCTGCGATCTCTTGATACAAAGTTCAAAGCCCTTCAGGTAGATCTCACGCAGCGCCCGCTCTCCCACGTTGCTGTTGGAGAAGTAGCGGTTGGTCTCCTGGTTATTACATGCATAATGCTTGATGGTCGTCGCACAGCCCTCATGTACCTGCACACCGCTTGTGATGTCCGCCGCAATGCAGCCGGAAAGATACGGATCCTCGGAATAATACTCGAAGTTACGCCCGCACAGCGGAGAACGATAGATATTCATCGCCGGCGCCAGCCAAAGGTGCGTGCCGAACATCTCCATCTCATCTCCCACCAGGTCACCAAGCTGCCTTGCCAGATCGTCGTTCCAGGACTGGGCAATACCCGTACCGATCGGAATCGCCACGCAGTACTGATAGTTGGTGGGCGCCGCCAGTTCCTCCTCGCTGGGCTTCGGCGCATTGGCTGCCATCGCCTGCAGTTCCTCCGGAGTCATCATTTCCATGAAATCGCTGGGCAGACTGTTGGATGTGGCCTTCGCTTCACCGTCCACTACCTTATAAGTGGGTGCAAGACGCAGGCCCGCCGGGCCGTCCGCCATCACAAGCGTCGGCGTACCCAGTTCCTCCAACTGATGCGTCGTCTCACCGGCCGCACCGGCCACCGACGTGGAAGCATTACCGATCACTTCCATCAGATCCTCCGCATCCTTATAGGCGCCGATACACAGATACGCCAACTGCTCGTCGCTTAAACCCGACACGAAATCATCCAGCGTCTTCGCGCCGCCTGTCACCTCTTCCCATCTTACCGCCGGACCTGCCGGAATCTCTGCCGGCACTTCCTGATAGACGACTTCCTTCACTGCCAGATCCGCCGCCTTGATCTCTACCGTCTTAGCCTGTTCCTTTTCATCCGCTTCCCCTTCATAAGTAATGGGATTGCGCTCCGGCTTTAAGTCCTCGAATCCGCTGCTGCCGCAGATATTCTTCACCTTCTCCACCGCTTTGGTCTCATCCAGTGCCACCGCTCCTGCGATATGGGTGTTGCGGGAGCTGCTGCCCACGCGGATATAATAAGTACCGGCCTCCATCACATAGGAAGCGCACTCGGTACAGTAGGACGCCATTGACTCGGTATCGAAGGTCACCGTCACGTCCTCGCTCTCCCCGGGCGCCAGTTCCTTCGTCTTCGCATAGCCCGCAAGCTCCTGATAGGGCTTATCCAGCTTGCCTGCCGGAGCAGAATAGTAAACCTGCACCACTTCCTTACCGGCCGAACTGCCCGTATTGGTCACCGTCGCCGTCACGGATACCTGCGCCGCATCCGCCGTCATCTCCTTCGGCTCCACAGTGAAGGTGGTGTAACCCATACCGTAACCGAAAGGATAGGTGGGCACATAACCGATGGTATCGAAATAACGGTAGCCTACATAGATACCTTCTTTATAATAGGTATCATTCGGGTCGCCGAAGCCCTCCGTGGACGCATAGTCCGCAATCGGCGCCCAGGTCATGGTCAGCTTGCCGGAAGGATATGCCTTGCCTAGCAGCACATCCGCCAGCGCATCGCCTGTAGCGGAGCCTAACTGCCCCAGAAGCAGGATCGTCCCCACCGCTTCCACCGGTTTTAAGTCCACCATACCGCCCACATTCAGCGCAAGCACGAAATTCTCATACTTC
The DNA here is from genome assembly GCA_947564645.1 of uncultured Lachnospiraceae bacterium. GTDB lineage: Bacteria > Bacillota > Clostridia > Lachnospirales > Lachnospiraceae > UBA3282. Next base: position 7,363 of record CANOCU010000027.1, read on the forward strand.
TCGTTTAATGCAAGGATATCCCTGATTTCTGTCTCCGTTAAATTAATATCTCCTGCTATCGGCTTTCTGTCCGCTGCTTCTCCGGAATTACGAGCCAGCACATAGACTGCCGTGTCCCCCTCGCCGTCCAGAGGAAACTCATACTCCGGTTCCGGACATCCTCTCCCCATTGCGTACATCATCATATGCGGGCCAGTCACCCCGGCTGCCTCCGCCTCCTTGCGGATCGCCGCGAAAAAGTCTTTCCTGGCATCCGCCGCCACCTGGTCATAACAGTCCAGCCAGCTGCCTGTCGTCAGCTCGAAGCCGGCATTCTTCAATCCTTCTTCCACGGTCACAAAGTGACGCACGTTCACGTCTCCGGAACCCGTACCGCCCTTGATGGTCTTTCTGGCACCGCTGCCATATAAGGCCAGTTTCCCCGTCCCCTGCAGGGGAAGTGTCCCGTCATTCTTCAGAAGCACCATACATTCCGGCGCAAGCCTGCGCGCCGCCTCGGTATGCTCCTTCTCAAAAGCCTGTACCTCCGGCGACTCGATTCTGATCTTGTTCATAAACAGTAACCCTCCTTATTCTGTAAAAATGATAGTAAGCGACTTTACTAATGGCGTTACCTATAGATAAAAATATCATATAGCGCCTGTGCTATTTGCAAGCACAGAAACACTATATGATACTATTTTATCTGACAATATTAGGTTCGGCAAGCATATTTTTCGTAACTATTCAGCTTTGGCTTCATAGTTACTGAATCCGGCCTATTCCAGTTTTGCCTTCGGCTTCCCTGTTACGCCCCTTTCCCCTCAAACGCATCCTCCACGGCTTCCTCCTGAAACTGCCTGGTATACAGATTATAGTAAGCGCCCCGCTTCGCGATCAGTTCCGGATGCGTACCCTGCTCAACGATCTTACCGTCGTGCACCACCAGGATCACGTCCGCCTGGCGGATGGTAGAGAGCCGGTGGGCAATGACGAAAGAGGTACGACCCTTCATCAGATGCTCTATGGCGTCCTGGATCAGCTTCTCGGTCACGGTATCAATGGAAGAAGTGGCTTCATCTAGCACGAAGATACGCGGATCGGCCAGAATGGCCCTGGCAAAGGAGAGCAGCTGCTTCTCGCCGGTGGAAAGCAGATCCCCGCCTTCTCCCACGTCGCTGTCATAGCCCTTGTCCATCCGGGCGATCACGGCATCGGCGGATACGCTCTTGACGGCCGCCTCGATCTGCTCCATCGTGGCGTCCGGATTGCCGTAACGCAGATTCTCCAACACGGTGCCGGAGAACAGATGGGGCGTCTGCAGCACATAACCGATGTTACTGTGCAGCCACAGCTGCGAACGCTCTCTGGCGTCCCTGCCGTCGATCAGGATCCGCCCCGAAGTCGGTTCGAAGAAACGGCAGACCAGATTGACCAGCGTGGATTTGCCCGCGCCGGTCTCGCCGACGATCGCCACATTGGTGCCCTGCGGCACATGCAGGTTAAAATGCTCCAGCACATACTCGTCGCCGTCCGGGTACTTGAAGGACACGTCCTCGAAGGTAATATCCCCGTGCAGCGGCTCCCAGTTCTCTTTCCGGGGCTGAAAAGAATCCCCGTATCTGGCGACCACTTCCGGCGTGTCTCTGACGTCGGACTCCGTCTCCATCAGTCTGGTAAAACGCTCCACGTTAACCTGCACGGTGATCAGGTCGGAAATCGCCCGCACGATCCACTGCACCGGCTCCATCATGCCCAGCGCGTAGGACATAAATACGGACAGGGTACCGATCTCGATCACCCCCTGCAGGGTGATGATACCGCCCCGCCACAGCACCACGGCCAGGGCCAGCGACGAGGAGAAGGAGATCATCGAAGAAAACAGGGCCCGGTAATGCATGGCATGTACGGAGGTAGTCTTCATCTCGGCAGTGGTCCCGTCAAAATCCTGCTCCATCTTCTCCTCGATCACCAGTGTCTTCGTGGTTCTTGCGCCGGTAATGCCTTCGTTAAAGTTACCGGTAATCCGGGAATTGATCTCCCGGATCCGGCGGTTTAAGACCACCAGCTTTTTCTGGAAGAACGCGGCCGCAAGGGCGGTAAGCGGCACGATGGCCAACACCCACAGCGCCAGCCGGAAGTTGATGCCCAGCATGACCACCACGGCTCCCAGAATGTAGGATGAATTCCAGATACCGTCCATCAGCCCCCAGGAGACCAGACTGCCGATGCGGTTGGTATCGCTCATCACTCTGGCGTGAATATAGCCCACGCTGTTCTGGTTATAATAGGAAAAGGCCAGCGTCTGCAGGTGATCGAAGCTTGCCCGCTTCATATCCCTGCCCACATACATCTCGATCTGGCACGCCTGATAGGCCGAGATCGTATTGGCCACCACCTGAAAGGCCAGAACCATTATGTAAGCTGCGATAAAGCTGCCCAGCGTTTCCAACATTCCTTTTGCAATAAACCGGTTCAGTGCATATCGCTGAAAAAGCGGCAGTATGATATCCACCAGCCCGCCGGCCAGTCCCAGAAGGATCATCGAGACGATGATCCGGCGATAGGGCTTTAAATACGGCAGCAGTTTGTTGATGCCAAACCAGGGAAGCGATACATATTCCTGCTGCTCGTCCTTATTATGCGCCATGTACAGCCACCTCCTCCGGCAAAGTCATCTGCATATCGTAAATACGGCGGTAAATGCCGCCTTTCTCCATCAGTTCCTCGTGAGAACCCAGTTCGGCGATCCGGCCCCTGTCTAACACCAGGATACATTCCGCCTGCATCAGTGTGGTGACCCGGTGAGAAATCAGAATTACCGTAGAATCGCCCAGATTCTTCCGAAGCGCCTGGCGGATCCTTGCGTCCGTCTGCGCGTCCACCGCCGACAGGGAGTCGTCGAAGATCATGATCGGCGTCCGCTGGGTCAGCATACGCGCCATAGCCGTCCGCTGCTTCTGACCGCCGGAGAGGGTAACGCCCCGCTCCCCCACCACGGTATCATAGCCGTTCGCAAATTCCAGGATCGCATCGTCCACGCAGGCAATGGATGCCGCCTGGCGAATATCGGCCAGACTCATATTGCGGCGCGTGATACCGATGTTCTCCGCGATCGTGCGGGAAAATAGAAACGACTCCTGCAGCACCATTCCGATATGGGAACGCACCCAGCTTCCCTTCATATCCGCGATATCCACGCCGCCAATCGTAATGCGGCCGTTTTCCGGCGGCAGATCATATAGCCGGTTTAAAAGATGCATCAACGTGGATTTGCCGGAACCCGTACCACCCAGGATGCCGAACGTGGTGCCCTGCGGGATCCGGAAGCTGATATCAGAGAGAACAGGCGTGTCCGCGTAAGCGAAAGAAACATTGTGAAACTCGATATCGCCGTGCATGTCCGGCGTAACGGCCTCCGGTTTATCCTGCTCCGCAGGAGAATTCATGATATAACGGATACGCTCGATGGAAACGCCGGCCTTACTCATCTCGGCGATCATACGCCCCAGGGAACGGACCGGCCAGGTCAGCATGGCATTATAGGAAATAAAAGCGATGAACTCCCCCGCAGTCATACTGCCCCTGACACAGAATACGGAACCAAAAATCACGATCAGCATGACCTGCAGGCCGGAGATCAGATCCCCCGCGCCCCAGAACAGCGCCAGAAACCGGCACAGTCTGATCCACAGATCCGTATAGATATTGTTCTGTTTCTCAAAACGGTCCTTTTCGTACTTCTCCCGGCCAAAGGCGCGCACGACCCGCACGCCGGTCAGATTTTCCTGCGCAATGGTAGACAGGATTCCCTCATTCTCATCACATTTCATGAACTGGCTGCTGATCTTCGAATGAAAATAAGTAGAGTAAGCGATAATGACGGGAATGGACGCCAGGGCGACCAATGTCAGCTTCGGATTCATGGAAGCCATGAAGAGCAGGGACAAAACGATCAGAATGACAATACGAAAAACGGACGTCACCTGTTCCGATACGAAATTCTTCACCATGTCCACATCGGAAGTGCAGCGCTGAATGATATCCCCCGTCTGATTCTGCATATGCCAGGAATAAGGAAGCCGCTGAATATGGGAAAACAGCCGGTTCCGCATTCTCTCCGCCAGGCTCTCCGCCCCCTTCGTATTAAAAAGAAGAAACAGATAGCGAAAGGTGACCGAGAAGAATGCCAGAAGCACGAGCAGGATCCCAATCAGCCAAAGATGCTCCCGCAGATACCCCACACCGCCGATGCTCCCGATCAGATCCATCAGAAATCCCGGCAGACGGAGCGCATTGTCGCCCAGAATACCGTCTACGGTGGTCCGGATCAGCTGCGGCGAGAGCATGTCCACCCCCGTTACACATAGCGCGGCAGCAATGCTGACCAGGAAATAGCGGATGCTTCCACGCAGAAATTCAAAAACCAGAGAAATCTTTGTATAGGACTGCTGCCCTGTCTTGCTCTTATTCATCCTTACCTCCTCTTCTCCTCCTCGTGGATCTCTCTATCTCTTAAAATGCAGACACTTGGCCGGGCAGGCGTCCACGCACCTGCCGCAGCGAATGCACTCCGGCGAGACGGAGATCTCCTGCAGGGAAAGCGCTACCGGACAGGCCCGCTCGCAGGCGCCGCAGGAAACGCACTTCTCCTCCTCCCACCGGATCTTCACCAGGCAAAACCGGTTAAACCAGCCATAGATGGCCCCCAGCGGGCACAGATACTGGCAAAACGGCCGGTAGACCTTGACCGAAAGAAGAAGCAAAAAGATTAACACGCCAAGCTTCCAGTAGAACAGGCCGCCGATCTGGCTGCGCAGCAGTTCATTCCTGCCAAGCAAGGGCAGCGCGCCAAGAAGCGTTCCGGAAGGACACAGATACTTGCAGAATGCCGGGATCTTGGCAAACCCGCCGAACAGAAACATCGAACCCACGCAGACCAAAAGCACAAGCGTGGCATATTTCCCGTATTTCAGGATGTGGTGGCCGGGCAGTCTTTTCCGTTTCCGAAAGACCGGAATCTTATGCAGCAGATCCTGTACCAGCCCGAAGGGACACAGGAAACCGCAGACCGTCCGTCCAAGAAGACTGCCGAACACAAAGAAGAAGCCCAGTACACCGAAAGGCACGCTAAATCCCTGCCGGTTCAGCAGGGCCTGCAGCGCCCCGATCGGGCAGGACATCACCGCTCCGGGACAGGAATAGCAGTTTAGCCCCGGAACGCAGACATATTTCATAGCACCCTGGTAAATTTTACCGTTTAGAAAGCCGTACGCATACCCGTTGGTCACGATCGTGAAAACAAGCTGTACGATAAGACGCAGTTTCTGCATAATTCTACTCCATTCCCGATTTCCATGCTGTTCCAGTACCGCTTTTCCCCAAAAGGCGCTGCTTATCCGATCCCGATGCATTCCAGGCAGATCATCACCGCCTTACGCCAGATCACGGCAAACTGCCCCTGCGCCGCGCCAATCCCCAGACAGAGAATCCCCAGCAGCACACCGGGCAACCAGCCGTATTTCCCGAAGCTTCTCCGGACAGCCACAGCCGTATGCCTGTCTTTTGCATCATTCTTCCAGAAGCCCATCGATCTTCTCCTTCCAGGACTCTTTGTCCATGGCGCCCACCACCGTATCCAGCACCTCGCCCTTCCCGTCCACGAAGAAGGTCGTCGGCACGGCGCTGACACCGCTCAACATCGAACGGAACAATGATTCATTCAGGAGCAGATGCGTATAAGCCGCCCCGGTCTGCGTGACCAGAGACGAAGCATACTCCGTCGCATCTGTTTCTGCCCCTTCCTGCACATCACTGATAATGCCGATGATCTGAAACTCATCCGTCTCATATTCCCCGGCCAGCTCTCCCAGGCCCGGCATCTCGCTTAAACAGGGATTACAGTAAGTGGCCCACACATTGACCATCGTCAGCTTCGATTCTGTAAAGACCGCTTCCGTAACGGTATTCCCCTCCAGATCCTGGGCCTCGAAGGTGATCCCGGAAGACTGTCCGTCTGTACCGGCAGCTTCCTTTTGACCGGCTGTTTCCGCCTGCGCCCCGTCCTGACTTGCTCCGTCTTCCTGTGCCGATACGCTTTCCTGTTCCGTTCTGTCCGCATCCGCCGTTTGTTCCGCTTCCGGCCGTCTGCCTCCCGCCTGTGAATCCCTGCCGCATCCTCCAAGCATCCCCATTGTCATAGATGCCAGACAGATCAACAAGCACACAGAACCATATGTCTTCTTTTTCATGATCGTTTGTTTCCTCCTTATTTCCAATTCACAAATTATGATTCCCATCTAATGTCTTTTCGTTAAACCAGTATACTGCTGTCCACCCCATTACAAAAAAATTTGACTTCTACAAGTAACAGGATAAAATAAAATTATGGAAATATCAAATAAAATCTTTTGACAAGGGAGAAAACCCATGAAATATTTACGTCAGTTTTGCATTATCCTTTTTGTCTCGTTTCTCGGCGAACTTTTGCATATCCTGATACCGCTTCCTGTCCCTGCAAGCGTCTACGGGCTGGTCCTCATGCTCACCGCCCTGTGCACAGGAATCCTGAAGACGGATCAGGTGAGCGCTGCCGCCGACTTCCTGATCGAGATCATGCCGGTCATGTTCATCCCTGCCGCCGTAGGCCTTCTGGATGCCTGGCCGTCCCTTAAACCGGTCTTTCTTCCTGTGATCCTGATCACTCTGGTCACCACCGTGATCGTCATGACAGTGACCGGACAGGTCACACAACGCATGATCCGGCACAGGCCCCGAAAGAAGCGGACAGAGAAACCGCAGTCTTAAAACACTCACGAAAAGTTAGAAAGGCATGGTACCTAAAATGCAGCATATAATAACCGATTCCGTATTCTTCGGTGCAGTGATCAGTCTTGCCGCGTACGAGGCCGGGCTGCTCCTAAAAAGAAAATTCAAACTGGCAATCTTAAATCCTCTGCTGATCGGGACGATCTGCGTCATGGCGGTGTTGTCCTTTCTTAATGTGGAGTACAGCCATTACAACGAAAGCGCACGCTATATCAGCTATCTGCTCACACCGGCCACCATATGTCTTGCAGTCCCCCTTTACCGCCAGCTTGCTCTGCTTAAGAGTAATCTTAAGGCCGTGGCGGGCGGCATCACCTCCGGCGTCCTTGCAAGCCTTGTGAGCGTCTTCCTGCTTGCAAAACTGTTCGGCTTAAACCACGAGCAATATGTAACGCTGCTGCCCAAATCCATCACCACTGCCATCGGACTTGGCATTTCCGAGGAGCTTGGCGGTGTTCCCACCATCACGGTAGCCGTCATCATCGTCACCGGTATCCTCGGAAATGTCATTGCAGAATTTGTATACAAGCTGTTTCGCATCGAAGAACCCATTGCCAGGGGACTGGCGCTTGGTACGGCCTCTCACGCGATCGGCACCGCCAGAGCCATGGAAATGGGCGAAGTCGAAGGCGCCATGAGCAGTCTGGCCATTGCCGTGGCAGGACTCATGACCGTTATCGGCGCTTCGCTGTTCGCCAATCTGATCTGACAAAATATCATTTCCTTTTACAGTTATTTTGTGCCGGGCCATCGATCAGATGCCCATTTTCGTCAAAACGCGAGCCATGACAGGGACAATCATAAGTGCCTTCCTCCGGATTCCATTCCAATCGGCATCCCATATGCGGACAATTCGGCACGATCCTTCCTTTATCCGCAGGCAGCAGGCGCCTTGCAAGCCCCTTGAGCGCATATACTCCCTGAACCCCCAGCTCCATCACTGCCCTGCCTGTCAGACTCCTTTGCGGAGAAAAAGCTCCCGCCTGCGGGCATCTCTGCTCAGTGATCAATGCCGTCAGAATATGAGCCGCCGCCATAGATGACGACATCCCCCATTTTCCAAATCCTGTTGCCACATACCAATTGGGCTTGCGTATCGAAAAACGGCCAATATACGGAATGCCGTCCAACGTCATGCAGTCCTGAGCCGACCATTGACTGATCACCCGGCTTTCGGGATATAGTTCCTGCGCTCTGGCCTGCAGCCAGGCATACTGGCCGCCATTCTTATTCCGGCCGGTCCGATGGCTGCCACCGCCAAGCAACAGCATTTCCCCCTGCTGCCGAAACGACAGCCCGTCCTTGTCGATCCCAAGATACATCCCCTCAATCCGGCCGGCTCCTTCTAAGGCCGCCACATAACTCCGCTCCTGGTACATTCTCGCAAAATAATACCCGGGTACTTTGATAAACGGATAGTGGCAGGCAAATATGATATGCCGCGCCGTCACGCATCCTCTGCTTGTCTGTACCCGGTCCCCCTCAACTTTCAGGACTTCCGTCTGTTCATATACCGTAACTTCTTCCGATATGGCCGACAGGAATTTCAGCGGATTGAATCTGGCCTGCCCGTCAAATCTGGCCACCCCCGCCACAGGAAACGGCAGTTCACTGTCCGTTTCAAACACGGCTTCGACACCGATCGCATTTGCCGCCGCTACTTCCCGCCTGATAGATACTTCGTCCTTTTGCGAATACAGGTAAGACGGGCATCTGACAAAATCACAGTCTATCTTCTTCTCCCTGATCAGGCTCTCATACGCTGCAATCGCGTTCTCATTTGCGGATTCATAGGCAAAAGCTGCCCTGCTGCCGAGCGTATGGACCAACCGGTCATAAATCAGGCCATGTTGAAATGTGATCTTGGCCGTCGTATTCTTTGTCTGCCCACTGCCAATCCTGTCCGCCTCCAAAACAATCGTCCTGATCCCCGTCTGCTGCAGCTGACAGGCCGTCAGGATTCCTGCCATCCCTGCTCCAATGACTACCGCTTCCGTCTCCAGATCCCCCGGAAGCGGTGTACGCTTTCTGATCTTCGTTTCTTTCATCCAGATTGATTCCATCTAAAACCTCCGCTTCACTCTCCTTTACATGCACCTGTTCCCCCTGCCAGGCAACCACATTTCGCAGCAAAAACACCTTTCCTTTCGCATTTCTACCACAAAACATTGTATTTATTTAGTATATGCTGAAAGTTGATAATTATCAACACATTTTACAGCAAAGTACCGCCAAAAAAGATAAATTTCTACATTTATAATTCAATTGTATTCAAAAAGAACCGGCTGTACCGGTTCTTTTTCGATATCTTACTCAGATATGGTATGCGGCACAACAACCGCCACAGCCTCTCTTCCTGCCCCACTCCGGTATGAAGTGCTAATGCAGTGCAAAAGAAGCCAGGTTGGCCGCCCCGGTTCCCTGATACACAAAGTACAGGGCATGGATCCCATCCGGGATTGCAATATCCGCGCTATACTCCTGCCACTCGTTGGTGAAGCCTACCGGGATCCATCCGAGCGCTTCCCCATCCCACCGGGTCTTTACGCCAAAGGCGCCTTTGCAGTAGCCCCGCACGCGGATCGACACTCTGGTGATGCCTTTGCAGTCAAAATATTTAAATCCGGCATGTGCGCCCTCCCGCAGGTTCGCCACGTAACCCACTTCTTCGTCTCCGTCTTTTCCGTCCTGGGTCACCTTGGGGAAACGGCAGTCCATCCATTCGCCAGGCGCACCCGTGGTGAGGGCCGGATCCCTGGCAAACAGATGGCAGGCCAGGTAGGCCGGATATTCCCCTTTGCCGATCAGCGGTCCGCCGTTGGCGCCGCAGGACGTGATCTCCGCCTGCGGGATGCTGCCATCCTCCCGGAAGGTAATCTGCTCGATACAGCCCTGCCTGCTGAAATTGGTGCCGTCCGTCTGCCGATGGTAGAAGATGTACCATTTCCCCGCTATCTCCACAATGCTGCCGTGGTTGTTGCCGCCGTAGGCCATATTTCTGTGGGCAGGCTTATAGGAATCGATATGCAGATCCGCATTGCTCACGATCACGCCGCCATAGACAAACCCTTTCATGGGATCCTTACTTGTGGCATAGCACAACTCGTGCATCGCCACCGAAGAATAGATGAAGTAATAAAGGTCCCCTTTCTTTCTGATAGAAGGCGCCTCGAAGAACTCATGCCCCTCGAAGCTGCTACCGGCGCTGTAAGGCTGGCTGGGTGCGATCTTCACAGGCTCTTCCAGAATCGTCAGCATATCCGCATCCAGCACGGTCCCCATCGGGCCTGTCCTTGTGGTGTCGCCGATCGCGCAGAAACCTGTATACAGATAGGTTCTGTTCCCTTCCGTCAGCACGCCGGGATCAAACTGCGGCTCGTCCCCCTCCCGCTCGCCTAACAGACCACCCTTCTGATCATGCACATATCCGTAGAATTCGTACTGGCCTGCCGGCGTATCACATACCGCAACGGATACCACCGACTTCTTATCCAGCACATAATACAGGTAGTATCTGCCGTCCGGACCGACCGTGACGTCAGGCGCATAGAGACACATCATGCCCTCCCTGTTAAAAGGATCCTGTGTCTTGCGATAGATCACGCCTTCGAAACGCCAGTCTCCCAGATCGTCCACCGGAGCAGACCAGCATACATAATCGTTAAGACAGTAGGCATGCCCCCGGAAACGGTCGTGGGAGCCATACACATAGACTCTGTCGCCAAATACATAAGGCTCTCCGTCCGGGATATATTCCCAGGACGGAAGATACGGGTTAAATGCTTGTTTTTTCATTGTTTTATCCTTTTCTCCATTCTCTGAACCTGCTTATTGTTCCCTGTATCGTACCTCCGGATCAGTCAATCTTCAGGATCATCTCCAGGATCCTTTCCGCACAGGCATCCATCTCCTGTCTGGTCAGACAGCCTTTCTCCAATGCCTCCAGAAGGCGCGCCGGATGGCCGCAGCCCATCTTCACGTCGTTGCCCGCTTTCACTTCCTTATAGTGTTCGCCGCAGGTCCACCAGTCTGTTGTCACACAGCCCTCATACCCCCATTCTTCGCGCAGGATCCCTTCTAACAGATCCCGGTTCTCCGAAGCCCTGTGGCCGTTGATGATATTGTAGGAAGTCATGATGGACCATGGATCCGCCTCCTTCACGATTATCTCGAATGCCTTCAGATAGATTTCCCTGACTGCGCGCTCCGATGCCCGGGAATCGCTGTTCTTGCGGTTGGTCTCCTTGTTGTTCAGGGCAAAATGCTTCACCGTGGCCCCGATCCGGTTAGACTGAATGCCCCGCACCATAGCGGCGGCAAGCTTGCCCGCCAGGAAAGGATCTTCCGAATAATACTCAAAGTTCCGGCCGCAAAGGGGACTTCTGTGAATATTCACCGCCGGCGTCAGCCACAGCGCGATATTGTTCTCCTTCACCTCCGCGCCGCCTGCCGCGCCCACGGCTTCCACCACCGCCGGATCCCAGGTGCAGGCCAGAAGCGTTGAGCAGGGCCAGCAGGTAGTCGTGACGCCGCACTCCGGCTTGATACGCAGTCCCGCAGGGCCGTCCGCCGTCATAACGGAAGGCACACCGTACGCCGGCATATTGCCATAACCGAAGGTGTTGGCCACACCCAGATTGGGCTGCCCGCCCAGAAGACAGGCCACATCTTCATCCGACAGCTGTGCCAGAAACTCGCGCACGCTCATCTTCCCTTCCGCAACCTCTGTAAAAGGACGCGCTCCTTCCCTGTAAGGCGTCTTCCATACCTTGTAGGCTTCCCTCGCCCGCACTTCGGGCGTGTAACCGTCCATCTGTTCCTCGCTCATCCGCACAAGCTCGTCCGCATTGGGATCGTTGGGCTCTTTCTGGGGCAGCGTCTCGAAACTGCCGTCCGCCAGCATCCTCTTTGCCAACTGTGTGGGCGCCATCCGCTCCGTCAACTGTCTTGTCACCCGGTTCTGTGCAACCGTATACGCATAGGACAGCTTATGTACATCCCGCACGGAAGTTCCCACATAGAATGCGTAAGTTCCCGCTTCCAACACATAAGCGGACTTCTGTACTTTTCCCAGATCGTCATAGGACGCCATATCTTCCATGGCAAAGGTGAGCATGAGCGTCTGCGTCTCGCCGGGCTTAAGCTCCCTCGTCTTCCCGAAAGCGATCAGCTGTCTGGCCGGTTTTCCCAGCAGTCCCTGGGGCGCCTCGAAATAAACCTGCACCACCTCTTTGCCTGCCACGTGCCCCGTATTGGTCACCCGCGCACGCACGCTGCCTGTGCCGTCCTGTTCGCCTGCCCAGTCTGCCTCCACCTCGAAGGTCGTATAGGAAAGACCGAATCCGAAAGGATAATTCACCTTCTGCGCAGCCCCCGGAATGGTCTCGAAATAGCGGTAACCCACATAAATGTCTTCCGTGTAATCCACATAGTCCTTGGACTCGTGGAAATTATAAGTGGAAGGATAATCTTCCAGGGAGCCGGCAAAGGTGTCGGAAAGCTTGCCGGATGGATTGCCCTTGCCCGTAAGAAGCTCCGCCGCCGCCAGGCCGCCCTCGATACCGCCCTGCCATGCCATCAGCACCGCGCCGATCCTGTCATCGTTCACAAACCAGGAAGTATCTACCATGCCGCCCACATTCATAACCACGGCCACCTTCGGGAAATGCTGCTTCACCGCCGCCACCATGGCCGCCTCGTCCACGGACAGGTTAAAATCGCCGTCCTTGAAGATCTTCGCGGACACCTCCGCCATCTGCCGCTCGCCCTCCGAGAGATGTTCTTTATTATCATCCACCACGCTCTTCCGGTCCCAGCCTTCGCCGGAGAAACGGCAGATCGTGACAAGCGCCGTATCCGTATAGGCCCGTGCCCTGGCCAAAAGTTCCTGCGGCACTGCGGGCTCTACGGTCATGCCCGGCGCATGTCCCTCGGCGTACTGCCTCTCCACATCCTTTCTGTAGTAATCACACAGCGGCTCATAGATGCTGACACACTCCTGCTACATCTTAAGTCCCTCATACAGATTGCGGACATAAGCCACCGTCACGTCGCCGCTGCCGCCACCGCCCTTCACATAATCAAAAGCCGCCTTGCCGAATACCGCCAGTTTCGTGCCCTTTGCGAAGGGAAGCAGGCCGCCCTCGTTTTTCAGAAGGACCATACCCTCCTTCGCCGCATTCTTCGACAATTCGACATGCTCCCTGCTGCCCGTCAGCCGCTGTCCGTTCTCCCCCAGCGGAAGACTTGGCTGATACATTGCCCGTGCCCATTTTTCCATCTTGAAACCCTCCTTCGATTCTGTAACATATGGTGATATTGTCAATATAGATGCCGCTTCCGTGTGTGCATGATCAAGTCCTATGGCAACGCTTTTTTCATCGCACTTTAAGGTGTCTTCCAAAAGCTTTTCCGATGCTTTTAAAATCCGCATGATTTCTGTCCAACCACCCACACTCATGGCATTTTCAAACTCCCGGATGATCTCCTTATTCGGAATAAAGGCTTCTTCCGTCTCCGAATCGTATCCCAGATATCCTAAATGGATCAACAAGGTAAGCACATCATCCTTTGTCTTGAAATTGCGCATATCATTCTGGAAACTGAACGTATTTACCCGGATGCGTCCGCCGCCAAGCATCTGCGCAATATCCGCCCGGAGCCCGTCAAAATCCATGTCAATATAAATTTTAAGGGCATCATAAGTCTCCGTGGAAGTCCAATAACTGGAAAACCTGTGACAGCACATGGCTTCCACAACTGACCTTGGGTTATAAATATGTCTAACATTAACAAACACATACCCATCATACCAACCGCTTGTCTCTTCATAATCCATCTTAAACCGCCGGCATAATCCCTTGACCTCATCATCCGTAAACCCGGTATATTCCTCCAACGCCTTTTGATTTATCATGGAATATTCCCAAAACATATTAAGGGCTGAATGCTGTCCGTACTTTTTAACCGGCAAAATTCCCGTGGCGTAAGCAAGCGCCACATAAGGCTGATCCTTTAACAAATTCCGCAGGAAATCAAGATACCTTCTCTGTAATCCCTCCGACTCCTGCCGCTCCCGCATCACACAATCCCACTCATCGATTAAAAAAATGAATTTCTTTTTCGTTTTTACATAAATTTTCCGCAACGCCTGCGCAAGCCCCGTCACCTGCTCTGGCAAACAATCCCCATATTCCTCCTGCAGTTCCTCTACTACTTCCCGTTCCAGATACTGTGTGATCTCCTGATTCCCGGATTCGATCAGAAACTGCTGCATATTCAGGAAAAGCACATCATACCGGTTCAGATGTTCCCTATATGTCACGTCACTTTCTATTTTGAACCCTGCAAACAATTCCGCTGAATCACAGCCGCAACTGTAATAAGCCGCAAGCATTTTAAGAGTTATCGACTTCCCAAAACGCCGCGGCCTGCTGACACAGACATACCTCTGCTCCGTGTTCAACCATTTATTCGTATAGCCGATCAGCCCTGTCTTATCTACATAAATTTCAGAACGCACCGCACTCTGGAAACCGTCATTATCCGGATTCAGATAAAATCCCATAAACCGTACCCCCAATTTTTACATCTATTATAGCTTACCTTACCCATCCCACGCAACCGACATGCATCAATAAATGTTGTATTCGGTAACATTTCATGACAGAGAAGCCGAAGGCTGAACCGTTATAAATACTCTTATTTTGCTAGGGAAATAGCTTGAAATCCAAGCATAAATATGGTGTACTATATACAAAAAAGATACGGAAGGGGTGAAAAGATGATCTACATTTCCTGCTAAAAGATACCTGGCATGATAGCGGTTTTTTCGACAGCGACAGCTGCTTATTGTCATGCCGTTTCGCAGGAAAGCAGATCTCCTTTTCACTGATTATATGGTGTGGTCTGTCCTCCGGGGCAGCCATGGCCTAATGTTCGGTCGCCGGGAATTTCTTTCCTCGCGATCGATTTTTTGTTGCTGTCCTTAAATGTATGGAGGAAATCAGATGAGAAAAAAGATGCATAATAGAGATCCCTTAAAATATCAGCTGTTTTTATATAGCAAACCATGGCTTGCGCTCGCAGCTTTTTCCATGGTCATCCTTAGTGCGTATAACTTAGTTGTCTCCTGGCTGCTTCAAAAGATAATTGACATAGCGGCAGGCAACGATCCCACATCACTTGTTCTTACCGCACTGATCGCTGTTATCACTTTTGCGATTTTTATGGCTGCATATTTTATCTACCGTATCGCAAGACCAAAGTTTGTGCAGACAGCAATGACACAATACAAAGCCGGCCTTTTTGAGAAGATATTAAGTAAGAAATCCGGCACACTGTCCCAGGAAAGCACAGGTAAGTTAATCTCTGCTTTCACAAATGATATGCGCTCGATTGAGGACTATTATCTTGACAGTATTCTGACTATTGTGGATATCAGCGTAAGTTTTGCCGGCGCGCTCATTCTTATGCTATGGTATAGTCCGGCATTAACGCTTATCGCAGTATTACTATCCATTTTACCGGTTATTGCATCTCTTCCGCCTGCAAAAAAGCTGGCAGAGGCGGAGAAAAAAGTGTCGGCGGGAAATGCCAGCTATGTTGAAATTATAAAGGATATCCTTACGGGCCTCCCGGTTATAAAAAGTTTCCGTGCAGAAAAGGAAATACAGACGCGGTTTGAGGTAGATAACAGCAAAATTGAAATCATAAAGTCTTACAGAAGATATGCAGAGGAAAGTGTTAATCTGCTCAGCACCGCAGCCAGCGTCATTATGCGGATTGGTGTTTTTATGACCGGTGCATGGATGGCCGTGTCGGGAACCGGAATTACACCAGGAATCGTCCTGGTTTTTTTGCAGTTGGTCACATTTGTCATCTCGCCGATCGAAAGAATGCCTGCCATTCTTGCAAACAGAAAAGCAGCGGTCGCCATCATGGACAAATTGTCTGATAGTCTATCCCAGCATGAAGCGGCCAGCGGCAAAGAGATATCTCATACCCTGACAGAGGGCATTTCTATTCGTGATCTGTCTTTCGGATACGAAGATGAAAAAGAGATTTTACACCACATTAGTCTTGATTTTGCACCCGGAAAGAAATATGCGATTGTCGGCGGTTCCGGATCAGGCAAAACAACCTTACTAAATCTTATGATGCAAACGTATGACAATTATAAGGGCAGAATCATGTTCGACGGGACTGAATTGCGACATATTCATCCGGATTCTCTTTTTCGGACGATGTCGCTTGTTCAACAGAGTGTCTTTGTATTTAACGATACCATCCATAATAACGTTACGTTATATAAGAACTTCCAGGACAGTGACGTGCAGTCTGCTCTTGTCAAAGCGGGTCTTTCCCAGTTGATTGCCAGTCATGGCAAAGATTATATCTGCGGCGAAAACGGAAGCGCCCTATCCGGCGGCGAGAAGCAAAGGATATCCATTGCAAGAGCATTATTAAGAAACACCTCTGTTTTGCTAATGGATGAGGCTACTGCCGCGTTGGATGAAATCACGGCAAGTGGCATTATGAACTCGGTTTTAGCAATGGAAGAGATTACACGTATCATTGTAACCCATAGACTGGATGCAAACGCATTAAGGAAATACGATGAAATCATCGTTTTACATCGGGGAGAAATCGCAGAGCGAGGCACCTTTGATCACTTAATAGACGAACACGGTTTGTTTTATTCGCTCTATACCGTTTCGCAATAATAAATTTCTGTTTCCGTCTCCTAACAAAGTCATATGCGGAAGGTTTATAGCACCGCCGGCTTAACCGCCTGGCGGTGCCGATTTCTGTTCAAAAGCCGTCTTGCCTTGTTAAGGAATCTATAAGTGAGAGAATCCATGATTCTGACCTTGCGACTGCACCGTTCTCAGTTCCATATTCCCGATCGCTCCGTCCTCACTGTACAGATAATACCAAGCCTTATCTTCCTTCCACTGCGCCAAATGTGCCTGTGCTCCATACCGTTCATCCGCTTCCGGAATGAGATCTCTCACCTTCCCGCAGCGCTCCTTATAGGTCTCATAAGTCGGCCACGGCCAGAAAGATTCCGCCTCCAAGGTCTCTATACTGTCATCCGGGATCATATACAGATACATTTCTTTACTGTCTGCATAGGGCAGGATCTGGATCTGGTCATTCCACACACCGATCTGCGCGCCCTGTTCCCAGGAAAATCCGGATTCCTCCAGAGAGACCAGTTCCCGGCTTCTGTCGCATCTGACATCCCACAGCCAGATCGTTTGGTCTGCTTCGAATATCACGTTGTCATATCGCACATACAGAAGTCGTACCTCTGCAATTTTCTCATCGCCCTTCATTCCGGCAAACAAGACGTCCTTTCCCTCTGCGCCTTCTTTCGTCTCTTTTCCTTCTTTCCCCGGCTCCTCGCCTGCCGCTTTCTGCCCGCTTTTTTGTCGATCCAGCAACATCCGCTTTTCCGTATCCTGATCCTGTACGATAAGTGCACTTATCTTATCCGGGTCCACCGCCGTATCCAGCGCAGTCTCGAAACAGAACTCATCTGCCTCATCCATATGCCCGGACATGCTAAACTGCATTCCGCTCTCCGCTATCATCGTTCCGTCCTGATATTCTACGCCGGTCAGGCAGACGGAGTGTCCCCATACCGCATGTTGCGCCTCCTCCTTTTCCGTATAGAGACGTATCTGGAAAGGACTTATGTCAACCTGTTTAAAATACAGATCATGTTCCCCCAATGAGACCGCATCCTCCGGATAGAAGCGAAGCGTATCCGCTTCTGCGGGCAGATTCAAAGCGATCTCCCACTGCCCCTCTGCCAGACAGGTTACTGTCTGCGTCTTCTCTGTCTGTACCAGATCCTTCAGCCTGACACGGATTTCCTCTCCTGCCGGTATTTTTTCTTCATAATATAGCACCTGCAGTTCCAACAGGACCTTTCCGTCCGCATAAGAATCTTCCACAAATCCGTAGGTGCAGCCATACTCCCTGTCCACGACCTCACATGTTCCGAACATGATATCCCCGTTCCACGCAATCCCTTCCGGCACCGTCATCTCCACGAGGAAATAACCGTAAGTATCCGTTCTGACCGCCTGCAGCGCCTGGAATTTCAAGCCGTCGCCTTCTGCCAAGGCATTCTGGGGAATCGCCACACGCTCCATGGTCAGCTTATCCTCCAGTTCCTTCTCTGTTCCGAAATGACCGGACAAACTCTCATGCCATCTCATGAGCCCTGCCGCCACCGCCGTCACGGACGCACAGGCAAGCACAGCCGCCGCCAGGATCAGGCCATATCGTTTATGCCCTCTTCTTATTTCACCGGGATGATCCTCCAGGCCTGCCAGCGTCTCGGCAAACTGCCTGTGGAAGTTTTCCGGTATTTCATGATAGATATCTCTTTTCATCTTACAATCCATTCCTTTCCTTTTTCAAAACACGCCTTTTCTCCCAAAGCATCTCTTTTGTGCAAAGCATCTCTTTTCCTGCAAAGTTCGTTTCTTTCCGGATGCAAAACAACATGCCTGTCATTCAATCCTGCAGCAGATCCCGCAGCTGCAGTCTTGCCCGGCGCAGCCTGCTCTTGACAGTTCCCTCCGGCATCCTCATGATCTGTCCGATCTCCCTGACCGAATAGTCTTCTATGTAATAGAGAAGCACGCAGATCCTGTCCTTTTCCCGCAGGGCATCGATAGCCCGGTACAGATCCAGATATTCCTCCCGCACATAATGACCGAAATCCGCCTGCAGATCCAATGTCTGTTCTTCCATGGGGATCAGACGCTTCTGCCGGCGCAGCAGGGCATAGCACTCATTGAGCAGAATCCGCATGACCCATGTCTTGAAATAGGCCGGCTTTCTCAGACTGTCCCGCCCGGCATACGCCTTCACCACCGCCTCCTGCACCGCATCCAGGCAGTCCTGTTCCCTGTGCAGAATAGAAAGAGCAAGATGGAACATGTCGGCTTCTATTTCCGTTATGCGTCTTGTAAATTGTTCTTTTTCCATTGGTTCTTTCCTTTCACGCAAAACACTAAATTCATTTGATGCATCAAATTTGCCTTTACACTAATTAGATGTCCGGGAACAATAAATGGTTTAAAAAAAGTGAAATGAAAAAAAGAGCTGCCTTTTACAGCAGCTCCAAACCAAACCTTCTATAACAACATCCTCATTCAAAGAAACATCGCCATATAAACAGGCAGGTGTACTACATCTTCCTTGATCAGAATATCTTTCGGATACAGGATATACGCCTGTCCGATCCTGCCCCGAAATTTATTCCTGAATTTATCCAGGGAAGAATGCTTTCTGTAACTTCCCGACTTGACCTCCAGAGGACAGATTTTTCTCTCCCTGCGGATCAGAAAATCGATCTCCATATTATTTTCCCTGTTATTTGTATCCGTTCTGGAATAAAAGAACAATTTATGTCCGGATGCTCGCAGTTCCTGTGATACAATGTTCTCTATCAGCATCCCTTCATTCACGTGCAGCCGGTCCAACAGGATATCCCTGTATAATTCATTGTCCGTAAACTTGTCATCCATAAAGGAATGCGTTACCAGAAGCCCTGTGTCCGCCATATAGCACTTTCTCGTCGAATGCTCCTCACTCATGGATAATCCGATCGTCGGCTCCGTTGCATTGTAACAGGCATTTACCACCATCGCTTCCGTCAACCACAGAAAAGCGTTCTCATAATCCCGAAATCTTGCTCCCTTGTCAACGCTTGACAATTTATATTTTTTTTCTGTTTTAGAAAGCTGAGACGGCATTTCATCAAAAACGGAAAGCACCTTTGCTTCATATCCCCTGGCAAATTTTGTAATGTCTTCTCGATATAACGTCAGAATACGCCTTTTGATTCTGTCCGTATCCTCAAAATTTTTGCTTTTTCTATACGCCTCAACAGCCTGGGGCATGCCCCCGACAAGAATATACTGGCGAAAATCATTCATTACCCTTCTGTGCATCGCCTGTCCAAGCGGTCTTCGCTTGTCAAAGCACTCTTTCAAAAAGGGCACCGTCACCTCGTCTCCCATCGCCCACAAAAATTCTTCAAAATCCATCGGGAACATCTCGACATGCTCTTCTTCTGAGGGAATCACAATATCTTCCACATTCATCTTAAGAGAAATCAACGACCCGGTTTCCAGATAATCATGTCTTCCGTCCGCCACCAGATACTTGATCAGTTCTCTGGCCGCAGGATATCTCTGCACTTCATCAAAAATGATAAGGCTCTCCCGCCTGTAAAGCGTTTTCCTGTAATAAGCCGACAATTTATTAAAAAAAAGATCAAGATCGCTGAAATCATTTTCAAAAATCTGCCTGATCTCCTGCGGTAAATGAGCAAAATCTATCATCAGATAACTCTTGTATTCCTTTTGGCCAAACCGTTCCGCAATATAACTCTTGCCAACACGTCTGGCGCCATCCAGTAAAAGAGCGCAGTTTCCCTTGTCTTTTTCCTTCCACTCTAACAAACGGCCGTATATTTTTCTTCTCATCTAATCTACCTCTTCTCTCCTGCTTTCTATTATATCCCAAAAAGGCAGATTCATACAATACGTTTTTCGCACAAAAAGGCACTTTTACACATCCTATTTTATGCACAAAAAGGCACTTTTATTTCCGGACTGCACTCCGGACAATCCGGCTCACTGCCGCCTCCGCATGTACCGGCAGTCCCTGCGCCGTTCCGGTCCTTCCTGCGGTGCCGTCTCCTGATGCCTCTCCGTCCCCATGGAATGCCTGCAGCGCATATCTGGCCAGTAATCCCGATACCCGGCCCCGCTCCATGGAGTCCTCCGTTCCCAGGACAACCACGACCAGATCATGTTCCATCGCCCCGTCGTCTGCGAACAAGGATGTGACCAGACAGGCCCCCGCTTTGTTGGTGGTCCCGGTCTTCAATCCCGTGACGCCGGGCAGATTATACAGAAGCGGATTGCTGTTGCGCACTTCCAGGTCAAGGGACTGCAGTTTTGCTTCTTTCAGGGAAGTAATATCCGTAACCTGGGGATAGACCTTCAGCAGATAGGAGGACAGCCTAAACATATCTTCCGCGCTCATGCGGTTCTGCCGCTTTGCGGATACCGGATCATCCGTGTACGAGGGGAGCCCATGGCAGTTAAAGAAGACCGCCTGGGAAAGTCCCAGTTCCTGTGCTTTCCGGTTCATCCTCTCTACAAAAGCCTCCTCCGAACCGGCGATCGACTCCGCCAGACACAGCGCGCACTCGTTGCTGGAAGGCAGAAGCAGTCCTGTCAGCAGCTCCTGCACCGTGATCTCCTCCCCGGCCTGTAACGGCACCACCCCGTCGCTTGACGAAGCTAACAGCTCCACCGCACCGGAAATGGTTACCGAATCCTCCATCGCAAGCTGCCCGGACGAAATAGCCTCCATCGTCAAAAGGCAGGTCATCAGCTTGGACGTACTGGCTATGGGATAAGCCTCATCTGCCTGATATTGATAATAGACTTCCCCGGTAGCGGCATCGCCCACAAGCACACCGTTGACCCCATAAAAATATCCCGCCTCCTCCAACGCGTCGGGAGAAACCCGAAAGGGTTCCTGCGTGTCGATCCGCAGCGAACTTTCGCCGGAAGCTGCAATATTCATATCAAAGAGCATGGCCAGATCCATGGTCATCATAAAGCAGTCATAGTCGCCGGAAGGCAGCTTCATGATCATGGTATGGTAGAAAACCTTCTCTCCATCCGCCTCAAACTCGTTTCTCCGCAGGGAAAGATCCGGGTTTTCCTCGCTTTCCCAGGGAGCATTCTCCGTACCCAGCGGCACGTAGGCGCCTCCGGACTTCAAGGAAACGGCGCCGCCTGTGATCTCCACGGAGAAAGCTTTGTCCGTCTCTCTCAGAACCATAGCCAGATCCCGCAGGGAGAGATACGTATTATTGACATAACCATAATCCAGAGATTTTACAGTGCCGGAGGCTTTGTCATCCACCTGCACCCGGCAGGTCCCGCAGATCTCGAAGCCCGCGGATACCCGGCCCGGCAGAAGGGCCGCTGCCAGGATCACGGACACGAGAAAGAGGACTGCCGCAAGTATTCTGTTGCTGTTTCTTTTACTGTTAATAACACTCATCCCATCCTATCCCCTGTTCTGCTGCGTCAACCGCAAATATACGACAGGATAACCATCAAAGAAAGCTCCTGTATCCTCGGAGGCAGCCTCTCTTGTCAGAATAAGACAGGCATCCTTCCTGATATAGTGTTCTTCCCTTGTGATGACCACCCCGTCCTCCTCAAACCGCCTGATCAAACTGTCTCCGTCCGCCTCATAGGTACCGCTGCCCTCATACTGCTCCTGCAGTTCTTCTAAGGACGGCAGCAGCGCCGGACCATACGCCATCAGATAGGAGACCGTAGACATACCGAACGATTCCGCCACAAGCGCCTCGACCGCTTCCTGGTCCGTGCCGCCCTCATAACCCGCCATGTGAAGCCGCTCTCCCAAAAGCGCCCGAAATACTTCGGCAAACGCCTCATAGGCGGCCTGCCTGCACGCCTCATAGCTGTCCGCCTGTATCGCGCAGTGAAATGTTCCTGCCCCACGCTCTGTCTGCTCCATCGTCAGACTGACCTGTACCGTCAGATTCTGCATGGAAGACATCATATCTTCCAACGAGACGGATACCCCTTCTATCTCCTGCAGCCAGTCAAGCGCCGTGACCGCCGCCTGTTCCCGCATAGCAAGCTGCGCCGCCCACTCCCCGGACAGATCCTGGTCCTCTCCTGCGAAAAAATGCAGATAGGCCAACAGCGCCGTGGAAAACATAAGCAGCAGAATCACAAACAGACAGACGGCATTTTTCATGATCTTTCCCATAAGAAATGATTTCCCAATCCTTTCACTCGAGTCGTAAGTCCCTGCCATGCGCACAGAACCGTTGCCATAGAAGTTCTTACCATACCTTACCCGCTACCAGTTGTTCACCGCATGTTCCGCAAATGAGATCACATCCCTCACCTGCAGAACCTTACCGTCATCCAGCACGGCCGTACCGGAAAACCGCCCGAACACCTGGTGGCACCGGTTGTCTACCCAGAGAAGTTTCGTCCTTGTCAGATTGTCATAGGCCGGCGTAAGACACAGATCCAACCGTCCTTCCCGGTCACGAAAATGCCAGGGCTTACCGTGATCCTCCCCCAGTATAAAGTCCACCTTTCCTATCTTATGCGACTTTCCCTGATAAAAGAGCATATTTTCAGTAGCCATATCGGTATTGCCGAAACCGCATCCCAGGTTAAATCCAAACAGTTCCCCGTCCAGCCAGCCGCTCCCGTTGCTCCAATACCACTCGTTATGAAATGGCCACACGCCCCGTCCCCAATCCAGAATGCCGAAGGAATCCTTCCGGTCAAACTCCCACAGATGCCTGTGCGTCCTGACATATCCCTCCGCCGTCATACAGTTGATCTTATGATTATAGTAGAAAGCATGCTCATATTCGTCAAAGGGCAGGTTTACCACCAGGGAATCCGGATTCCTCCGCTCCAATACGATGTAAGCTTCCAGATCCTTCCAGCGGCAGGTCAGCACGCGCCTTCCCCCGCTCACTGTAAAACTCATAAAAATATTGCCGTTATGATATCTGTTGGGCATTCCTCTGTGCGTGTAGACCAGACTGTGATCCTCCTCCGCATCGGCGGGCATATGAAGCGAACCGAAAGGCAGCGGCAGGATATGGCTTGCCTGCAGGTAACGCTTCCCTCTTCGAAAGTCAAACAGATTCAGGCTCACCAGTCCTGCGTAAGCGGCGTGCCCGATGGTCATCTGCAGACAGAGGCGGTCATTGGAGATCTGATAAAAATCCCATTCCTTGATCCGCCAGGGCGGCGCCCCTATGGCCTTCCGGTCATAGGTCAGTATGCTCCTCCGGGAAAATCCCGGCATAGGACGGCCTTCTCTGTCCAGTACCGGCCCCTTTTCCAACAGTTCCCGTTCCATGCACTCACCTTCTCTTCCTCTGTCTTGCGGCGATGGTCAATGGCAGCAGCGTCAATAAAGTCAGGACGGCCGAGAAAAAGAACAGACTGGGCGCCGGAACCATCCCCATTACCCCGTTCACCTCTTTTAACACGCCAAAACGTTCGATGATGGGCGCCGCAATGGCGGGACCGGCGATCATCGGGATACACACGAAGAAGATCTGCTTGATGCTCTCAAACTGCCCCCTCTGCTCCTCCGGATAGAGATTCTTCATCCACGCGGTGAGCGTCTGCAATACCAGAATATAGCCGATCCCCGCGCCGAAAACCCCCATCACAGGTGGAATCCTCCAGCGTAAACAAAGAGACGACTCCTGCCACTGCCACGATCCCGCCCATCAGGCCGAAGAAAGCGAAGAAATCCAGTTTCTCGATCAGGATCCCGGACACCACCGCCCCGAAGATCGTGGCAAACACCGGCATTACTGCCAACACGCCGCCCAGCTTCCCCCGGTTCCCATCATGGGAGATATCCGTCGTCCACGGTGAGAAGCCGCCGTCATTCCCCACCGAACCGAAGAAACTCATCACCGCATCCGCCAGCACCACGGCGGCAGCTGCAAGGAATAACGGGTCCTTCGGGATCATCTCCGTTGCCCCGAAGAGAAAAGTGAACAGCCCCCAGAAAAGATAGCCGATGCAGATGAAAGGTTTGCGTCTTCCGATCCGGTCTCCCCATGTACCGATCAAAAAAGCGCAGAAGGTGGACACCACTGCACTGACGCCCACCATCCAGGAAACGATCGCCGGTTCCGGGGCGATCTTATCATATACGAAATTATTAAACCACGAATTCTCAATATTCCAGCAGATCTGCCCGACCATACCCAGAATCCATATCAGAGTCCAGTTTTTACGGCTGATATTCTTCATATGTGCCCTCCTCTGTTGTCGTCCCCTCTTGTAAAGAGTGAAGCTGTCTGAACTGTTATCACTTTAATGATAATTGTACCACAACAAGGAGCATCTTCCTATCTTTTTCCGAATTTTCTTCGCCGTGTTTTATTCACTGACTTGCACATCCGGTCACGCCTCGTCTGCACGCCATTCCGCATCCGACTTCCACTGACATTCCGTGATCTGCATATGGGAGAAAGCCGCCCTGAAAGAACCGGTAGTCGGACTGGCCGCATAGATGCCATACATAATTTTCTCCGCCCCATCCCACATATGGAAGATACGCATCTGCCTGTAGTCTACGCCATCTTCGCTGCATTCAATACAATAATCGCTCTCCCTGCGGGAAAACCGATACCACATACTCTTGATCTCTGACGGGATATCCGTGGTCGCCCAGTCAGAGTACCCGTGATTCGTCACAACACTGCCCAGACGCTGTATGTTCTCGTCCTCATATTCAATAGACGCCTTGAACCAGTTGTCGCTGTCCAGATACATTGCCACCCCGCACTGGTCAAAACGACATGCGCTTTCAAACTCAGTCTTGACGATAAAGGAGAAAAACTTCTCCTCCGTCTCGATCTGCAGTACCGGCGCATTATCATTGTGAAACCCGTAGTAAGTCCGCGCCCACAGATCCGTTCCCTGCTCCGTTATGATCTCGACCCTGTCTTCACCGACCGTTTCCTGCTGCGGTTTTCTTGTCCATTTCGGACTGCACTTCAAAAATTCCATTTCCTTTTCCTCGCTTTCTCTTTTTTACTATATTATTTTGTTCCTACCTTATTTTGTGCTACGCCTTTTTCCCCACCCCGGAACGGGACACCAACAGGATCCCCAACAACAGCAGCGCCGGAAATATCACCCCGGCCAGGACGCCCATCTTCAGATTATCCCCCAGGGCGCCGGACACAAATCCGACCACCGTAGGACCGCCGGAACAGCCTATATCCCCGCCCAGAGCCAGCAGGGCAAACATAGCCGTACCGCCCCTGGGAAGCGTCGCCGAGGCTTTGCTGAACGTCCCCGGCCACATAATCCCCACCGACAGGCCGCAGACCGAGCATGCCGCCAGGCTAAGCTGCGGAAAAGGCAGAAACGCGATGCCCAGATAAGACAGGATGCACAGACAGCTGCTGTAGACCATAAACCGCTCCAGATTGATCCGGTCTCCGTATTTTCCATAAAAAGCCCGGGAAGCGCCCATCAGGATCGCAAACGTAAGCGGTCCCGCCAGATCTCCCGCCGTCTTGGAGATTCCCAGCCCCTTCTCCGCAAAGGTCGAAGCCCACTGGCTCACTGCCTGCTCACTGGCCCCCGCACAGATCATCATCACCAGCAGGACCCAGAACACCTTGATCCCAAACAGTTCTTTCAGCCGCAGCCCCGTCTCCCCCTCCTCCATCAGGGAAGCGATCGGCACTTTCACAAACGCAAACGCGTTGCAGATCGGCACTGCTGCCCAGACACAGGCCAGTATTTTCCAGTTCCCGATACCGGCCACATGGAAGAACAGCGTTGACAGCAGCACGACCCCTGCATGTCCCCAACAGTAGAAGGAATGCAGCATACTCATCGCCTTCTCTTTATTATCGGAAGGACAGGCCTCCACCACCGGACTGACTAAAACCTCCAACAGGCCGCCGCCGATGGCATAGATCATCACTGCGATCAGAATCCCCGCAAACGGGGAGCCAAGCGCCTCCGGCAGAACCGTGAGCAGGATCAGGCCGGCCGCCGCCAGCACATGGGCTATGACCATGGAGGCCCGGTACCCGATCTTATCCACAAATCCGATGGAAAGAAGATCTACCAGAAGCTGTATCCCGAAATTAAAGGTCACCAACAGCGTGATCTGGGAAAGCGGAATCCCGTATGTCCTCTGGAACGTCAAAAAAAGCAGCGGCACAAAATTATTGACGATCGCCTGCACGATA
This sequence comes from uncultured Lachnospiraceae bacterium, assembly GCA_947564645.1. Classification (GTDB taxonomy): domain Bacteria; phylum Bacillota; class Clostridia; order Lachnospirales; family Lachnospiraceae; genus UBA3282. The sequence continues at coordinate 34,028 of CANOCU010000027.1, forward strand.
TAACCCACAAAGCAGGCCGTGATGGTTGTATTATATTGGTTCTTCATTTTCCGTGTTTCCCTTCTGTCATAAAATAAAATGATTACAGCCCATAACGCATCGATGCATAACGGATTTTTACATTGTATCGTATTTTTCTTATGAAATCATTGCACATTTTCCCATATTTATGGTACAATATCGCAAATTCCCAGAAAAACTTTGCGCCAAAGACAGCGCCGAAATGAGGTCCCTATGAGTCTCTATAAGATCACAACCGACGACACCCTCTACGAAACCGCACAACACGGAAACAGCAGATATCCTTTCGCCTACTATCCGGAAGATATCTGGCAGTTTGATTTCCACCGCATCGACTGGCACTGGCACCACGAACTGGAATTTATGGTAGTCGAAGAGGGAACCGCGCTCTGCCTTGTGGGCGCCAGCCGTCTGGAACTGCCCAAAGGCTGCGGCATTTTCATCAACAGCGGCATTTTGCACCGCTTCGAAGCAAAGAGCAGTACCCCGATCCCCAACATTGTCTTCTCTCCCCTTCTGCTGGCGCCGGAGGGCAGTCTTATCTATGAAAAATATGTGCTTCCCGTGATACGTTCTGCCGCAGCCTGCCAGTTGTTTGATCCGCAGGTCAGCTGGCAAAGCGAGATTCTGCTGATACTGCAGCAGATCTTTGCCCTGCAGGAAAAGGAACAAAAAAATGAGCTGCAGACAACACAGCTCCTTCTACAAATATGGGATATTCTGTTCAGACATCTGGATCTGACCTCTTCTTTTGCAAAGTCCATGCAGCTGACTCATCAGCAGGCGCGGCTCCAGACCATGATGCAGTATGTTCACGACCATTACCGGGAGGATCTCACCTTAGAAGAGATTGCCGCTTCCGCCTCTGTCAGCAAAAGCGGCGCTCTCCATCTTTTTAAGACATTCATCCAAATGCCGCCCGTCGCCTATCTCATCCAGTATCGTCTGACCCAGGCCGCCGGACTGCTCCATACCACAGGCCGGTCCGTGACCGCCATCGCAGAGGATACCGGTTTTGCAAACACGGGTTATTTCTGCCGCAAATTCAGGCAGCATTACCATATGAGCCCCAGTGAATACCGGAAGCACAAGGCTTAATCTCCGGGCGCTTTCCTGCCGTATCCGGTGATCACCGCCACAAGCAGCATCACCAGCATACAAAGCGAGTAATAATTCACGAACGGCACCGAGGCCGGGGCCACCGCAAACCCTTCTCCGAACTGGGCGGACTGCTGCGCCGGAATCACACAGTGCACCGTCCAGGGCGCCAGAAAGCAGAAGACACAGCCCGTACAGTCAAGCAGGTTCGCCCTCCGGTAGCGATTCACGCCTGCCTTTTCTCCGATCTCGTTGACCAGATCGCCGAGCGCCACGATGGCCACGGAGATTACACCCGTTATCATACTTAGGATACCCACGGACAGAATGATCGTCGCCTCCGTACTGCGCTCTTTCTTCGCAAATCGCTCCAACAGTCCCCGTACATCCTCAAACAATCCGCCGCACTCCAACACGCCCAACAGCGAAAATACCGCGATCAGCATGGCCACCGTACCCGCCGTACCCGTGATCGCGTCTATGATCGCCCCGGATACGGCAAAACCGCCGGGAAATGCGATCAGCTGTTCCATCGTATAGACACCGGAAAGCAGACCCGCGCCGATGCCTGCCAGTATCCCCCAGGACAGTGCCGTGATCAAATGCCTGCGCATCATACACAGGACGATGATGACCACCGGGATCACCAGCATCACCAGGCTGACCGGATTCGCCCCTCCTCCTGCCGCCTCGATCGCCGCGCCCCCGTCTGTCGTCCTGGAAAAAAGGAGAAACAAAATGAGTGCCCCCGCCGCCGCAGGCAGACTGTACCGCGTCCTGGTCTTCACCACGCATCCCAGATCCGCATGCTGCGTGGCGGAAGAGGCGATGGTGGTATCCGAGATCGGGCCCAGATTATCGCCGAAAGCGGCTCCCGACACAATGGCGCCGATCATGTATTCCGGGGCCGCACCCGCCATCACGCCTACCGGGAACAGAATCGGGATCACCACGAAGTAAGTGCCCACTGAAGTACCCGTGGCAAACGCCAGCAGACAGGTCATGAGAAAAGTAGTCGCCACAAAGAGCCGGCCCGTAAAACCTGCTGCCACCACATATGCCGCGATCGTCTGTACCGCCCCACTGGCGGAGATCAGCTTGCCGGAAACCGCCGCCAGGATTACTGCCAGCACGATCACCGCAAACATCGGCTTACTCAGACCATAGACCAGCGCCTCGCCGTACGCCTTTTCATCCTTCGCAAAAATAACACCCGTAACTAGCGCTGTAAAGAAGGCCAGTACGTAACCGTTCACATTGGACTGGCTGAATGCCGCCCATCCGATCATCACCGCCGCGACTACAAGCGGCATCAGCTTTCCTGCTTTTCCGAAGCGAAATTCTATCTTTTTCATCCTGACTGCCCTGCCTCCTTCTGCCTCCATCCCGATACGCCTTTATGCCAATGTCATGATGCCAGATCAGTATACAGTGCCCGCCATAACATGAGAACATTGCCATGATATAGTCCTGCCGGAATTTATGCTGCACACAGTATAGCATTCCCGGAGCAAAAAATCCATATATCAGAAAAATTGCAGTTGTTATGCATAGAAATCCTTTTCATTTGAACAGGCAACGACATTAGAAGTAGCAATCAGGTCATTTACCATAACATGCGATGACCGCAATAAGGGGCAGCTCGTGAACTGCCCCTGCGCATATCCTGCGCTCTTAATTGATGCTTAAACCTGCGCTGGCATATCCGGCAACGGTATTGATCAAAGTCAATCCGCTTGCCGTCGCCGAGAATACCAGCATCAGCCGCGTCTGGGCCGTTACGGGAATGTTGAGTCCCGTCAGCGCACCGTTTAACAAGGTTCCGACGAATATGGTCCCGGAAAGTGACGGCGCCAGACTGATCAGCGTACCGGCAATCGGCGTAAATACATTGTTCGGTGTTGCGGACTGATAAATCTGTGCATTTACCGTAACCGTGGAACCGATCAGGGAAAGCGCCGCTGTGGTACTGAAGAAGGCGCTGAACGAAGTGATAATACCGGCACGCGGAACCTGAAACGCAAAGTTCGACAGCGTTCCGCTGGCATTGGTGATATCGATCGAAGACCCTAACAGCGTCAGTCCCTGCGCACTGCTTCCAAATCCAACAAAAGCTGGAAGCCCCGCAAGACCGCCGGCAATCGTCGTCAGGGAAACCGGCAGCCCCGATGCAAACGGAATGATCGCTCCCGTACCCGCAGCGCCGGTCGGACCGGTAGCTCCGGTGATCCCTGTTGCGCCCGTCGGGCCGGTCGGTATCTTTTTCTACAAATATTGTATGTCGCTTTGCGATAAATGCCACTTTTTGTCGAAAAAGTCATATTCCTTTCCGAAAACCGGCGCGTGCTGCAAACACGCTCCCACAGGACTATTAACTGTTAAAATATCGTTTATTATAAAGATATGCCTCCGAATAAGGCTTACAGACACCGGCTCTCTCATTGTATTCTTTCGCTTTATGCCGGTCCCCTAATTTGTCATAGCAGACGCATAGCTGTAAGAGCGGCACATAATCATGGCAGTCCGGAAGGACAAAGCCGCCGGCCCGATCATTCTCAGGCGCATTTAACGCCGCTTCATACCAGTAGATGGCAACCGGATAATTTCCGTGTTCCAGGAAGTACTTCCCGATCTCGCAGCACAGTTCCGCTCTCGGCAAATCATAACTCATGCTGCGCAAGAGAGTGGTCAGCGCAGTCTGTTCCTGCCCCAGATGGCGATAACAGTCGGCGCAGATGGAACATGCCTCGATCTTATTCTCGACCCACCCTTCTGTCAGAAGCAGGAATCCTTCCAGTACAGATACCGCCTCCTCATATTGCTCGTGATAGTACAGCTCCCTTCCATAATAATACTGCTGTCGCGGCTCCAGGGTCGTTCCGGCCTCGATCAGCTTCCTGTATATCCTCAGATTCCGGTCCGGGTCTCCGGCGCCCATCTTCCTGTGACTGACCGCAATATCGGCATACAGTATCCTGCCCGTTGGCGGAATAACCTCATGGACCGCTCCGATCCACTTGTATCCTGCGCTGTTTCTGATCCATCGTTCCCGATAATAGGAAAAAGACGGTTTCCCTGCCTCGTCAAAGGCAGTATTGTATTTCATCATCACCATATCCGTATCCGACGGTAAGGACTGCTTCAGCTGCAAAAATTTATCCCGTTCCGTCTCTTCCAGAATATCATCCGCATCCATCCACATGCAGTAATCCATCGATGCCTTGGAAAACGAATAATTCCTGGCCGCTGAGAAATCATCCTCCCACAGATACGAATAAACCTTCTGCGTATAACCGGACACGATCTCTACCGTTCTATCCGCAGATCCGGTATCTACAACGATGATTTCATCCACAAGTTCTGCTACGCTGTCACTTGTAATAGAGGATTTGACAAGAAACATCAAATAAAGTATAATGAAAAGCGGCAAATGCAATAACTCATCCGAAGTTTAATTTGTTTTAGACGTATTTTTATAAAGAAGGATTCACATAAAAATTTCGCAGAATAACTAATTCTGCGAAATTTTTTGTGTGTCCCATGCGTACTCTTGCTTATGATATGAATCAATTTACCAGATCCTGCTCCTTTTATCGGCCGATGCAGACTTTCAGGCTCCCTTCTGTCTAAGAGCAAATCATGACATAACATCCTTCTGCCCCTGAATCGGACAGATCTCTATCTGTATATCCCCTGTCGCTTCGACAACATCCTTCTGCACCCAAATGGGGAAGATACAAGATCATGGAGTCTCCCTTTTCTGCGTCCCATTCAGCCGTCAGCACACCGGAGTCCGGATCATGATGATAAGCGTTAAACTTCCCTGCCATGACCGTCGGATAACCACGCTCCAAAGCGTCATAGTGTAATTTTTTTCATACATTCTGTATTACAAATATGTGCTTTCTATTATAATTTTGTATCTTATCCTGTAAAATTGATTTATGGTAACAGTAAGCGGCATAACAATCGCGTTAACCGCCATGATTATCACCGGAATCTGTGAAGGAGGCCGCCATGGATCCTATTTATACTTTCTGTCAGACCTTATATAACTGTACCTATCTGCCTGTCCATTATTACAGAAACGGACGCTTACAATTAGCGCTTCCGGACACCGATTTTCCTTTTGACCTGGCCGGCTCCCACCTGCAGGCGCTGTGTGCCAAAGAACAGGCAGTCTCCTATCTGATCACGAAGCAGTTCCATTACTTCGGACTGATACGCAACAGGGAAAGAGGGCAGATGGTCCTGATCGGCCCTGTAATCAGTATTCTGCCTTCCCCCGCTTCCATACGGGATATCATGAGAGAATATGACATTCCTCCGGAATATAGAGAACAGCTGACAGAGCTATATCAGTTTATGCCGATATGCTATTTCCATCTAAATGTGGACTCCGAAGACACCTCGATCGCTTCCCTGCATACTTCTGGAAGTTATGAGGCCAAAGAAACACAGTCCTTCCACAATACCTATCACTATGAACAGTTATATCTGGATTATACCCGCACCGGAAATGTGGATGGCCTGAAGGAATTCTTCTCCAACGCCTTCTCCATACAGGCAGGCCAGATCGCCAATAACACCTTGCGACAGGACAAGAACATCCTGATCGTTACCATCACGCTGGCAACTCGTAGCGCTATAGAAGGCTGCCTTGATATCGAATCTGCCTATCAGCTCAGCGATATCTATATTCGGAAAGGGGAAAAGCTGCAAGACACTAAGGAACTTAATAAACTGCAATATGATATGATGTTGGATTTCACCCGACGCGTAGCACAGGCGCAACTGCCCCGCGGAACCACCTCAGATATCTATAAGTGCATCCAGTATATCAAACAGCACACCAACCAGACGATCTCCATATCAGATGTAGCAGCCTTCGTCGGCAAAAGCCGCTCTTACCTTTCACGCCGCCTCAAGAAAGAATTGGGATTTCAGATGAATAATTTTATCATGCGCTGCAAACTGGAAGAAGCAAAAGCGCTTCTATCCTACACCGAAAAGCCGATCAGCGAGATCGGCAGCTACCTCTGCTTTTCCAGTCAGGCATATTTTCAGAATATGTTCAAAAAGAAATACGGGGTCACGCCGAACACATACCGCAGGCAGGCACCCACCAGGAACACCTCCTAAAGCCGGTATCTTCACTGCGTACCCCGCTGTTACTGCTGTCACGATAGATTTTATACGATCAATTCGTTTTACCTCTGCTTGTAGACCAATGCATAAGCATAGAACTTATTTGTTCTGATCGTGATCGTTTCCGGATCATTATCCAGATCGTTATAAACGATCGGCTGCCCGCCCTTTGTAACACAGATCATCTTATATTCTCTGTTCTTCTTATAGATATCTGACGGAATCCTGATCGTAAACTCTATTTCCTTATCCATGCTGTAGATGTGATCGGAACTTGAGTAAATGTTATAGGTCCTTCCGATCGTGTATCCTCCAAGCACCGCCTCGAAGGATGCAAAGCACATGGGCCCCTGCATTGCGTTCTCTACGGTGATCGGATAAGCATTCTCCTTAGACGGTGTGTACCGGACGGTTTCCTTACCCAGGCAGGCATATCTTTTTCTCTCATCAGGAGTCTTCGGCTTCCAGGCTTCCACTACCGTCCCGGCGCCTGAAATTATATTTGAAGATACCCCTGTATCGCCCTTGCCCTTGTCACTGTAAGTCCCCGCATGATTGCCGCTGTTATCATTCGGGCCGCTGCCCGGCTTATTCCCATTAGAGGTATTCCCGGAATTATTACCGGTATTATTGCCTCCAGTGTTGTCGTTATCATCACCGGCATTGTCATTATCATCACCGGTGTTATTATCATTGTCATCACCGGTATTGTCGTTATCGCCACCGGTGTTGTTATCATTGTCATCACCGTCATCAGGATCAGGGGTGTAATGATAATGTATCGTTGCCTTTGCCACTGCCGCTGCCGTATCGCCAATCTTCCTTATGCCGTTCCACTGCGTTTCACTGCCGGTAAAGTAGATATCCTGCAGAGGACAATTTGCAAATGCGGCAATCCCTATGGTCGTTACACTGTCCGGAATGACGACTGTGGTAAAACCGGAACAGGAAGCAAACGCCGAACCTTTGATGCTTTCCGTTCCCTGTGGAATCTCCACACCGGCAAGCATGTGGCAGTTCTGAAACATCCCCTCACTGATGCAGTCTATCTTCGCAGGTAATGTCACACCCATCAGCCAATGGCATTCCGTAAAGATATTGTCACCCATCTTGACCTGCACACTGCCAGGCGCAAATGTCGCGTTTTTCAGAGCCGTGCATTGAAAGAATGCGGCGGCACCCACCTCTTGAATACTGGACGGTAACGCGATCGCATCGAGACTTGTGCAGGCCCGGAAAGCATTTTGTCCGATCGTTTCCACCCCCTCACAAACCGTCACGGAACTGAGATTCTGACATTTGCAGAAGGCGCTGTCGCCAATCGATTTCACATTGGAAGGAACAGTCACGGAAATGATCGACGAATTATAAAAAGCGTTATTGCCAATTGCCGTCACACTGGAAGGAATCTCTACACCGATAACCCCGCAATCCCAGAAAGCGCTGTTGCCGATCCTGGTGACGCCCTCTTCTATCACAACTTTCCGAATCTGGCTGCCATGCTCGCTCCACGGCTGCTCAGCGACGCTGCTGTAATCGGGCATGGCCCCCTGTCCGGAGACAGTCAGTGTACCCGCCTTCGTCAACTTCCAGGCAAGACCTCCTGCAAGGGATCCTTCCGCGATCAGATCATCAGCCCCCGGATCATCCGGAACATAGCCTTCCGGATACCGGGTAATATAGTGACTTGTGTCACGCATCACCTCTTCCTTAGATATTCCCCGTCCCCAATGAACCCTGCCTTTATGGTCTCCTGTGCTGATGTTTCCTTCGGCAACCACCACACCAACATCGCTCACTTCCAGCACAATCACGGTATGCGTATCATTGTTTACCCGCAGGATATCTCCGACTTTGATGTCCTCATAGGAAAATGCTCCCGCTGCATACATTCTGCCCGGCAGACTGCCAAACGCCGCATCGCTTAAAGTAAATGCAAAAGCAACACAGCCCACCGCAACGATATTCTTGCCGTCAAGAGAACCGCCTTTCCATCGGTAATATCCCTTTTCATCCGAATAAGGCTCATCGTCTGTCCAGGGAGTTCCTTCCCTGTACATATCCAGATCTTTCAACGCGATCATGGCCGCATAAGCCTCCGCCGGAGAAGGGATCGTGCCGTCACTCCTGACCAGTTCGGCCGGAAGTTCTTTCGGAAAGACCTTCTCTGCCATGGTATCCGTAGTCGCTTTTGGAAGAACCTTCTCTGCCGTGGCATCCGTCATTTCCTCCGGATCATCCTCCTCTATCGGAACATCCGGTGTCTCTTCCGGGATTTCCTCCGGCAAAACTTCCTCCTGTATCGGAGGTTCCTGTGGAATAGCAGGCTCATCCTCGCCGCTGCCCAAGTCGTCCTGACCGTCCAAGTTGTCCGAATCGTTCCCATCATCCGGTGTATCTTCCGGAAGGACTTCCCTGGCCGGGACATCCGGCATCTCTTCCGGGGTTTCCTCCGCTAAAACTTCTTCCTGCATAGCCGGTTCCTGTAAAACCGGCTCTTCCTGAAACGCATATGCTGCCGACTGGGAAGAGATCCATAAACACAGCGCTAAAGCAGCCGAAATAATTCGATGTTTCAATGTTGTAATCTCCTACTTTGTAATCTGGAAAAACTTATGCTTCCTGATGATCTCCTACTTATAGTTAACAATTTGTTATGTCGTTTACTATAAATATACTTATAGATACAGTTCAATATTATGTTATTATGATCCAACTGCTTTGTCAATAGAACGGCCCTAATAATCCCCAGTCAGGCTGTAAACCGAATGCTGAACGGTCCCTCATGAATTTGACAGGCTCTCGCGCATCAGCCTCGTCATCAATGTCAGCTGGTCGAAGTCCTCCTCGTTATCCAGATCAAACCACCCTCCCCCGATCAAAATATACGGTGCACGCATAACCAGTTCTTCGATCATAGCCCCTGCCTTCCTGTCTGTCAGCTCTGTCTGCAGTCTCCACCTGCGGCGCTCACAGTCATAGAGAAGCAGATCCCCCTCCATCTCCCCGGTGATTTCCGTAATCTCCGGTTCATAACAGGTTCCCGACTGCCTGTCATAGATACTCACACAGGCCCGTATGATTCTCTTGTATGGTATCGTATATCGATCAAATCCGGAATGCAAAATCCTGAGCCCATTACCGGTAAACTGAATCTTCTCCGGTCTAAGTATTATCTTTCTTTCCTGTCCCGTCATTCTTGTCATCCCCTACTCTACTATTCTCATGCACCGTACCGTGACGCGGCTTTGGCTGTCTGTGGTACAGGTAAACAGGGTCAAGTCCCACTCACCTGCCTCCATGCCTTCCACATCCTCACCGGATAGGCGCTCCACAAGCACCACCTGATAAGCATGCAACGTGCCTTCCACGTCCGTAAAAAGCACCTCGTCGTCTTCCTGAAGGCTGCGCAGGCCGCCAAAATGACTTCTATAGTTATGTCCTGCTATGATCAGATCGTCCTGCTGCACGGAACCCTTATAACGGCATGGCGCCGTCTTCAGATTTGCATAACTCCAATCCTTCAGCACCGGTAAGGATACTTCTAATGCCGGAATCTCCAAAATACCAACGCATAAGGCATTGTCTACCATTACAGACGCCATTTTATCAGCATCTTCAGACGTATCATCTGCTTCCGTATTCCCAGGTTCTTCGCACAATACCTGATACTGTCTTAAGATTTCTTCTGCCCTGTCTCCCGCTCTCTTCTCCTCCCAGAAATTATAAATTGTAAAGCAGAGAGCTGCCGCGATCAGCAGCAGCCCTCCGTTAAACCAAATCTTATTCTTCATGCTCACCTCTCGATGATCTCCTGCGCACGATACCAATTCCCAGCATTACAACGCCCAGAAGGATTAGAATCCATACAGGCCACCAAAGCATACCTGTCTGTGGCAGCGCTCCTGCTGCTTCCCCTTCTGCATTTGCTGCAGCCGGATCCGTACCGGAGGCCGCACCAGCGCCAGAATCAGAACCGGAACCGGAATCGGAACCTGGATCAGAGCCGGGATGCTTCTCCGGATCTTTATCGGGATCTTTGTTAGGATCTTTCCTGGAATCATCCTTGTAGGTATTGATCCATGTCAGTCTTCCGGGATCTGCCGTTGCAGTCAGCCTGCCCGTGCCTTCATCCGTCACCGTAATGGTAAGTGTCTTAGGCTCTGTATCATAGGTCATCTTCTCAACATCACCCGGCTGTTCCTGCAGGGTATACACATAAGTGCCTTCCTGCGTAAAAGTGAGCTGTCCGAAAAGTACATTTACCTTGCTGCCGCCTGTCGGTGTGACCGTCACCTGGCTGACATCTTCACCTGCCGCATTCTTCGGCAGTGGTGCATCAAACGGCGTGTCGGCAGTAAGCGTAAAGGTAAAGCTGTCGTCCGCCTTGAAGTTCCTGCCCCGGAGCTCTTTCACAAGGGGAATACCGAGGATCCCTGCTTCCGGATCTCCATTTCCGCCCACATCTACTGTGACCGGAGCTGTCTCATAAGCGTTTGCAAAGGTGGCGTCACGATCCCCCAGGACATCCGCATAGACAAGCGTATCAGGATCGCCTAATGCTGCCAGTGTTCCGTCTGTTGCATGAAGATGTACATATACATACAATGTCCGCGCAGCGGTATCATAAACCATACCATTATACTTGCCATTCACCGCTCCTGCCGGAACATCCTCATGGATCGTGTACTTATATACCTTGCCATATCTTTGACCGTCCATATGAGAACTGGTATAGGTAATCGGATTGATCAGGATCGCGCCCGACTCTCCGTTCGTCACCTTATGGTCGGCTCCCACATTACCGGGCATCGGCTGATCTTCATCCGCCGTAAAACGATTGTCGTTATCCAGTCCCTGCAGATACGTCAGTTTCGCATCATCCGTAGATGCATTGTGATATGCCTGAGCCTGCGCCTTCGTCATGTTTACCGAACCCGCCGGCGTTAAAGTAAATGTAAACTCGCCTGCGGCAAGAGGCGTATTACGGCCTGTCAATACTTTCGTCGGCTGGAAGGTTCTGCTGATCTGTGTCGTATTATAGACATTATTGAATACAATGTTTCCTTCCAGATTGCCTGTTCCTCCCGCGATAACCGTCCATCCGGCATCTGTTCCTCCGCTGGTATCTTCCGTCGTCCGCGACTCTACTCTCGTTATCGTTGCTTTCAGACTGCCCGGATCCGTATCGTCCGCCGACACTTCCACCGTGACACGATACCGCGTCGGATCATAACTGACACCGGGCACTCCGGTTCCGCTGGGCCTGCTTTCACGAATCACATACGTATAGATGCCCGTCTTCGTAAAGCGAACACTGTCAAAAGCACCGCTAAGACTCTGGACTCCCGCCGCAGAGTGCAGAACGACCGCACCCGGAACCGGCGTTCCTTCTGCACTCTGCGCACCTGCACGGATCGTAAACTCATACGGATTGCCGCCAAAGAAATTCCTGCGGATACGATTACCATCCGCATCTTCTTCCAGCAGATACTTCGTCACCGGAAAGCCCTGATTACCTGCCTGATCCGGATCGGTATCCAGATCTGCACTGGCCACATACTCGTTGGTAAAGATCAATGCATCAAGCAGATTTCCACCGCCAAGCGTATTGCCGTGGCTGCCGCTTATAACCGCACCGGTTTCACTGCCATCCGCAGCCACATTTCCGACTACTGCTCCATCCTCCGTTACCTGGATCAATTTATAATAATTCTTCTTCGTGTCGTCAAACAGATCTCCCGTCTTCGTCTGCGCCACGGTATAGGCGCCTGTCAAACCACCGAAACTCATAGTCTCGCCATCTTTCAGCGTAAACTTACCATCCCAGCCTGCAGGTATCGCAAACTCCGTTACAACGCCCGTCTTATCCGTCTTATATGCAAACAGACTGGTCGGATCTGTACCTGCCGGCAGTGTGATCGTATATACAAACGCTTCATCCGGAATTGCTGTCAATCCGGTGTTCGTGATCACCTTATTCTGTACTGTCAGGCCTGCCTCTGCACGCTCCCAGTTTGCTAAGAATATCAGATTGCCGAGAGAACGATGTACTTCCAGGGTCTGGTATTCTTCCTCTACTGCTCGCGTAGTAGTGTTTGCAGTTGTATTATCTCCCAGGCTCCAGCCGGTAAATTTCCACCATTCCGCCTGCTTACCAGGTTCCGGATTCTGCACATAGACCGGTGTTTTCAGGGTAAAACTACGCGTAAACAACCCACTGTATTCTTGCTTTATTATAATAGAAATATGCAACATACTGCGTATCAGCGGCAGTCGCATCCGGATTCGAATCCCCAAGCAATATCGACGCATTGCCATTGTAGGGAAGATATCCCTCAAAGCGCTCCGCGCCTAGCAGAAGATTGATCCCCTTTGGAAATCTTCCTGTAATGAACTTGCAGCCAAGTACTTTATTGTAGTTGGTCGTGTTCACAGCTCCATTCTGTGTATGGTTTCCGGGCGTTCCCGATTCCTGCTCATCTATCCATCCTTCGCCTTCCCTGCGCGTCACAGGATCCGTATCATTGGTCAGATACCATACTTTATACTGATAAGGATCTTCCGCATAAGTAGTCCACTGCGCTACGGCTGCCATATTCCGCGTGATCGGCGTCTCGAAGGTAAAGTTAGATACTTCTGTCACACCGTCTTCCTCGAACCATTTCCATCCGGACAGCGTAAAGCCGTTTCGTGTCGGCCTGGGAATATCCGCCTTCTCATTGCTTGTATATCCCTGGTTCGCAAGCAGACCTTCCTCGACAATCGGCCCGGTCGCTCCGTCCGCCAGCACACCGCCCGCCAGATCGAATGTCACCTGATAGGTCGGTTCTGTCCAATTCGCAAAGAGTCTCAGATTACCCGACATCGTACCGGTAAAATCTGCGGACTGTGACAGAGCACGGTCCAAAGACCATCCCTGGAAAGTCCATATGCCTTTTCCGTCCGCTGCACTGTTGGGTGCCGTGCGGGCGTATCCGTTCTGAAGACCCTCACCTGCATTCCCTGTGCCAACCGCCTGCCAGAAACCCGCGAATTTCGGATCATTACTGTAGCGCTTATTGTCCGGTGTCCCGTTATTGCCTGCAGAAGACGGATTTCCGTCAAGCTGCACATCATATTTCTTTAAGCTTGCGCCATACGGCACTTCCTTCGTTCCCAGCGTGTATTCTCCCGAATCGGAATCTCTGGCCGGTACCATATAGGTGATAGTCATACGTTCACGGTCATAATAGAAGAACAGGTCGTAAGGATTTTCTGCCGTACCGATCTGGTAATTTCGCCTATCTGCATTTGTGGCATTCGGATCATCATACGTACTCCTGCCATCGTCGTCAGACGCATTTGTTGCATGATCCGGAATGCCATTGGCACGTTCCATGTGAAGTCGTGCACTCGGGTTCTGGTTTTTTACTGTATTCGTGGAAATGGCATCCACCTGTCTCGCAAGCGCATATACCCTCTCTTTTTGAGCGACATTGTTCTCGCTCTCATACCGACGCACTACATAATGAGTGCCATTCTCGGATGCTTCACCGAAAGTATAGGAGCCATTTCCCGGAGTCACTTTCAGCAGAACATCCGCATAGTCCGCAAATTTATCTCCCAGTGTACCGTTTACAGGAACCAGGTAAATTGTGTCTGCCCTGTCATTGGCCGTCTGCGGATTATGCTTACCAATACCAGCAACAGTCTTCTCGCTGAGAGCATTTCTTCTTGTATCAGCAGCGCTTGTCAGTTCATCCCAGGTCAGATCCGGTATCTCAAAACAATGGTTGAATCGATAATGGCTGGGAGCCTTACTTGGGCACCAGTAAGCATACATATGGTGTGTTGTGCTGCTATCAGTCGGATCGGCGATCACATCCACGTCCATCGCGCTGTAAACACCCATAATCGTTGGTTCTGCATCATTATTATCTTTAAATCTCTGATTATATCCCCCTGCCGTGGTTGCCCAGGATGTAAAGGTCGGAGTCCTGCTGCTATTATTGCTGCCATAGGTAGTAGCTATCGTCTCACTGTAGGTTCTGGGCCAGACCTCCCGCAAATCGGCGCCGTACTTCGCCCTGACTGTGACCTTCTGCGGTACGGTAAGGTTATTCACATTCGTAACCCTGTCCCATGCATTCTGTAAGTTACCTGCAACACCTGTTCTTTGTGCCGCATAGTCCTCCGGATTATCCAATCCGGAATATCCTTTCGCATTGGTCGCAATAGAAGGATTGCCGTTAACCGTCCCATAATAAGTGAAATCCAGACTATATACATTCCTGGCATAGCGTATATTGATCACGGTGGAGCCGTCCGCCGCAACCGTGAAGTTATTGTTATCTGCCCCCAGCACTGCATAGGGATGATAAAATACCGATGAATTCACCACAGCACCGGCGGTGGGCGTTACATCCGACATACGTTTCCGGAACATCTGATTAATCATATCTGTCAGACTGCCGCTTACCTTATCCCCTGTCACCTGAAACGTCCCTGCCGTTGATGTCGCAAGGACTGCACTCTGTCCACTGCCGACCGACAGATTCAATGCAGCTCCTGTCGTGGCCGTAAAAGTAAAGCTGCCTGCGTTGGAAAAGCTGCTGCCGACCGTGTCCGCAGTTCCATTCAGATAAGCGCCTCCTAAGTTTTGCATATAGGGGCCTTTTCCATTCTGCACATCTACGTCTACATCCTTCTCTGCCCCGCCAAGATCCTCCGTCCAGAATACGACGCGGACATTAGCTGCCGCCTCTTCCCAGATTGGATACAGATGGATCGCCTTCACCGTATTTGCATCACCGCTTGCCAAAACGATGACCGTCGTCTTATTCTCATCCACCTCGATCTTAAACTGTGAACTGTTCGTGTCGTCTATCCTGACATACCATTTTCCATCTTCCGGATCCTGATACGCATCGGCGATACCGCTGTCTGCCTTCACTTCATACCGCCAGCCCAGGAATCGATAGCCCATTCTGGTCGGATTCTGATAGTCAGCCGCCGCCCCCTGATCAGGATAGTCCGCTCCGCTGCTGTCCCGGACCGTTAACGAACCATTACCGTTACCAGCAGCATAATCAAACACCAACGTATCATTCGCATTTACCGATACGCGTGGAATATAGGTGTCGTTCGTGTCGAAGATGATACGGTATTCACTGGCCGAATCATAATAGATATCAACTTCAGTCGTACCTCCCGAAGCCACAATCTGCTGGGCAAATCCCTGTGTCACGTACGGTCTGAAATCGAATCCTCCGTCTGCTATCCATTGATCCACACCCGTCCGGTCCATCTGATCCATACCGGAAATGGCGTTGGTCATAGCGCCAATACGGCCCTGCTTCTCCTCCGGATAGACATTCCAATAAGTAACGCCGTTTATTGTTGTATGCTCATTATCCCCCTGCTCCGCCGGGGACAGATAGGGTACCCAATGATTGACCGTGTACTCACCTGCATTCCGCCGATAATAGACCGTTACCGTCAGCGCTTCCTTCACCGCCGCGCTGTCCGGATTCGCTTTCAGCGCTTCCAGAATTTGGTTCACCCGCGCTGCCGGGATCGTCACTGTCAGTTCCGGATCCGTTAACGGCGTTGCTCCCAGATTTTGACTGCCACTGCCTGAACTGGCCGTCGCTGTATAGTTAACGGCTCCGTCAGCATCCGATCCGGTAATACTGCGCGCGCTGTTCCAGGCAGCATTATATTGATCGGAATAAGGATTTCCATAGCCCGGATTCACGGTGCTATGGTTGTTTTGGTTATAATATACCTCTTTGTCCGTATCAATCGTAAATAAATCATTTTCCAAGGCATTCTCGATCGTATTCGGATCCGGATTCCTACTCATCTCATCCGCCAGAGCCGGATTTACGAGAAACGCATTCAGCGGAGCAGAATCCAATACAATACGGAACCCTTCCAGATTCGGGTATCCTCCGTCCGCGTTGGGAATCGCCACCTTTTCCAGTACGGCATCCGTATCTTTCGTCACCGCGATCTGGTACTCTCTCGGCGCCGCCGCAGGCATACCGGACAATCCTCCCGTAGGAGAATACATATAATTCACCGTGACCGTAACAATGTTTGCGGGCTCAAAGATGATGTCCTTAATGTCACCTCCGGTAAAGCCCATCAACGTCATGATCCCGTAAGGGTCATCAGCCGGCTCTACGTCTTCCGGGACGACTGCCGTGTAACCATCTGCCACGCCATATTCGATCACGGCCTGCACTGCATAATAGTCAGAACCGTCTTCCGGGTCCCCGGCTTGTGTAAAGGCAGATAAGGAGACCGTCCAGCTCTCCTCCAGGCCGCCTGATGCTTCGTCATAATAGCTCGCGCCGACAGCTTCCATTCCTTCTTTGTCCATGATGACCTCATGCAGGTCATACTCTTCTTTCAGATTGTCACTGCCAAGCTCAATGAGTTCCGTGCCGCAATACAGATCTCCATCAAGATCCAGGGAATGAAGTACGAACAGATAATAGGACGGCTCACCCTTTTCGTCCCCTTCAAGCAGATCGCGCAGCTTCTCATAACGGGTGAGATCGACCTGTTCCTGTTCCTCCCCTGTCAGAGCCTCGTATTTATCCAGTATCTCATCAAGGCTTCCGATCACGTCCTCCCTGTTTTCCTCCGTTATCTTTTCCGGCAGGGCATCGATCAGCTCCTGCAGCAGGCAGATCCTGCATACATATTCGCAGGGGTGGCCAGGAACGCTCTCCACATAGCCACAAGCATCGTCATGTTCATGCGTACAATGTAATTTTTTAACAATGCATCCGCTCTCTTCGCTGCATTCATGCGTACAATGCAGACTCCTGTCCTGATCGGCATCAGATTCTGAGGGCAGCGTTCCTTCAAAAGAGGCTGACAACATTACAATAGATGCCTCCTGTTCGGCTCCGGACTCATCACTCTGTTCCGTGTCCTCCTGATTCCCTTGCTCTGTATCAGACGCACTGCCCCCTTCTTCAGGCAGATCGGTCTGCTCTTCATCAGACTCACCGCCCCCTTCCTCGGGCGTAGAGGCTGGTACCTCCGAATAGCACTCGTCCGTGTGTTCGTGAATACACTCTGTTACAAACTCATAACATGCTTCCGTATGCTCATGCGTACAAGGCGACCCCTGCACTTCTTCCACATATCCGCACTCTGCCGTGTGTTCCGGATGGTGACCGCATATTTTTGTCTCATCCGCCTCTGCGGCGAACACACCGGCCGGTAGCATATTCAGACACAGTGCAAGAATCAGAGCAACACTCACAATTCTTTTTTTCATCACTTTCCTCCTTCTACCTTGACATAGAATATAGGTTACTTTGCTGTCATTTTCTTCCATTTGCCCGCCTCTATATATTTAGCAAACCGTTTATTTTGGGGTTTGTTAAAGTACACTTCAGCGGATTCCTCTTTTTAAAGAACAACCGGAAAAACAGATTGACACAGCAGTGGAAAATGACTATAATATAGACAAATTTGACATAAATCTGTAGTTACTTTGTAAACGGTAGATAGTGAGTACCTATACAAAACCGGAGCAAACCTGTATGATAG